>CAZPZW010000058.1:0-17534 GCA_964591165.1 uncultured Thermoanaerobaculia bacterium | reverse complement strand
CCGGTCGGCTCGTCGGCGAGCAGCAGCGCCGGCTCGAGGGCGAGCGCGCGGCAAAGCGCCACGCGCTGCTGTTCCCCTCCCGAGAGCTGGGACGGAAAGTGGCTCATCCGCTCGGCGAGCCCAGCTTCGGCGAGCAGACTGCGGCCCGCGGGCACCAGCTCGGCGAGCGGGCGCCCGGCGATCCTCCCGGGCAGCAGCACGTTCTCGAGTGCCGTGAAGTCGGCGAGCAGCTGGTGGAACTGGAAGACGAACCCGACGGTCCGGTTGCGGAACGCCGCCAGAGCATCCGGCGCCATCCGGTCGAGGCGCTGGTCACCGACCTCGATCACACCCCCGTCGGGGCGGTCTAGTCCACCCAGGACGTGTAGCAGCGTCGACTTTCCCGAGCCCGAGGCGCCCACCACCGCCAGCCGCTCGCCGGGCTGGATCTCCAGGTCGAGCCCGCAGAGGACCTTCACCTCGCGCTCCGCATCGCGATAGGTCTTCCAGACGCCGTGCGCCCGCACCCCGACGCTCATCCGCGCAAGGCCTCCACCGGGGTGAGCCGGGTGGCGCGAGCCGCGCCGTAGATCGAACAGAGGAGGGCCAGGAGCATGGTCACCGCGACGACCACCGCCAGGTCGGCGAGCGGGACCGCGAAAGGCAGGTAGTCGACGAAATAGACCCCGGCCGGCATGCGGATGCCGTGCAGCCGGTCCAGTGTCACCGCCGTGGCCGCTCCCACCAACCCGCCGCCCACCGCCCCGATCCCTCCCAGCAGTCCGCCCAGCCAGACGAAGGCGCGCCGCAGGTCCGCGGCATCGGCGCCCAGGCTCATCAGGATCCCGAGCTCTCGCCGCTTGTTGGCGGCGATCAACGAGAGGTCGGCGACCAGGGCGAGCGCCGCCACCAGGACGATGAGCGAGACGGCGAGGAAGAGCACGCTCTTCTCCAGCCGCAGGGCGAAGAAGAGCGGTTGATTGAGCTCCCGCCAGGTCTCGACGCGCGACGCCGCAGGGAGCGCGGACGCGACCTCGGCCTCGAGATCGAGCGCCGAGTCAAGGTCCCGCGTGGAGACGAAAAGCCGTGTCGGCCGGTCGTCTCCGAGCAACAATTCCGCCCGGTCGATCGGCAACGCGGCGCGCCCCAGCTGCTCCACCCGGCCGGCGCGGAAGAGGCCGGCCAACTCGAGCGACAGCATCCTCGGCTGCGGACCGAAAGGGGTCAGCGTGGGGCGCGGCGAAACCAGGGTGGCGATGTCCCCCGGTTCGAGTCCGCAGCGCGCCGCCAGCTGATCGGCCAGGTAGAGGCCCGGAGGGGCGCCTGCCGCGCCAGGGAACTGCGGCGGCACCGGCCCTTCGTAGCCGGTGAGCTCGACCTCCACGGCGCGCCCGCCGGCGACCAGCCAGCCGCGCCCGGTGAGCGCCTCCTGGACCTGCACGACGCCGTCGAACGCCCGCAGCCGCGCTTCCGCGCCGGCGACGTCGGCTCCGGCGGGGAGCGTCACCGCCAGCGCCGGCGTCCGCGCCAGGATTTCGGAGCGCAGGATCTGCTGCATCCCGGTCAGCGCAGCCAGCGCGATGACCAGCGCCGCCACGCCGAGGCCGATTCCCGCCGCCGCGACGATCGACAGGAAGCTGACGAAGGCGTCCTTGCGCGTGCTGCGCAGGTACCGCAGCGCGAGCGCCAGCGAGAACGTCGGCTCGATCGGCCTCACGAAGCGCCGCTCGGCCCGGCCGGTTCGTCGCGCTCCGGCCGCAGGAGCGGGAAGAGGATGACGTCGCGAATCGACGTGCGATCGGTGAAGAGCATGGTCAGGCGGTCGATCCCGAGCCCCTCTCCGCCGGCGGGCGGCATCCCGTGCTCGAGCGCCCGCACGTAGTCCTGATCGAAGCGGTGAGCCTCCGCGTCGCCGGCGTCACGCGCCGCGAGCTGCTGGCGGAAACGCACCGCCTGGACTTCGGGGTCGTTGAGCTCGGAGAAGGCGTTGGCCACCTCCATGCCTCCGAGGTAGAGCTCGAAGCGCTCGGTGAATCGCGGGTCGGAGGGTTTCTGCTTGGCGAGCGGCGAGACCTCCACCGGATGGTCCACGATGAAGGCAGGGCCCAGCAGGTGCTCCTCGCACAACCTCTCGAAGAGCTCGGCGAGCAGCAGCCCGTAGCTCGGGGAGCCGCCGGCGAGGGCCACCTTGGGAGGCTCCTCGCCGCGCGCCGAGTACTCGGCCAGCAGCCCTTCGACGGTCGCGGTGCGCGCGGGATCGACACCGGCCAGCTCGACCAGTGCCGCTCCCATCGACCAGCGCGGCCAGGGCCGGGCGAGGTCGATGGTCCGGCCGCCGTAGGTGAGCGCCTCGCCGCCCAGAATCGTTCTCGCGAGCTCGCAGATCAGCTCTTCGGTGACGTCCATCAGGTGCTCGTAGTTGCTGTAGGCCCAGTAGAACTCGAGCATCGTGAACTCGGGGTTGTGCTGGGTCGAGAGGCCCTCGTTGCGGAAGTTCCGGTTGATCTCGTAGACCCGGTGCAGGCCACCGACCAGCAGGCGCTTGAGGTAGAGCTCCGGCGCGACCCGCAGGTAGAGCTCGAGATCGAGCGCGTTGTGATGGGTCACGAACGGTCGCGCCGCGGCACCACCCGGGATCGGCTGCATCATCGGGGTCTCGACCTCGAGGAATCCCTGGCGGTCGAGGAACGCGCGGATTCCGCGCACCAGGGCGGCCCGGACCTCGAAGACCCGGCGCGACTCCGGATTGGCCACCAGGTCGAGATAGCGCTGGCGATAGCGCGTCTCGGTATCGGCCAGCCCGTGCCACTTCTCCGGCAACGGCCGCATCGCCTTGGCGAGCAGGGTGATGCGGCGGGGAGCGATCGACAGCTCGCCGGTCCGGGTGCGCAGCAGCTCCCCCTCGGCGAGGACGTAGTCTCCCAGGTCGAGCGCTGCCAGTAGCTCGAGCGATGTCGCGTCGAGCAGGTTGCGACGCACGAAGAGCTGCACCTTGGCCGCACCGTCCGAAATGTCGAGGAAGGAGAGCTTTCCCTGCTCACGGATGGCTCGGATCCTCCCCGGCACGCGCCACGAAAGCCCCGCCGCGGCCAGATCCTCCGCGCTCGCCTGGCCGTACCTCGCCTGCACTTCGGCCGGCTCGAGGTCGTAGGCGGCGCGCGCCGGGAAGACCTCCACGCCGCGCTCGGCGAGCTCCTCACGCTTCCTGCGCCGGTTGGCAATCTGCTCGTCGAGCTCGGACATCCCGGCGAAGAATAGCCCAGCGGAGCTTCCCGTCTCCAGCGCGGACGCCTGCTAGGATGCCTTCCCATGCGCCACTACGCGGAGGAGATCGCCCGCGCCGCTGCCCGTTGGAGCGAGCTCGGCCGGCCCCGGCCCGACGTCGCGCTGGTCGCCGGCTCGGGCTTGGGAGTCGATCTCGGGCTCCCGGTCGCCGGACCGGAGAGTCTCTCCCAGTGGCTGCCTTTCCCCGTCCGCGCGGTTCCCGGACATGGCCACTCGCTCGAGGTGCTCGCCACGCCGAGCGGTCGGAGCGTGCTCTACTTCCGCGGTCGTCTGCACGGCTACCAGGGATACGAGCCGGGTGAGGTGGTCTTCCCGGTCCGCTGGGCGGCGGCGCTCGGCGCCCGGGTCCTGGTGATGACCAACTCCTCCGGGGCGGTGAACGCCGACTGGCCAGCCGGCACGCTCGCGGTGATCCAGGACCAGCTGAACCTGACAGCGCGCAATCCGCTCTGGGGGGAGCCGCCCGCCAGCTGGGGACCGCGCTTCCCCGACATGAGCGCCGCTTACGATCCGGAGCTTCGCCGGCTGGCCCACGAGCACGCCGGGCGCCTCGGATTCGAGCTGCGCGAAGGGGTCTATGCCGGCCTGCCCGGGCCGTGCTACGAGACTCCCGCCGAGGTCCGCATGCTCGGCCGGCTGGGCGCCGACCTGGTCGGCATGTCGACGGTCCTCGAGGTCATCGCCGCGCGCCATCTCGGCATGCGCTGCCTGGTGCTCTCGCTGGCGGCGAATCCGGGCGCCGGAGTGACCGCGGCGCCGCTGTCGCACGACGAGGTCCTCGCCGCCGGGCACGAGGCTGCCGGGCGCGTGCGCTCCCTCCTCGCGGCCCTGCTCGACGATCCGGCGCTCGACGCCGGGCCCGTTACGTCGCCGGGCGGTTGACCAGCAGCCAGAGACCCGAGTAGTCGCGGATCAGCCGCATGCGCAGCAGCTGGAGCTGCTGCGCTTCGCCGAAGGCACTCTCCTGCACGGTGACGTCGATGAAATGCACGAAGCGCTGCACGAGGGCATCGGCGAGGCGCGTCGTCTGGCGGGCGCGTTCGAAGACCGGCGCATCCTTCGTCACCGCCGTTTCGTCCAGGAGCTCGGTGATCTCGGCCGCTTCCTGATTGATCCGCAGGCGGACCGCGGCGGCGTCGAGCAGGAACTGCTCCAGCTCGGGGTCGCCTTCGGGCTGCACGTGCAGGCGGCGATAGGCGAGGACCTCGCGTGGCTCGAGGCGCAAATGGTAGATCTCGCGGGACAGAGCGACCGACTTCGGAGCCGCCTGATTGTCGGTCGCTTCGAGCGCGTCCAGGATCTCCTTCAGGTGCGAGCTCTCGCTGTCGAGGGCGCCGGCGGATCGAGTCGGCGCGGCGGACTGCACGCCGCGGACGGTGTCGGCGAGCGCAGCAGGCGCCACGCCGGGACGCTCGCGAGCGGCGCGCTGCTCCAGCCGCGGCTTGAGCTCCGCGACCTGCCGGCGGAGCAGCGAAAGGTCGTCGAGCTTCACGTTGTCGCGCCGCTGCTTCTTCTCGAAGTCCTCCATCGAGCGCCGGAGCTCGAGCAGCTCGAGCTCGAGCGGCGAGTCGGCGCCGACCTCTCCTTCGAGCTGCAGCATGCGGTGCGACTCGTCCAGGATCCGCCGTTCTTCCAGGTGGTAGTACTGCCGCACTTTGTTCTTGAGCGCCAGGTTGGTCTCCGCCACCACCATCAGCAGGTCCGGGTGGAACAGGTAACGGCCGAGCTGGTGCTTGACCTCGCGGAATCGGGCCACGAATCCGCTGCCGGTGAGCGCCTCGAAGCCGGCGAGCAACGCGAGCTCGCGGCGCAGCTCGTCGAGTCGGGCCTTGCGCTCGCCGAGCGACGCCTCGTCCGCCGCGAGCTCTCCGGCCGCCGTCCAGAACCCCTGGTAGAGCTCGCGCAGCCGCGTGGGGTCGCGCAGCACGTAGGTCGCGCTCACCCGGTCGAGCTCCTCGGAGAGCTTGGTGATCAGAAAATCGACCTTGTCCTGCCGATCTCCGCTCAAGCCGTCGTCTCCGGAGGTGAGCAGGTAGAAGCGCACCATCTGGGCTAGGATCTGATCGTCGAAGTTCTTGACGCGGTCGAAGAACTGCCGGAGGAGCGACGGCGAGACGCGCGCATCGGTGGCCGAGAGAATGCCCATCATCTGGGCGAGCTGGCGTTCGACCTGATCGAGCTGAGCCGAGAGGCGTCCACTGTCCTGCTCGTTCAGATTGTCCGCCACGGACTTCAACGTGCCGTGGATGTCCTGGAAATCAGAGGGATAGCGGCCGATCTCGACCTCGGCGAAGAACTTCTGGATACCTTGCAGGAACTGATGGAAGGTCCAGGCCGACTTGAAGCGGCTCGCCAGGTCGACGTAGCGTCGATGCAGAACGGCGATGTCGGTCGTCGTCACGGGTGTCTTTTTTTTGCGTCGCGGGGGATTCTAAGACATGACCACACAAAAGGACAGCTTCGTCGTGAAGCCCTTGATCGAGGCCCCCGCCATCGCTCAGCGGGTCGACGAGCTGGCGCGCGCCATCGATCGCGACTACGCCGCGACGACGGGGCTGGTGATGATCGGCGTTCTCAAGGGCTCGGTCTTCTTCGTCACCGACCTCGCGCGCCGGCTGACCGTGCCGGTCGAGATCGATTTCTTCCAGACCTCGAGCTACGGCAGCGGCACCAAGGCCGGCGAGATCCGCATCAAGCGTGACATCGACCTCTCGATCCGCGACAGGGACGTCCTGCTGGTCGAGGACATCGTCGACACCGGTTGGACGCTGCGCACCATCCTCGACCTGCTGCGCTTCCGCGGCGCACGGAGCGTCAAGCTCTGCGCGTTGCTCGACAAGCACGAGGCGCGCGAGGTCGAGGTCCCGATCGACTACTGCGGTTTCCGCATCGGTCGTCGTTTCGTGGTCGGGTACGGCCTCGACTTCGGCGAGCGCTTCCGCAACCTGCCCTACGTCGGCGTCGTCGAAGGCGTCGAAGGAGAAGCCGAATGAACTCCACGAGCACGGCTCATCGCCGGATTCGCAGCCACCACTCCGACGCCGCGCCCAAGGCGATCGGTCCCTACTCCCAAGCGGTCTCTTGCGACGGAATCCTCTACACCTCGGGCCAGATCGGGCTCGACCCGGCGCTCGGCGAGATGGTGCCCGGGGGCTTCGAGGCACAGGCCCGCCGCGTCTTCGAGAACCTCCGTCAGGTGCTCGCGTCGGCCGGCTGCGGCTTCGACGACGTGCTCAAGGCCACCGTCTACCTGCAGTCGATGGACGACTTTCCGGTCTTGAACGGGATCTACGCCGAGGCCTTCGGCAACCACAAGCCGGCGCGCTCGACCACCCAGGCGGCCTTCCTCCCCAAGGGCGCGCTGGTCGAGATCGATCTCGTCGCCCGGATCCCGTAGCCGGGGTCTCCTACCCCAATCGGCGCAGGACCTCGATCGCGCGGTCGATCGCCGGGCGGTCGAGGTCACGGTGGGTGACCATTCGGACCTGCCGGGGGTCCATGGCGCTGGCGAGCAGCCCTTCACGACGAGCCTCGGCGACCCAGCGCTCGGCCGGAGAGCGTTCGCCCGCCGACCGGGGCCGGACGGAGAAGATCAGGATGTTGGTCTCCACCGTCGCGAGATCGATCGCGAGCCCCTTCGCCTCCGCGACCGCTTCCGCGAGCAGCCGGGCGTGGGCGTGGTCGGCGGCGAGACGGGCGGGGCCGTCCCGCAGGGCGACCAGGCCGGCCGCGGCGAGGACGCCGACCTGGCGCATGGCGCCGCCGAGCAGCCGCCGCCGTTCGTGCGCCTCGGCGACGAACTCCCGGCTGCCGCAGAGCACCGAGCCCACCGGCGCGCCCAGCCCCTTCGAGAAGCAGAACATCACCGAATCGAAGCCCTCGGCGAGCGTGGCCGCCGGGACGCCCAGGAACTCGGCCGCATTGAAGAGACGCGCGCCGTCGAGGTGGGTCGGCAGGCCGCATTCGCGGGCGAAGGCCAGGATGGGGTCGAGCCGCGGCCGAGCGAAGACCCGACCGCCGGCGACGTTGTGGGTGTTCTCGACCTCCACCACCCCGCTCGGCACCCGGTGTCCGCCCCGCGCCACGTACGCTTCGCGGAAGGACGCGACGTCCGGCAGGCCGTCGCGGGAAGGCAGCGGGTGCGGCTGCAGCCCGGCGATCGCCGACATCGCCCCGACCTCGTAGAGCAGGATGTGCGCCCGCTGGTCGCAGAGCACTTCGGAGCCGCGCGGCGCGTGGAGCGCCAGGGCGATCTGGTTACCCATGATGCCGGAGGGCACGAAGAGACCGGCCTCTTTCCCGACCGCCGCCGCCGACTCCTCCTCGAGCCGTCGGACGGTCGGATCTTCGCCGTAGACGTCGTCGCCGACGATCGCCTCCGCCATGGCCCGTCGCATCGCCGGGTCGGGTTGCGTCACCGTGTCGGACCGCAGGTCGATCAGCGTCATCTTTGCCTCCTAGGGCAGGAGCTCCGCGAGCACCGGGTTGGAGACCAGAAGGCCGTCCGCAGTGAGCCGGAGCCGCCCCGCCTGCCGCTCCACGAAGGGAGCGAGACGCGCCAGGCGGCGTTCGATCTCCGGCCGGGCGAGCCCGGTCGCGAGGAGCGCGCTCTCGTCGATCCCTTCCGCGAGGCGCAGACCGAGATAGACCCGCTCCGCGGCGGGATCGCAGGGCAGCGGCTCGCTGGCCAGTGGGTCGGCGAGCCAGGCGCCGAGGTCGGCCGGGTGCCGAAAGCGGCGGCCGTCCACCAGCGAGTGCGCCGCGGGGCCCAGCCCCAGCCAGTCCTCGCCCCGCCAGTAGCGCAGATTGTGCCGACAGGCGAGACCGGGACGCGCGAAGTTGGAGATCTCGTAGTGCTCGTAGCCCGCGGCGCCCAGCCGCTCGCGCGTCGCGAGGTAGCGCCGACGTTGCGCCTCTTCGCCGGGAAAGAGGCGGGCCCTCTCGCGGCGCAGGCCGTCGATCTCCGAGCCAGCGTGCACTTCGAGCAGGTAGAGACTGAGATGGTCGGGCGCGAGGTCGACCGCCCGGGCGAGCGAGCGACGAAAGCTGGCCTCCGTCTGGCCTGGTATGGCGAGCATCAGGTCGAGCGAGAGATTGGCGAAGCCGGACGCTCGCGCTTCCCCGACCACCCGCGCCGCCCGCGCCGCGTCGTGGCGCCTGCCGAGCAGCGCGAGCTCGCGATCCGAGAACGACTGCACCCCCACCGACAGCCGGTTGACCCCGCAGGCGCGCAAGGCCTGGAGACGCGCGAGATCGAGATCAGAGGGATTGGCCTCGACCGTGATCTCGGCGTCGGAGGCGAGCGCGAACCGCCGGGCGAGCAGCAGGAGGACGCGCTCGATCTCCTCCGGCGCCAGCAACGACGGCGTTCCGCCGCCGAAGAAGACGGTCTCGACCGGCCGTCCGTGCAGCGCCGACCAGCCGTCGATCTCGCGCCGGAGCGCGGCCAGGAAGAGACCCATGCGCTCGCGGTTCTCGCCGACGCGGTAGAAGTCGCAGTAACGGCAGCGCGTCCGGCAGAACGGCACGTGGACGTAGATCCCGAGAGACAGGCTCATTCGCGCGGTTCCCCGATCAGATACTCGTCCCGCAGCTCCGCCAGGAGCGACGACCTCCCCTCGCGACCGAGCTCTTCGATGAGCCGTCGCGCGAGCTGGGAGAGGACCGTCATCAACGCGAGCTGCCCCTCGCGCGCCAGCGCCGCGAGGTCGAGCTTGCTCACCTCCGCGTGACGGGCCGCGGCGAGCAGACCCTCGCCTTCCGCCTCGCTCCGGCCGAGCCTCAACCAGAGCTCGCCCGCCTCGGCGAGGGCCGCTGCCAGCTCTCGATGGCGTGCCGCGCGCGGCGCCAACGGCAGCCGCGGGCGCTCCCACCAGGGAGCCAGCCCGGCATCCGCCACGGCGCGAGCGAAGGCGCGCTCCAAGGACGCCGCCGACCACCGACTGTGGTGAACTGCTTCGAAACTCGACTCGCCCAGGCGGTCCACCAACCGCCTTCGGTCCGCCGGCGAGAGCTCCGGGGCGACGCCCAGCACGGCCGCCGGGCGACGCGGCGCGAGACGCGCCAGCAACTCTCGCCACGTCGTCGACTCGTCACTCAGGCCCGGCAGCAGCGGCACCAGGACCAGCGCGTTCGGGGCCATGGCGTCGAGAGCCGCAAGGTCCTTCTCCACCAAGGGGAGAAGCAGGTCGTCCACGACTCGCGTGAAAGGCGCCGCTGACGAGCTGCCACTGTCGCCGGCGATCCGCTGGTCGAGAACGATCTCGTCCGGGCGCGCCAGCGTTGCAAGCTGGTCTGTTCTCTCCCTCGACCGGTCCTTTTCCACCGGCGGCAGCCAGCAGACGTCCCCCGGCGGCGCGAGGCGTGGCAGCTCGGCAGCACCTGCACCGGAGCCCATCGGCCAGACGATCCGCCGCGCCACCAAGTCGAGATACGGTCGATCGCAGACCGGCCACTGGCGCGGCAGGTGACGAACCCAGAGCCGGGAGGGGCGCGGTTCGACCTCGCGCCAGCTCACGACACCTCGTCCGGTTGGCGGAACGCTGCCGATCCGCCGCGCACCACGAGAATCCGCTCGACGTACTTCGCCAGAGCGTCGGCCTCGAAGTGGAAGCGCGTCCCGGGACGTGCGGCGCCGAGCGTGGTGACCGCGAGGGTATGCGGGATGAGCGCGATCTGAAAGCTCTCCGCCCCGAGCGCCGCCACGGTCAAGCTGACGCCGTCGAGCGCGACCGAGCCCTTCTCCACCACGTAGGGCGCCATGCCGGGTGGGATCGCCACCGTGAAGTCGCTGTGCCCGTCCCGGTCGTCCCGCCGGACCAGCTCCGCCAGGCCGTCGACGTGTCCCTGGACCCAGTGGCCACCCAGCGCGTCGCCGACCCGCAGCGCCGGCTCGAGGTTCACCTCCTGGCCGCGCCGCAAACGGCCGAGCCGGGTTCTCGCCAGCGTCTCGCGCGACAGCTCCACCTGACACTCGGTCGGGCGGCTTTCGATCAGGGTGAGGCAGACTCCCGCCACCGCCAGGCTCGCGCCGATTCCGAGCCGCTCACCCAGCGCGGCCGAGTGACCGATCGTCAGGCGCACTCCGCCCTCCGGCGAGGGGGACGGGTCGGCGATCAGCCGGCCACGCTCGAGGACAATTCCCGTAAACATCGTTCGTTCCATCCCGTGAGTATCAGGTCGGCGCCACGCCGCCGGGCGGAGAGAGAACCGAGGCGATGCGCATCGGCCAGGGAACGAGCCCCTCGCCCGCCGAGCGGGGAGAGGGCCGCTTCGCCTCCGATCAGCAGCGGCGCGCAGACCGCCTCCAGCCGGTCGAAGTGCCCGCCCTCGACGAAGGCGGCGGCGACCTCGCGTCCCCCCTCCACGAGAAGGCTCTGGATCCCGCCGGCCGCGAGATCGTCGAGCACCGCCGCGGGAGTGACCCGGTCGAGGCGTCGCACCTCCGCGCCCCGGGCGCGCAGCAGGTCGGCAACCGCGCCATCGCCCGATTCGGTGTAGATCCGCACCGGACCCGGGATCGCGAAGAGCGCGGCGCTCGGTGGCGTGCGCAAGCGGCGATCCATCACCAGCCGGAGATTCGCGCCGCTCGCGCGCCCCAAGCGCCGGTCGAGCCGAGGGTCGTCGGCCAGCACCGTGCCGACGCCCACCAGAATCGCGTCGTGCTCGTCGCGCAGCCCGATCGCCCATCGGCGTGCCTCGGGACCGGAGATCCAGCGACTCTCGCGCGACGCCGTCGCGACTTTGCCGTCGAGGCTCATCGCCCACTTGATCGTCACCTCGGTCCGCCCGAGCGCTCGCTGCACCAGGTAGCGCAGATTGAGGCGGACCGCGTCGCCGGCGAGCGCTCCCACCTCTACCGCGATCCCAGCTGCGCGGAGGCGGGCGAATCCCTCCCCGGCCACGCGCGGATCGGGATCGCGGTGACAGGCGACGACCCGCGACACCCCGGCCGCGATCAGGGCATCGGTGCAGGGTGGCGTGCGTCCCCAGTGACAGCAGGGTTCGAGGTTGAGATACAGGGTCGCCCCGCGGGCGCGCTCGCCGGCCGCCGCGAGCGCCAGGATCTCGGCGTGCGGCTCGCCGGCGCGGCGGTGGAACCCTTCCCCCACCACCGCGCCGTCGCGCACCAGCACGGCTCCGACCAGCGGGTTCGGCGCACAGGTCGCCCGGCCACGCTCGGCGAGTCGCAAGGCGCGACGCAGCGCATCAGGCGACGAGCGCAGCGGCGAACTCCCGAGGATCGAAATCGACCAGGTCGTCGGCGCTCTCGCCGACGCCCAGATAGAGCACTGGCAGCTTGAGCTCGCGCACCACGGCCACGACCATGCCCCCCTTGGCGGTGCCGTCGAGCTTGGAGAGCAGCAAACCGTCCACCGTCGCGACCCGCAGGAATTCGCGTGCTTGGGCGAGCGCGTTCTGCCCGGTGGTGGCGTCGAGCACCAGCAGGGTGTTCTGGGTCCAGCCCATGGCCTCCCGTTCCACCACCCGGCGGATCTTGGCCAGCTCCTCCATGAGATGCGCCTTGTTGTGCAGCCGGCCGGCGGTATCGACGATCAGGTGATCGACCCGGCGCGCGCGGGCAGCCTGCAGGGCGTCGAACACCACCGCGGCGGGATCGGCACCAGCTCCCTGGCGCACCACGTCGAGCTGCAGCCGTTCGCCCCAGACCACCAGTTGCTCGATCGCCGCAGCGCGAAACGTATCGGCGGCGGCGAGCAGCACCCGCTCGCCCCGGTTCTGGCTGCGCCGGGCGAGCTTGGCGATCGAGGTCGTCTTGCCTGCCCCGTTGACGCCTACGACCAGAGTCACCCGCGGCGTCGCGACCGGACCCGCGGCAGGCGCCCCCTCGGCGAGGAGCCCGGCGATCTCCTCGGCGAGCAGCCGGCGAAGCCTCCCGGGCTCGGCGAGGTCCGCGCGGCGCAAGCGGTCGGCGAGGCGGCTCAACAGCAGCGAAGTCGTCGCCACGCCGAGATCGGCGCCGATCAACGCCTCCTCGAGCTCCAGCCGGGTCGCCTCGTCGAGGCTGGCGTGAAGGTCCAGCGCGTCACCGAGCCGCTCCGAGATCCGGTCGTGGGTCCGCGCGAGCCCGGCGCGCAGTTTGCTCCAGAGCCCCTGGCGCACTGGCGCGGGCGGTGTTTCCGGCACGATCCCCTCGCTCTCAGTGACGGGCGAAGAGCTCGCGATGCAGCAGATCGCAAGCCTCTTCCATCGTCCGCTTGGTCCAACCGCTGAGCGCCGGCCGGCGCTGCACCAGCACGACGTAGTAGCCGTCCGGCAGCGGCATCGCGAACAGGTGAAGGTTGTCCTTCTCGATGTGCAGCCAACGCGGCTTGCCGAGCGCCGACGACTCGAGGAAGCGCTCGGTCTGGCGCAGGTAGATTCCGACGTAAGCGCCGACGACCCGCATCTGGTAGGGGCTGAACTCCGAACAGGCGAGATCGACCGTCTCCCCGCTCTCGTCGAGGAAGAGCACGCCCACCGCGCCCTCGTTCTTCGCCAGCAGGTTGGCCAGGATGTACTGGAAAGGCACCCGTCTCTCCTCTCGCCTCAGATATTGGCCGCGATCGGCAACTCGACGTCGAAACCCGGCCGCGTCCGGTCGTTGACGTCGAGCACCAGCCCGCCACCCTCGAAGGCGCGTAGGAAAGCGGTCACTACTTTGGCGTCGAAGCGCGAACCGGCGAGCTGGGTGATCAACTCGGCAGCGTAGCGCGGCTCGTAGGCCGCCTGATAGGGCCGACTTGTGGTGATCGCGTCGTAGCAGTCGGCCACCGCGACGATGCGCGCCATCAGCGGAATTTCCTCTCCGCGCAGCCCCTCGGGATAGCCGCGGCCGTTCCAGTTCTCGTGATGCCAGCGCACCGCCGGCAGCATCTCGCGCAGCGGCTCGATGGGCTGCAGGATCTCGGCGCCGATCGTCGGGTGGGCCTTCATCTGCTCGAACTCCTCGGGAGTGAGCACGCCGCTCTTCTTGAGGATGCGGTCCTCGATGCCGATCTTCCCGACGTCGTGCAGCAGGGCGCCGATCCACAGCTTGTGCAGCAGGTCCTCGTTGAGGCCCATCGTGCGCGCGATCTGGCGCGAGAGCTCGGCCACCCGTTCGGAGTGGCCTCGGGTGTAGGGATCCTTGGCGTCGATCGTCGCGGCAAAGGCGCGGATCGAGCCGATGAACAGCTCGCGGTTCTGACGCGCGGCCTCGCGCAGCTTCTCGACGTGCTCCTGCACGTGGCCGCTCATCCGGTTGAAGTCGGTCGCCAGGTCGGCGAGCTCGGCGACGACGCGGCGCTCCTCGAGCCGCTTGCCGAAGTTACCGGTCGCGATCTCGTGCGTGGTCTCGGAGAAGCGGCGGATCGGCTGCCCGATCCAGCGCGAGGCGACGAAGGCGAAGACCACGGCCAGCAGCAACAGCAGGACGGTCGCCAGCACCGCGCCGATCACCATCTTGCGCGCCGCCTCGAACGAGGCCGCCACCGGCTTGTGCACCACGACGCCCCAGCCGCTCTCGACCACCGGGCTCACCTGGCCGAGCAGCTCGATCGGACCCCGCTCGCCGCGCAAGGTGTACTGCGAGGTGAGACTGAGCGGCTTCTTCGCGAAGTCGCGCACCAGGTTCGAATCGGCGAGCGCGCGCTCGATCGGCTCGCTCGCGCCGCGCGACCAGAGCATGCGGCCGTCGCGGTCCACCAGGAAGACCTGCACGTCGCCGCGCGCCTCGCGCTCGAAGATGGCCTCCATCAGCCGGAGGCGGAGCAACGACTCGACGACCATCGCCACGTCCCCGGGAGCACGCAGCACCGGCACGGCGAGGGCCGCCACCGGATCGTCGCCCGGCTCGAGGACCGCGAAACGGTAACTCACCTGGCCGCTGCGCGCCGCCAGCGCGAAGGCCTCGTCGAGCGCCGACTCGGGGACCTCGCCGAGGTCCGGTGGCGAGAATCGCCAGCCGGTGCCCCCGGGCTCGAGCACGCGCAGCGACAGGGGCTGGTAGGAACCGCTCGCGAAGCGCTGCAGGTACTCGCTCACCCAGGGCTCGCGGAGGCGCTCCTCGATCTCGACTGGGCCCGGCGGCGCGAGCAGGGCGGATCCCAGTTGGGCGAGCTCGCGCCGCGCCCCGGCGAGATAGTCGTCGAGCTCCCGGGAGAGCGACTGCGCCGAGGCGGTGAGCGAGCTGCGCTCCTCGGTCTCCAGGAGCTCCCGGTTCTGCGAGATCAGCAGCCAGTTGGTGACCGTCAGAGGAATGGCGCCCGAGAGCAGCAGGAGCAGGAAGGCGACGTGGCGCAGCTTGAATCGCCGGGCGAAGCGGTGGGGTTTTTCCATGGTCTCGGGAGCTCCTCCGGCGTCCTGCTCCCGGACGAGCCCGGGGGGCATTATACGGGCGCTCGCCGCCGCTCGACGTCGGCCAGGAATCGCTCGAGCTCCCGATCGACCTCCTGCGGCGAAACGTCGCCCCGCCGCTCCCCCCGGCCGAGCGCCATCGGCAGCGCCCAAGTCAGCCCCTCGGCCCGCGCCTTCTTGTCGCGCGCCAGGCGAGCCATCAGGTCGTCCCGGCGCAGAACCGGCGGTGCCGGACAGTCGAGGCGCTCCAGCAGGCGCTCGATCCGATCGAGAAAGGCCACGTCGGCGCCCCGCGCCCGAGCGAGCCGTCCGGCGAAGCGCATCCCCCACGCGACGGCATCGCCGTGCAGCATGCGGCCATACCCCGCCGCGGACTCCAGAGCGTGGCCGAGGGTGTGGCCGTAGTTGAGCAGCTGGCGCTCGCCGCACTCCTCCGGATCGCGTTCGACCACCGCGGCCTTGGCCGCGGCCGCCGCCCGCACGACCGGCGCGAGCGCCGCCGGATCGCCGGAGAGCAGCGCCTCCAGGTCGCGCTCCAGGCGGGCCAGGAGTTCGGGGTCGAGCAGCGCGGCCATCTTCACGGCCTCGACCAGGCCGGCCCGCAGCTCGGCTGGCGGCAGGGTGGCGAGCAGCCGCGCGTCGGAGATCACCAGCGCCGGGTGATGGAACGCGCCGACCGAGTTCTTCGCCGCCGGCAGGTCCACCGCGGTCTTCCCGCCGATCGCGGCGTCGACCTGGGCGAGCAAAGTGGTCGGTATCTGGACGAAGAGGACACCGCGCAGGAAGCAGGCGGCGACGAAACCGGCGAGGTCGCCGACGCTCCCGCCCCCGAACGCCACCACCAGGCTGTCCCGCCGCCCCCCGGCCACGAGCATCGCGTTCCAGAGGCGTCCCGCCTCGGCCAAGGACTTCGCCGCCTCGCCCTCCGGGACGGTCAAGAAAGCCGCCTCCGGCACCAGGTCGCGCAGCGGCGCCAGGCGCTCGCCGTGCAGGCGGAGGACCCGGTCGGTCGAGATCAGGAAGAGCGAGCGCCCCCGGAAGAGCTCGGCGCGTCGCGAGATCGCCTCCGCCAGCGCGCCCTCGCCGCACAGCAGCTCGGTCACGCCACGCGGGTGGCGCAGCAACAGCGGATCGAGCGCCTGGCCGCTCACCGCCGACTCACTCCTTGCCGGAGGGCGCGATGGCGATGCCCAGCTCGCGCAACTGCCGGCCATCCACCGACGACGGCGCCTCGGTCATCAGGTCGGTCGCCGAGGTGGTCTTCGGGAAGGCGATGACGTCGCGCAACGAAGTCGCTCCGGCCATCAGCATGGCGAGGCGATCGAGGCCGAGGGCCAGCCCGCCGTGTGGCGGGGCGCCGAGCTGCAGCGCGTCGAGCAGGAAGCCGAACCGGCTGCGCGCCTCGCTCTGGTCGATGCCGAGTCGGCGGAAGATGCGCTCCTGCACCTCCCGGTCGTGGATCCGGATCGAGCCGCCCCCGAGCTCCGTGCCGTTCAGGACCACGTCGTAGGCGCGGGCGCGCACCGCGCCGGGGTCGCTCTCCAGCTTGTCGAGGTCACGCGGATCGGGACTCGTGAAGGGGTGATGGGTCGAGTACCACCGTCCGTCCTCGGCGTGGTACTCGAGCAGCGGGAAGTCGGTCACCCAGAGGAACTCCCAGCGGTCCTCGGGGATCCAGGAGCGCTGACGGGCGAGCTCCAGGCGAAGCGCGCCGAGCGCGGGCGAAACCACCCCCGGCACACCGGCGGCCAGCACGGCGAGATCCCCTTCGCCCAGGGCGAGCGCTGCCGCGAGCCCCTCGAGCTCCGCAGGCGCCAGACCCTGCTTGACCGAGAAGGTGAGCTCGCCGGCGTTCCGGCGCAGCAGGAGCACGCCGGGCAGCCCCGACTTCTTGACGAACTCTCCCCAGAGATCGGTCTGCGAACGGGTGGTCGAGGCGCCTCCCGGCACCACGATCGCCCGCACTACGCCCCCCTCTCCCGCCGCCTTCTGGAAGACCTTGAACGAGCTCGCACCGGCGATCCCCGTCACGTCCTGGATCTCGACCCCGAAACGCAGATCGGGGCGGTCGATGCCGAAACGCGCCATCGCCTCGGCATAGGTCATGCGGCGGAAGGGAACGCTCGGCTCGACGCCGATCAGCGGGAAGATCCGGGCGAACAACCCTTCGATCAGCGCGTAGATGTCCTCCTCGCTGGGAAACGACATCTCGAGGTCGATCTGAGTGAACTCCGGCTGCCGGTCGGCGCGCAGGTCCTCGTCGCGGAAGCAGCGGGCGATCTGCATGTAGCGCTCGAAGCCCGAGATCATGAGCAACTGCTTGAAGAGCTGGGGCGACTGCGGCAGCGCGTAGAACTCGCCGCGATGGACGCGCGACGGCACGAGGTAGTCGCGCGCCCCCTCGGGGGTCGACTTGGTGAGGATCGGGGTCTCGATGTCGAGGAATCCCTGCTCGTGGAAGAAGCGCCGCACCTCCCAGGTGAGGCGATGGCGGAGCATCAGATTGCGCTGCAGCTCGGGCCGCCGCAGGTCCAGGAAACGGTACTTGAGACGGGTGTCCTCCAACGCCTCGGTGCGCGCGTCCACGGGAAAGGGCAGCGGATCGCACTTCGAAAGCACTTGCGCGCTCTCGGCCAGGACCTCGACCTCACCGGTCGCCATCCTCGGGTTGACCTCCCCCGCCCGCGCGATGACCGTGCCCACCACCTCCACCACCCACTCCGAGCGCACCGGTTCGAGCACCGCCAGCGCCTCGCGGCACTCCTCGGGCTTCACCACCACCTGCCCCAGGCCGCTCCGGTCGCGCAAGTCCAGGAACAGCACTCCCCCGAGATCGCGCCGCCGCTGCACCCACGCCTGCAGCTTCACCTTCTTGCCGATGTCCTCGCGCCTCAGCTCGCCCGCGCCCGTCCGCTTCATCGCTTCACCTCGAG
>CAZPZW010000057.1:11390-17570 GCA_964591165.1 uncultured Thermoanaerobaculia bacterium | reverse complement strand
CAGCCGTTCATCTCCGGCGCCATCTCGAAGACGATCAACATGCCCGAGGAGTCGACGGTCGAGGAGATCGAGCAGGCCTACCTCGAGGGCTGGCGCCTGGGGCTGAAGGCGGTGGCGATCTACCGCGACGGCTGCAAGCGCAGCCAGCCGCTGTCGACCAAGAAGGACGAGACCAAGACCTCGATCTCGGTCCCGATGCCGGGGCGGCGCAAGCTCCCCGACGAGCGACGGTCGATCACCCACAAGTTCTCGATCAACGGCCACGAGGGCTACATCACCGTCGGCCTCTACGACGAAGGCCAGCCGGGCGAGATCTTCCTCGTCATGGCGAAGGAGGGCTCGACCATCTCGGGCCTGATGGACGCCTTCGCCACCATGGTGTCGCTCGCCCTGCAGTACGGCGTGCCGCTCCGCGCCCTGGTCGACAAGTTCTCGCACACCCGATTCGAGCCCTCGGGCTTCACCAAGAACCCCGAGATCCCGATCGCCAAGTCGATCACCGACTACATCTTCCGCTGGCTGGCGTCGAAGTTCCTGTCGACGGAGGAGAAGCAGGAGGTCGGCGTGGTGCTGCGCGAGCCGGCGCCCGAGAGCGCCGCGGCGCGCACCACGACCTCGGCCGAGACCGGCAGCGCCCGGGTGACGTTCATCAACTCGACCGACGCACCGAGCTGTCACGACTGCGGAGCCATCATGGTGCGCAACGGTTCGTGCTACAAGTGCACGAACTGCGGATCGACGAGCGGTTGCAGCTAGCAGGGCAGGACCAACGAGCGCGCAACGGGCAATTGGGCCCGATGCCATAAAGGAGGCTGGAGAGATGGCCACCAAGAAGGCGGCGAAGAAGGCGGCGAAGAAGCCGGCCAAGAAGGCTGCGAAGAAGAAGAAGTAACGCCGGACCGTAAGCTTCGATTGCTATCTCCGGGCGCTTCGGCGCCCGGCCCTTGTACCTCGCATGACCCAATGAGCCTGGCCGTGAGGCCTCGGCTCTTTTTTTCTTCTGGCCCGAAGGGATAGTGTTCGCGCGATGAGCTCGCCGCAGGAGAAGCGCTCCTCCCAGACTCTCGTCGCTGTCGTCGCCCTCCTCGCCGGGCTGGTCCTCGTCACCCTGCTCGTGATCGGCGGCAGCGGACGGCGGGGCGGAGCGGGCGCGGGGTCCGCCCAGGGCATGCCGATGCCCGAGTTCACGCTCGCCTCGCTCGGCGGCTCGCCGGTCAGCAAGCGGGACTTCGCCGGCCGCGTGGTGCTGTTCGATTTCTGGGCCACCTGGTGCGGCCCCTGCCATCTGCAAGCCGACGTGCTGCGCGCCATCTATCCGCGCCAGGCCGGTCGCGGTGTGGAATTCGTCGCCGTGGCGACCGGCGAGGAGACCTCGACGGTGCGCGAGTTCGTGGCACGCCGCCCGTTCCCCTATCCGGTGGTGAGCGATCCGGAGGAGCGCGTCGGCGGCCAGCTCGAGATCAACGCCCTGCCCACCTTGGTCATCATGGATCGCGCCGGCAAGATCGTCTTCCGTCACGTCGGCTACGCCGACGCCGAGATGCTCGAGCGCGCCCTGGCTGAGGCCGGCGCGGGCTGACCGCCTTGCACCAACTCGAGCTGCCGTTCGCTACGGCGTCCAGCGAGCCACGCCGGGCAAAGCTACGCCGTGCGCCGTCGGCGCGGCGACCGGAGGCGCTCGTCCGACTCGGCGTGTCCGCCCAGCGCCAGCTCGGCCGGCGGCGTCCGCTGCCGTTCGCGGTGCGCTTCAATCCGCGCCTGCGCTCGACGCTCGGCCGGGCCGACTTCGCGCACGCGACCGTCGAGTTGAATCCCAGGTTGCTCGACCGCCACCCCGACGAGCTGGTCCCGACCCTGCTCCACGAGCTCTGCCATCTGCTCGCCGGGCCGCGCGCCGGCCACGGGCCTCGCTGGCGCGAACTGATGGCACGGCTGGGACTGCCGGCGCGGGCCTGCCACGACCTCGACACTTCGGCGGTGCGGAGCCGGCGGCGGGTCTGGGCCTGGCAGTGCGCGCGCTGCGGCTCGATCTACGTCCGGCGGCACCGCGGCGCGCGGCGCTTCCGTTGCGGCGACTGCGGCGGACGGCTGCGCGTCGAGCGCGAGCTCGCTTCCGCCGCGGCCGACGACCGCGCCGTGTCCGAAAAAGGCGAGGGCGGCTGACGCCGCCCTCGATTCCCCTCCGGCACGGTTCCGCGGCTACTGCAGAACGACCAGCACCACGCGCCGGTTCTGGGCGCGGCCTTCGCGGGTCTTGTTGTCGGCCACCGGCTCGGACTCGCCGTAGGAGATCGCCGACATGCGGTGGAGAGCGATGCCCTGCTGCGAGAGGAAGCGCCGGACCGCCTCGGCCCGCTTCTCGCCCAACGCCATGTTGTACTCCTCGCTGCCGACGTTGTCGGTGTGGCCCTGGATCTCGATGTACACGTCCCGGTTGTCGGCCTTGAGCTTGGCCACCATCTCGCCGAGCACCGCCTTGGCCTCGTCGGCCAGCTCGGCCTTGTCGAAGCCGAACTTCACCTTGTCGTCGGAGAGCACCGACTCGTAGAGGAACTTGCCCTCGGCCAGCTTGCCAGCGGCGATCGCCCGGTCGAGCGCCTCCTGGGCGGTCTTCGAGGCCTCGGTGGTCGCCATCTCGTTCTTGCCGAGCCGCTGGTCGTGCTCGCGGAGCTTGGTCTGGGCGTCCTCGACCTGCGTCTGCACGCCGTCGACGCGCGTTCCCACCTTGCCCACTTCGCCCTGCACGTAGTCCTTGCTGGCGCAGCCCCAGCCACTCAGCGCGAGCAGGGCCGCCGCCGTCATCGCCATTCTCTTCGTGGTCATCTTCGAGCCTCCATCCTGGGTTGGAATACTGCCAAGAAACTGCACGGAAACGATCTGCCGACGCTCAGCGTCGCGCCGGCAGCCCTTGATAACCCTTGCGACTCAACACCCGCTTCACCCGCCGATCGCGCACGGTGACCGCGATCTCGCGGTAGGCCGACTTGCCCGTCGCCGCGGTCTCGAAGCCGAGCACGTACTGGTAGCGCAAGTCCTCGGCCACGGCGGCGCACGCCTCCTTCAGGTCGTCCGGTCCATGAATCGGAAAGTAGCGCCCCCCCGTCAGGTGGGCGAGCAGGTTCAGGACGTCGGCGTAACGGTACACCTTGTCGCCGTTCTCCGCCAAGGCGAACGGGTCGCCCGACTCGAGGCCGAAGACGTAGACCGGCAGCTCGGCCCGGCGCACCACCTCGCGAGCCTCCGCGGCGGTCATCTGGCTGGCGTTGTCCACGCCGTCGGTGATCAACACGGTGGCCCGCTTGATGTTGCGGCTGTCGCCGGAGATCGAAGGCAGCAGCGCCACCGCGTCGTGCAGCGCCGTCTTGCCGTAACCGCTCCAGGTGGCGACCGCCTCGCGCAGCGCCGTCTGATCCTCGGTGAACGGGACGTCGACCACGGTTTCGTTGCCGGCGAAGGTGGCGATCGCGAATTCGTCGCCCGGCCGGGCGGCGTCGAAGAAGTAGTCGACCGCCTCGTGGCTGGCCTCGAGCCGGCCGCCGAGCGCCATGCTGCCCGACAGGTCCTGCAGGAAGACCAGGCTCCACGGCGCCTCGCCGCGGCGCTCGAAGTCGGTGAACTGGATCGGCCTCCCGTCCACCTTGAGCTCGAAGTCCTCGCGCTTCAGGTCGTCGAGGTAGCCGTTCTGGCCCTTGACGATCACCGGGACCAGGATCCAGGCGACCGAGACCTCGTCCTCGAAGGTCGGTGTGGATCCGTCCACAGGCCCCTGGGCCAGGACGGCCGGAGCGCTGGCGACGAGCGTCAAAACGGCGAGCGCGACGGCGCCGAGCTGCGCTCTGCTAGGGTTCGTCGCGGGGGCGGTCATGGTGAACATTCGCGATATCTCGATCAAGTGCGGCCATTGCGATACGTACCAGACGCTGACGGGCTACGCGCGACGCGAGGGCTGGAACGTCTACACCTACGAGTGCGAAAACCAACGCTGCGACCCGGCGGTGACCCGAACCCTCGTCGAAGTGCCCGTCGAGCTCGACGAGTTCGCCCGCCGCGACCCGAATTGGCGCGGTGGCGGCAAACACGGCGCGTTCGGGGGCGACTCGCCAACCGAGTGAGCAAGCCTCGTGCCGGATTCCGCTGTACTGAGCCTATGTTACGCTTTTCCGGGGCGCGCGGTCACGGCCGCCGTTTCCATCTCAACGCCAGGAGGGGAGGATGAAGAAGACGATCGTTCACATCGTGGGCACCGGTACGATCGGTGAGCCCCTGATCGGCCTGTTCACCGACTTCCGCGACAAGATGGGAATCGACGAAGTCACCTTCCACAAGCGGACGCCGCTCTCCTCGGACCGCTCCAAGATCAACCACTTGATGACGCGCGGCGCGCGGCTCGCCACCGACGAGGACCAGCGCGACGCGTTCGAGAAGCTCGGCCACAAGGTGAGCTACGAGGCCGAGGAGGCGATGGCGCGCGCCACGGTGATCGTCGACTGCACGCCGGCGGGCAACGAGATGAAGGCGAAGTACTACGCCAACCTCCAAGGCCCCAAGGGATTCCTCGCCCAGGGCAGCGAGTTCGGCTTCGGCGTGCCCTACGCCCGGGGAGTCAACGACGAAGTGCTGATCCCCGGCGAGCATCGCTTCATCCAGATCGTCTCCTGCAACACCCACAACATCACCACGCTGATCAAGACCCTGGCGCACGAGGGGGGCGACGAGTACTCGCTGGCGAGGGCCAACTTCGTCTGCATGCGGCGCTCGAACGACATCTCGCAGACCAAGGACTTCTCGCCCGCGCCGCAGGTCGGCAAGCACGACGACGCCGATTTCGGCACTCACCACGCGCACGACGCCTTCCACGTCTTCGAGACCATGGGGCAGAAGTTCGACCTCTTCTCGAGCGCGGTGAAGCTCAACACGCAGTACATGCACTCGATCTGGTTCGACCTGGTCTTCGACCGCGACATCACCAAGGACGAGATGATCGGGCGCCTGCGGGCGAATCTGCGGGTGGCGGTGACCGACAAACGCAACTGCAACGAGATCTTCAGCTTCGGCCGCGATCACGGCTACTACGGCCGCATCCTGTCGCAGACCGTGGTCGTGCTGCCCACGCTCACCGTGCACAAGAAGCGCGAGCTGGTCGGCTTCTGCTTCACGCCGCAGGACGGCAACTCGCTGCTCTCCTCGGTCGCCGCCGCGCTCTGGCTGATCGACCCCGATCAGGAGAGCGTGTCGAAGCGCCTCGATCCGCTGCGCCGCTGGATCTACCAGGAGATCTGACGACGTCCCGCTCCCCGGCTTCGTCGGTCGCGCTGCGCTTCGGGGAGCTTTCGATCGAGGGTTTCTCCCTGGCCGGCGAGGAGACCTGGTTCCGCGTCCACCCTCCCGGGCTGGCGCTCGACGTGGGACGCGGCAACGCCGCGCTCGCCGGGGCGCGCGACCTGTTCGTGACACACGGGCATCTCGACCATGCCCTCGGCGTGCCCTTCGTGCTCTCCCAGCGGACGCTCCATCACGAGAGCGGCACCCGCGTCTTCTGCCCGCGCGCGATCGCCGAGGATCTCGCCGCGCTGGTGGCGGCCGCCGAGCGGCTCGAGCGGGTCGCCTATCGCTACCAGCTGGTCGGCCTCGAGCCGGGCGAGCGGGTCGAGCTGGGCCGCGAGCTTGCGATCGAGGCGTTCGCCACCGACCACGTGGTGCCGAGCCTCGGCTACCAGCTGTTGCGCCGGCGGCGCCACCTGAAGCCCGAGTTCCGGGCCCTCGACGGCGCCGAGCTCGCGGACCTCAGGGCGCGCCGCCAGCCGATCGAGGAGGAGCACGAGGAGCGCTGGCTCGCCTATTGCGGCGACACCGGGCCCGACCTCTGGGAGCTGGCGCCGCGCCTGGTCGAGAGCCGCGTGCTGGTCGTCGAGTGCACCTTCCTCGGCGATGCCCTGCGCCAACGTGGCACCGCCTACCGGCATCTGCACCTCGACGACCTGGTCGCCCGGCGCGCGGAGCTGGCGCGCCACGAGGCGATCCTGCTGCATCACTTGAGCCGGCGTCACGCTCCGGAGGAGCTCCGGCGCGAGATCGACGCCCGACTGCCGGAGCTCGCCGGGCGCATTCACGTGCTGGGGGAGGGCGCGCGATGACCGATCGGCGCAAGCCGCCGGGCGGCGGGCGAGGCCCGCGCCGCGG
>CAZPZW010000057.1:0-11290 GCA_964591165.1 uncultured Thermoanaerobaculia bacterium | reverse complement strand
GCCGGTGCGGCCGCCCGCGGGGCTCCGGCTGATCGAGGTCGAGGAGCTCGAGCTCACCATCGAGCAGCTGGTCGACGGCGGTGACGGACTCGGCCGCTTCGAGGGGATCCCCATCTTCGTGCCGCGTTCGGCGCCGGGGGACCGGGTGCGGGCGCGGCTCGTCGAGCGGCGCCCGGGCTACGGCCGCGCCGAGATCGTCGAGCTGCTGGCGCCCGGCGCGGGGCGCCGCGAGCCGGCCTGTCCCCACTTCGCGCGCTGCGGCGGCTGCGATCTGCAGCACCTGGAGTATCGCCGGCAGCTCGAGCTCAAGGCCGAGGCGACGCTCGAGACGCTGCGCCGGCTCTCCGCTCTCACGGTGCCGACGCCGCAGGCGATCTTCGCCGCCGAGCCCTGGGGCTATCGCCTGCGCGCCCAGCTCCACACCCGCCCGGTGGGGGGCGGCGTCGAGGTCGGCTACCACGCCCGAGGCAGCCGCCAGCTGGTCGCCGTCGACCGCTGCCCGGTGCTCGCACCGGCCCTCGAGCGCGAGCTCGCGACGCTCGGCCGGCGGCTCCCCGCCGGCGCGCCCTCGCGCCTCGACCTCGCCCTGGGCGACGGCGACGAGGTGTCGTACTCGCCGCTCGTCGAGGGACTGCCGCACGGCGAGCTGTCGCGCCGAGTGGGCGAGCACGAATACCTCTTCGACGCGCGCTGCTTCTTCCAGGGGCACTCGGGACTCCTCGCGCCGCTGGTCGAGCGGGTGGTCGGCGAGGCGACGGGCGCGACCGCGCTCGATCTCTACGGCGGCGTCGGGCTCTTCGCGCTGCCGCTCGCGCGTCGCTACGCCCGGGTGGTGCTGGTCGAAGGGGACCGGATCGCCGCCCGCTTCGCGCGCAAGAACGTGCGGCTGAACGGTCTGGAGAACGTCGACGTCGTGCCGCAGGCGGTGGAGAGCTGGGTCGGCTCGGGGCTGGTCGAAGGGCTCGACCGCGTGGTGCTCGACCCGCCGCGCGACGGCCTCTCGCTGGTGGTTCGCCGCCTGCTGGTGGCGCGCCCGCCGCGCGCGGTGACCTACGTCTCCTGCCACGCCGCCGCCCTGGCGCGCGACTTGAAGGAGCTCGGCGAGCGCTTCGCCGTCGTCTCCCTGGCCCTGTTCGACCTCTTTCCGCAGACCGGCCACATGGAGGCGGTCGTGGAGCTCTCGCGCCGCTGAGGCGGACCCGCCGGTCATCGCCGGTTCATCCCGGCGGACTAGAGTAGGGAACGTCAAGGAGGGTAGGACCATGAAGTCGCGAATCTGGCGCCGTCTGGCGCTCGGTCTGGGCGTCGCGTTTCTGCTCATCCAAGCGGTTCCCTATGGGCACCGGAGGAGCAATCCGCCGGTGGTCGCCGAGCCGGCTTGGGACTCGGCGGGCACGCGGGCGCTCTTCTTCCGCGCCTGCGCCGACTGTCACAGCAACCAGACGAAGTGGCCCTGGTACTCGCGTGTGGCGCCGGTCTCCTGGCTGGTGGTGCGCGACGTCGAGCAGGGGCGCGGGCACCTCAACGTCTCCGAATGGCAGCGAACGCAGAAGGACGCCAGAGAGGCTGCCGAGGAGGTCCAGGAGGGCAACATGCCGCTGCCGATCTACCTGCCGGCGCATCCGGAGGCGCGGCTCGCTGCCGCGGAGAAAGCCGCGCTGATCGCCGGCCTCGAAGCGACCTTCGGCCGCGCGGACCAGGGCCGGGGGCGCGGCCGGGGCGGAGAGCGGGACCGAGGCGCTCGCGGCGACGACACCGACTGAGCGGTGCCCACCCCGCCGGGTGGTCGGATTGGCGAGGCATCCCGTAAAGTGAGTGGATGAGCTCCCGAAACTTGCGCCGTGGGCTCGTGGTCGCCGGGCTCCTGGCGATCGCCGGGCTGGTCGCCTGGCGCCTGCTGGCGCCAGAGCGGGTGAGCGTGCGGGTGGTCGTGGTCGAGCGCGGCGCGGTGGAGAAGACCGCCACCAACAGCCGCGCCGGAACCGTGGAAGCCCGCCTGCGCGCCAAGATCTCTCCCGACCAGGGAGGGCGGGTCGCCGAGCTGCCGCACCGGCGTGGCGATCGGGTACGGCGCGGCGACGTGCTGCTCCGTTTGGACGACGCGCTGGAGCGGGGGCAGGTCGCCGTCGCCCGGCGCGAGCTCGCGGCCGCCGAGGCCGAGCGCGAGCGCGCCTGCCTCGCCGCCTCGCTCGCCCAGCGCGAGCTCGAGCGCAACCGGCGGCTCGCCGAGCAGCAGATCGTCGCCGCCGACTCGATCGACCGCATCGACTCGGGCGCCCGCGAGGCGGAGGCGGTCTGCGCCTCGGCGCGGGCGGTGCGCGAGCGCGCCGCCGCCGCTCTCGCGCTCGCCGAGACCGCGCTCGACAAGCGCACCGTCTACGCTCCCTTCGACGGCATCCTGGCCGAGCTCTCGACCGAGGTCGGCGAGTGGGTCACGCCGGCGCCACCCGCGGTGCCGGTGCCGCCGGTGCTCGACCTGATCGATCCGACCTCGATCCACCTCTCGCTGCCGATGGACGAGGTCGACGCCGCGAGCCTCCTGCCGGGTCTGCCGGCGCGGGCCACCGTCGATTCGCGGCCCGGACAGACCTTCCCCGGCCGGGTGGCGCGCGTCGCCCCCTACGTGCTCGACCTCGAGGCGCAGAACCGCACGGTGGAGATCGAAGTCGAGCTCGACGACGCACGGCTCGCCGAGAGCCTCCTGCCCGGCACCTCGGCGGACGTCGAGGTGATCCTCGAGACGCGCCGCGACACGCTCCGCCTGCCCACCGCCTGCATCCTCTCCGGCGACCAGGTGCTGGTGCTCGAAGGGGAACGGCTGGTCGAGCGCCGGATCGAGCGCGGGCTCGCCAACTGGGAGTTCACCGAAGTGCGCTCCGGCCTGGTGGCAGGGGAGCGGGTCGTCGCCGCGATCGACCGGCCGGAGATCCGGGCCGGCGCGCTCGTCGAGGTCGAGACGGCCGGCGCGCCGTGATCGAGCTCGAGCGGCTGTCGCGCACCTTCGAGATCGGCGGCGAGGCGGTGCACGCCCTGGTCGAGGTCAGCGAGACCATCGCCGCGGGCGAGCACGTGGCGATCATGGGTCCGTCGGGCTCGGGCAAGTCGACCCTGCTCCACCTGATCGGCTGCCTCGATCGCCCGACCTCGGGCTCGTACCGCTTCGAGGGGCGTGAGGTCGCCGAGCTCGCGGAGGGGGAGCTCGACCACCTGCGACGCGACCGCTTCGGATTCATCTTCCAGGCGTTCCATCTCGTGCCGCGGCTCGACGGGCTGGGCAACGTCGAGCTGCCGATGGTCTTCGCCGGGGTGGCGCGCGCGGAGCGCCACGAACGGGCGCGAGCGGCGCTCGCGGCGGTCGGGCTGGCGCACCGCGCCGACCACCGGCCGAGCGAGCTCTCGGGCGGCGAGCGGCAGCGGCTGGCGATGGCGCGCGCGCTCGCCATGCGCCCGACGGTGATCCTCGCCGACGAGCCGACCGGCAACCTCGACTCGAAGTCCGGCAACGCCGTGCTCGACCTGCTGGACCGGCTGAACGACCAGGGCCTGACCCTGCTGGTGGTCACCCACGACCCACGGGTCGCCCGGCGCGCCGACCGCACGCTCATCCTCTCCGACGGTCGCGTGGTCCGCCGTGCGCCGCGCGCCGACCTCGCCGCCGCCCTCACCGAGTGGGGGCTCGGGGTGGAACCGCACCCATGAGCGGGCGCGACCTCGCCGCCTACGCGGGGCGAGCGCTCGCCGGCCACCGGCTGCGCAGTCTCCTCTCGCTGCTCGGCGTCGCGGTCGGCATCTCCGCCGTGGTCCTGCTCACCGCGCTCGGCGAGGGGGCGCGGCGCTACGTCGTCGACCAGTTCGCGCAGATCGGCTCGAGCTTCGTCGCGGTGCTGCCCGGCAAGACGGACACCGTCGGCGCGCTGCCCGGGATCGGCGGTGTCCCCAACGACCTGACGCTCGACGATGCGCGCGCCCTCGAGCGCGCCCTGCCGGGGGTGCGTTTCGTCGCGCCCTTCGTGGTGGCCTCCGACAGCGTGGCGCGCGGCGAACGGCGGCGCGACGTGCTGGTGGCCGGCGTCACGCCGGAGTTCGCCGCGCTGCGCCGGCTGAGCGTGGCGCGCGGGAGCTTCCTGCCCGAGACCGACCTCGAGCGCGGCGGCGCTCTCACGGTGCTCGGGCACCGCGTCGCCGTCGAGCTCTTTGCCGGCGAGGATCCGATCGGCGAGGCGGTGCGCATCGGCGGGCGGCGCTGCAAGGTGGTCGGCGTGCTCGCGCCACGCGGGCAGCAGCTCGGCATGAACATGGACGACGTGGTCCTGGTGCCGGTGGTGACCGGGATGCGGATGTTCGACCGCAGCTCGCTGTTCCGCATCGTGATCGACGTCGGCCCCACGGGCGACGTCGCTGCGGTCAAGCAGCGGGCGCTCGAGGTGCTGATCGAGCGGCACGGCGAGGAGGACGTGACGCTGATCACCGAGGCGGCGGTGGTCGACTCGCTCTCCGCGATCCTCGACGCGCTGACCCTGGCGGTGGCGGCGATCGCGGCGATCTCGCTGGCGGTCGCCGGGATCGGCATCCTCAACGTCCTGCTGGTCGCGGTCGCCGAGCGCACGGTGGAGATCGGCCTGCTGCGCGCGCTGGGCGCCTCGCGCCGGCAGGTGCTCGCCTGCTTCCTCGCCGAGGCGATCCTGCTCTCCGGGCTGGGCGGGGCGCTCGGGCTCGCCGCCGGCGCTTTCGGCGTGCGCGTCCTGGTGGGGATCTGGCCGGCCCTGCCCGCGGCGCCGCCGGTCTGGGCGATCGCAGCGGCGGTCGTGCTCTCGCTCTCGGTGGGCGGTGTCTTCGGCTGGCTGCCGGCGCGACGGGCGGCGAACCTCGATCCGGTGCTGGCGCTCGCCGGGAGATGACGCGGTGAGCGACCTGCTGCTGCTCGCCCTCGGCACCCTGCTGAAGCTCAAGCTCCGCACCGCGCTCTCGATGCTCGGCATCGCCATCGGCGTGGCCTCGGTGGTGCTCCTCACCTCGATCGGCGAGGGGACGCGACGGTACATTCTCGGCCAGTTCTCGCAGTTCGGCACCAACCTGCTGGCGATCAATCCGGGGAAGACCGAGACCGCGGGGATCCCCGGCGTCTTCGGCGGCTCGACCCGACCGCTCACCATCGACGACGCCGAGGAGCTCGAGCGGATCGCCGGCGTCGAGGCGGTGGTGCCGGTCGCCGTGGGCTCGGCGCGCGTCGAGGCGGCATCGAGCGGCCTAGCTCGCCGGGTGATGGTCTACGGCGTGACCCCGGAGATCCGCGAGGTCTGGCACTTCCGCGTGGCGCAGGGCGCCTTCTGGCCGCGCGGCGACCCGCGCCGCGGCGCGCCGGTCTGCGTGCTCGGCCAGACGCTGGCCCGCGAGCTGTTCGGTGAGCGGAGCCCGCTGGGCGAGTTCGTGCGCGTGGCCGGGGCGCGCTTCCGGGTGATCGGGCTGATGGAGCCCAAGGGGACGATGCTCGGCATCGACATCGACGACGTGGTCTACGTGCCGGTGGCGACCGCGATGGATCTGTTCAATCTCCCCGAGCTGCTCGAGATCGACCTCCTCTACGCCCACTCGGGGCTCACCGCGACGGTGGAGGAGGCGGTGCGGCGGACGCTCACCCGGCGGCACGGCGACGAGGACTTCACCCTGACCTCACAGGAGGCGATGCTCGAGGTCTTCGGCAACGTCATGAACGTGGTGACCCTGGCGGTCGGCGCGATCGCCGGCATCTCGCTGTTCGTCGGCGCGATCGGCGTGCTCACCATGATGTGGATCGCGGTCGGCGAACGCACCGCCGAGATCGGCCTGGTGCGTGCCTTCGGCGCGAGCCGACGGCAGGTCCGTCTCCTCTTCCTCGCCGAGGCCGGAGCGCTCGGCCTCGCCGGGGGCGCGGCCGGGCTCGCGGCCGGCCTCGGCCTCTGCGCCCTGCTGCGCGCCGCACTCCCTGGCCTCCCGGTAGCGACACCGCTCGCGTACGCCGGCGCGGCGCTCGCCGTCAGCCTCGCCACCGGTCTGGTGTCGGGGGTGGCCCCGGCGGCGCGCGCGGCGGCGCTCGATCCGCTCGACGCGCTGCGCGCCGAGTGACGGCGAAGGGCGCTACAATCCGCCCGACGTTCCACGCCAGCAGGACGGAAGGAGCCCGCGGATGCACGATCTCGACCACGAGAGGACACCGCGCCTGCCGATCGGCGAGCTGCTGCGGCGCGAAGAAGAGGAGCTGCGCCGGGTGGCCGGCCAGGCGGAACCGACGGTGGTGATCGGCGCCGTCAGCCATCCCGGGCTCAGCCGGCCGCGCAACGAGGACCACTACCTGGCCTTGCGCGTCGGGCGGACGCTCGAGACGGTGTCGACCAACCTGCCGGCGGGCGATCTGCCGCCGCGGCTCGAGCTCCACGGGCAGGTGCTGATGGTGGCCGACGGCATCGGCGGCCGGTCGGCCGGCGGGCACGCCAGCCGGCGGGCGATCGGCGCCATGGTGGAGCTCGCGACCCGGGTCCCCGACTGGATCCTGAAGATCGACGAGCCGGGCATGGCGGATTACCTCGGGGAGCGCGGGCGGGCCTACTTCGAGCGGGTCGACGAGCTGCTCGAAGCGGAGGCCGGGAGCGACCCGGCGCTCTCCGGGATGGGGACCACGATGACCGTGGTCTACCTGCTGGGCAGCGACCTGTTGTTCGTGCACGTCGGCGACTCGCGCGCCTATCAGCTGCGCGGTCGCGAGCTCACGCGGCTGACCCGCGACCAGACGATGGCGCAGGCGCTCGCCGACGCCGGGCTCATTCCCGAAGAGGCGGTCGCCAGCCATCGCCACCGGCACATCCTCACCGGCGCCCTCGGCGCTGCGGCCGGACGGCCGAAGATCGAGGTGGGCCGGCATCGGATCGAGCCCGGCGACCGCATCCTGGTGGCGAGCGACGGTCTGACCGAAATGGTGCCGGAGCCCGAGATCGCCGACCTCCTGGCGCGTCACGCCGAACCGCAGGCGGCCTGCGACGCCCTGCTCGCGGCGGCGCTCGCCGCCGGCGGGCACGACAATGTGACCATTCTGGTCGCGCGCTGCGGCGACTGATCGCCGCACGGCCGGCGCCCGGTCGACCGCCGGAACCCTCTCGTAGAATGGCAGGCCGATGAGCTCCCCACCCCGCTTCACGCTGCGCCTGGCCAAGGAGGACTTCAAGTTCTCGGTCGCCCACTTCACCCTCTTCGGCGCCGACTCGGCCGAACCGCTGCACGGCCACAACTACCGCCTGTCGTTGGAAGTCGAAGGCGAGGCTCTCGACGAGCTGGGTCTCCTGGCGCGCTGCGACGCGCTGAAGCGGGCGGCGCGCGCGGTCTGCGCCGCGCTCGACGACAAGGTGCTGCTGCCGGCCGAGAGCCCGTGGGTCGAGTTGAGCGCGGCGGGCGAGGCGGTCGAGTGCCGTTTCGCCGGTCGGCTCTACCGCCTGCCGGCCGACGAGACGCTCCTCCTGCCGCTCGCCAACATCTCGATGGAGCTCCTGGCCGTCTGGGCCTGGCGTCGCCTCGCCGCCTCGCTCGCCGGCAGCGCGTTGGACCATCTCACGGTCGAGATCGAAGAGGCCCCCGGCCAGGCAGCCCGCTACGCCGCCGCGCTGGACTAGCCGGGCGGCCGGAGGGCTCGGCCGCGCCAGGGGGCGAGGCGGCCGCGGCTCCGGTCGAGGCGGGCGAGCGCGATGGTCATCGCGAGCAACAGCAGGTCGAGGGGAAAGAGCCAGCCCCAGGCGCCGCTGGTGCCCGCGCTGCGCCGCGCCCAGACGGAAGCGACGGCCCCGCCGAACCAGAGGAGGAGCGCCGCGAGCCACGACGCGCGCGCCAGCGCGACAGTGGCGAGGCCCACCGTGGCGCCGACCAGCAGCAGCACCGCCGCGGCGACGCCGGGCCGATCGTCGAGGAAGAGGGCGAGATTCCGCCGCCAGCCGGCGAGCGCGGCGCCGAGACCGGAGTACATGCGGACGGTGAGTGCGTCGCCGGCGCGCAGGAAGCCGACGCGGTAGCCGGCGCGGGTGAGCGCCGCGGCGAGCGCGACGTCGTCGAGCGGCTGGCTGGCGATGGCCTCGTAGCCACCGATCGCCGCGAGCGCCGTGCCGCGCAGCAGGAGGAACTGGCCGTTGGCAACCGGCCGGTCGCCCTGGCCGTCGGCGTGGGGCCGCCAGTCGCCGAGCAGCAGGTCGAGCAGGGCGAAGACGGCCGGGGTGAGCAGCGCGTCGCCGGGGGCGCTCGACGCCTGGTGTCCGGCGAGCGAGAGCGCGTCGAGCCGGCGCTCGGCGAGCGCCGCGTGGGCGCGGGCGAGGAGATCGGGGGCGTGCCGCGTGTCGGCGTCGGTCGCGAGCAGCCAGCCCGCGCGCTCCGCGGGCGGGAGCGCCGCGACTGCGCAGGCGAGAGCGTTCGATTTGCCGCTCGCCCCCGCGGCCGGCGGCGGCGCGCTGAGCACGGTGAGCGGAGCGTGCCGCGCCAGCTCGGCGAGGATCGCCGACGTGCGGTCGCGCGAGTTGTCGTCGATGGCGACCAGCCGGAGCGGGGCGGTCTGGGCTGCGAGGGTCGCCAGGCATTCGGCGACGTTGGCCTCCTCGTCGCGCAGCGGGAGGAGGACGACGGTCGAGGGCGCGGCGCCCGGCGAGAGCGGTGGCGGCAGCGCCGGGGCGCGGCGGCGCTCCCGGGCGAGCCGTGCCGCGAGCGCCAGCCAGAGCAGGGCGAGCGCCGCGGCGAGCGCGCTCACCCCGAGTTGCCGAGAAGCGACCGCAGCGCCCCGATCACCTCGCCCGGCGCCGGGTGGCGGCCGGTCGCCCGCTTGGAGTAGACCGGCGCGCCGTCGAGGTGCACTTCGAAGACGCCGCCCGATCCCTTGATCAACTGGGCCACCAGCCCGAGCTCCTGCTCGATCTCCGCCGCCAGACCGGCGGCGCGCGGCAGGTAGTTTCAAACCACGCAGTATTCGATGGTCAGGCGCGACATGGGGCGGCTCCTAGGCCTCCGGCCGGAGGCCGGGCCAGCGGCCCCGGATCGCACCGGCGAAGAAGCGGGAATAGTGGTGGCGCAGCGCGCCGAGGTCGGGGACGATCTCGGACTGCACGAAGCCGGCGGCGGCGAAGGCGGCCGGCCACTCCTCGAGCCCGAGGAAGCCGTGCGTCGAGCGCACGCCCGGCTCGAGCTCGACGTCTTGGAAGCCGCGCATCAGCTGGAAGACGAGCTCGACCGAGATGGCCTGGCCGGGAAAGAGCCGCAGGCATTCGCCGGCCACCAGGTGGCCGCCGGGGCGGAGCGTCGCGCCGAGCGCGGCGAGGCTCTGGCGCAGGCGCCGCGCGACGTGCAGGACGTTGACCGCGAAGACCAGATCGTAGCTCTCCGCGGCCACCCCCTGCGCCGCCGGGTCGGCGTCGATGTCGAGGCTCCCCTCGGCGAGCGGCAGGCCGGGGAAGCTCTGCGCCAGCTGGCGCAGGGCGCGCCGGCGCAGGAACGGGTTGGGCTCGGTCAAGCGGTACTCGACGAGGTCGCCCAGCCGGCCCCGCCGCGCGAGCTCTCCGACGAGCGCCTCGGCGGCGCTGCCGGCGCCGGCGCCGACCTCGAGCAGGCGGAGGCCCCCGCGCCCGGGCAGCGCGTTCGCAGCGGCGACCGCGGCGAGCCGGTTGGAGAGCGCGTAGACCGGGTTCTCGTTGCTGAAATAGTCCAGCCAGAGCTGCATGCGGGCGCCGGTGAGCAGCACCTGCTCGCCGGTCGCCTCGCCCGCGAAGACCCTGGGATAGGCCTCGCCGGCGGCGTCGAGCAGGGCGAGGGTGGCCTGGTTCCGCGGATCGAGCTCGAGGCCGATCGAGCGCAGCTCCGCGAGCTCCGCCGGGCGCCAGGCGGCGGTGGTCCGGTAGTGCGTCGCGGCGCCATCTCCCGAACCCTCGAGCAGCCCGTCGCCGGCCAGCCGCGAGAGCAGCCAGGCGAGCGCCGGGCGGGCGGCGAGGGCGACGCCGCGCCGCTCGGCGAGCTCTGCGCAGGAGGTGCCGGCGCGCAGCGCCGCCACCAGATCGAGCCGGCCGGCGAGCTCGATCGCCCAGTCGAGCGCATAGCGGTCGACCAGCTCGCAGCTCAGGTAGAGCCGCTCCGAGAAGAGGTCCGCTGGAATCTCGCCGAGCAGCGCGTCGGCGGAGACGTCGCGCGGCGGCGGTCGGAACGGTGCGATCACCGGGCTCATTCTAAGTCCAGGGCGGCGCCGCAGCGGCGTCGATGGCGTGGGTTAGGATGCGGAGCCATGAGCCAACGCAAGCCGCCTCCGACCGAGGCGAGCGAAGACCCGCGGATCGATCGGATCGCCGGCCACGTGCGGGGGATCTTGAGCGAGCTCGGCCTCGATCTCACCGAGTCGAATCTGCACGATACCGACCGGCGGGTGGCCAAGCTCTATCTCGAGATGTTCCACGGCCTCGAGGAGGGCGCCGAGCCGAAGGTGACCACCTTCCCCAACTCCGAGCGCTACAGCGCCATGGTGATGGAGAAGCAGATCCCCTTCTACTCGATGTGCGCCCATCACCTGGTGCCGTTCTACGGCCACGCCCACCTGGCCTACATACCGAACGAGCAGATTCTCGGGCTGTCGAAGTTCGCCCGCATCCTCGAGTTCTACGCCAAGCGGCCACAGCTCCAGGAGCGCTTGACCGAGCAGGTCGCGAACTACCTCGAGAGCAAGTTGAAACCCCAGGGGGTGATGGTGGTCATCGAGGCGCGTCACCTGTGCGTCGAGATGCGTGGAGTCAGGAAGCCGGGCGCGATGACCGTCACCTCGGCGATCCGCGGCATCTTCCATCAGAAACCGGTGCGCGAAGAGTTCCTCGACCTGCTGCGCCACGACTAGCGCCGCCTTCCGGCGGCCGGTCGCCATCGATTCGGAGGGAGGACGGATGACGAGAGCGCGCGCAGTCTTGGCGGGATGCGGCGTCGCCGTGCCGCCCCGCGTGGTGGACAATCTGGCTTTCGCGCGCATCCTCGAGACGACCGACGAGTGGATCCGCGAGCGCAGCGGCATCGTCGAGCGCCACTTCGTCGACCGAGGGGTCGCCTCGTCCGACCTGGGCGCCGAGGCGGCGCGCGCGGCGCTCGCCGACGCTGGGGCCGCGGCGGACGAGGTCGACTACCTGGTCGTCGCGACGATGACCCCGGATCACTACTTTCCGGGTTGCGGCACGCTCATCCAGGAGAAGGCCGGTCTCGGCACCATCCCGGCCCTCGACCTGCGCCAGCAGTGCGCCGGCTTCGCCTACGGGCTGCAGGTGGT
>CAZPZW010000056.1:0-17654 GCA_964591165.1 uncultured Thermoanaerobaculia bacterium | reverse complement strand
TGGTGGCGCGGTCCTTGACCAGCTCGAGGGCGCGCATCGCGCCGAGCCCGCGCGCGTCGCCGATCGCCGGCACCCGCTCGGCGAGCGCCGCGAACGCGGTTTCGAGCCGGCGGCCCAAGGCTTCCGCGCGCGCGAGCAGGGTGCCGTCGGCGAAGAGGTCGAGCACGGCGAGAGCGGCGGCGCAAGCCACCGGATTGCCGACGTAGGTCCCGCCGAGGCCGCCCACCTGTGCCGCGTCCATCAGATCGGCGCGCCCGACCACGGCGGAGAGCGGCAGCCCGCCGGCGAGCGATTTGGCGAGGGTCACGACGTCGGGAACCAAGCCGTAGTGCTCCGCGGCCCACATCTTCCCGGTACGCCCGAAGCCGGTCTGGATCTCGTCGGCGACCAGCAGGATATCGTGCCGCCGGCAGAGCTCGACCAGAGCGCGCAGGAACGCCGCCGGCGCCGGGATGAAGCCGCCCTCGCCGAGCACCAGCTCGATCACCACGCAGGCCAGCCGCTCGGGCGCGACATGGGTGGCAAAGAACTCCTCGAGCTCGGCCCGGAAAGTGGCTTCGTCGGCCGGGCGGTCGCGCCGGTAGAGGTAGGGGAAGGGGAAGCGGTAGATCTCCGGCACGAAGGGGCCGAACCCGAGCTTGTAGGGCTTGACCTTGCTGGTCATCGAGAGGCCGAGCATCGTGCGGCCATGGAAGGCGTGCTCGAAGACCAGGACCCCCTCGCGGCCGCTCGCCCGGCGGCAGATCTTCACCGCGTTCTCCACCGCCTCGGCGCCGCTCGACGCCAGCATCGTCTTCTTCTCGTGCGCCCCGGGCAGCAGGCGGTTCAGCCGCTCGGCGAGCGCGATGTAGCTCTCGTAGGGTGCGACCGCGAAACAGGTGTGGGTGAACTTCTCGAGCTGGGCCCGGGCCGCCTCCACCACGGCGGGATGGGCGTGGCCGACGTTCAGCGTGCCGATGCCGCCGGTGAAGTCGATGAAGCGGTTGCCGTCGACGTCCTCGACCACCGCCCCCGCGGCGCGCTCGACGAAGACCGGCGTCACCTGCCCGAGGGCCGCCGAGACCGCCGCGCGCCGCCGCTCCATGAGCGCGCGAGAGCGCGGGCCGGGGATCTCTGTCCGGATTCGGATGGACGTCATGAACTGTCCGTGCGCCCGACCTTCTTGGGTGCTTCGACCGGGCGAAGGTGACTTGATGGCATGCTACCACGCGCCGTTCGGGGGCCTGGCGCCGGCTCGCCGTCGTCATCCCCGGGGCAGGATCCCGGGCCATGACCGTCGATTGCCCGCGGGTCGCTGGAATCTCGATGCCCGCTCGCGACGCCTGAGGCCGACATGACGACCCCGACGCCCGATTCCCCGACGCCACGCGCCGCCTGGGGGCTGCTCACCTTCCTCACCCTGCTCAACATCCTCAACTTCGTCGACCGTGCGCTCATCGCGAGCCTGGCGCCGCTGCTCATCGCCGACCTCGGCCTGACCCGGGCCGAGATCGGCCTGCTGGCCGGTTTCGGCTTCGTCGTGCTCTACAGCCTGGTCGGTCTCGTTCTCGGGCTCGCGGCGGACCGTTGGTCCCGGTTCCCGCTGGTCGCCGGCGGCCTCGCCCTGTGGAGCGCGATGACCGCGATCTCCGGACTCGCCAAGAACTTCCTTCACCTCGCCATCCCGCGCATCTTCGTCGGCGTCGGCGAGGCGACGCTCACCCCGGCAGCCCTGTCGATGCTCGGCGACGCCTTTCCCCGTCGCCGGCTCGGGCTCGCCACCGGCATCTACTACGCCGGCATTCCGCTCGGCACCGCCGCGAGCCTGATTGCTGCCGGATACGTGGCACCCCGCTTCGGCTGGCGGGCGTGCTTCGTCGGGCTCGGCCTGTTCGGCCTCGCCGCCGTTCTGGCGCTCCCCCTCCTGCGCGAACCGCCGCGCCGTCGGTCGGCGGAAGCGCCCGAGCTCTCCTCGCTCTGGCGACTTTCTCGCGAGGTCGGGCGCGCCGTGATGCGCCGCCCCGCCCTGCTCCTCGTGCTCGCCGGCGGCACGCTGCTGGTCTACGGCTCGGGCGCGGCCCTGCTGGTCGTCACCTGGCTGGTCGAGGAGCGCGGCTTCGCGTTCGCCCGCGCGGCGTACCTCGCGGGGATCATGGCGGTCGCCGCCGGCCTGCTGGGAAATCTCGCCGGCGGGTGGTTCGGCGACTGGTGCGCGCGCCGCCTTCCTCAGGGACGCCTCTGGAGCCTGGTCGCGATGACCCTGTTCTTCGCCCCGTTCAGCGCCGGCTTCTACCTGCTGCCGGTCGCGACGCCGCTCTTCTGGCCCTGCTGGTTTCTCGCCTGTGCCGGAACGACGGCCTGGTTCGGACCGCTCTTCGCCGCCATCCAGGAGCTCGCTCCCGCCGTGGCACGCTCGACCACGGTCGCGTTCGCGCTTCTGGTGATGAACGTCGCGGGGGTCGGTCCCGGGCCGCTCGTGACCGGCCTGATCGGCGACTCTTCCAACCTCACCCGCGGTCTCCTGCTCAGCGTCGGCGTCGTCCTCGCCGCGGTCGTCCCCTTCGCGCTCGCGACGCGACGCGCCGCCCACGGCCGGGTCGTCGAGCCCGGATAGCACGCCCACCGCGTGCTACGATCGCGCCGCTTTTCGCGACAATTTCCCCCGGCCGACGAGGCCGTGGGCCTCCCGTGAGGTCGAGCATGGCGGCCAGGGACGATCAGGGCGAGGCGGGCGTGCGGCCGGTCGCGGTCGAGGTGGATGTCGTCTCGCGGCGCTTCGGCGATTTCCTGGCCCTCGACCGGGTCAGCCTGACGATTCGCGAAGGCGAATTCTTCTCCCTCCTCGGACCCTCCGGCTGCGGCAAGACCACGCTGCTACGTATCATCGCCGGGCTCGATCTGCCGGACGAAGGAACCGTCCGGATCGGGGGGGCCGACGCCAGCTCCTTGCCGGCGCACCGCCGGCCGGTCAACACCGTCTTCCAGTCCTACGCCCTCTTCCCGCACCTCTCCGTGCGCGACAACGTCGCCTTCGGCCTGCGCATGAAACGGGTCGTCGAAGCCGAGGTCGCCGAGCGCGTCGAGCGCGCGATGGAGATGGTGCAGATTGTCCCCTACGCGGCGCGCAAGCCGGCCCAGCTCTCCGGCGGCCAGAAGCAACGGGTCGCCCTGGCGCGCGCGCTGATCAACCGCCCCAAGGTCCTCCTGCTCGACGAGCCCCTCGGCGCGCTCGACCTCAAGCTCCGCAAGGAGCTCCAGGTCGAGCTGCTCAACCTGCAGCGCAGCCTGGGCATCACCTTCGTCTTCGTCACCCACGACCAGGAGGAAGCCCTGGTGCTCTCCGACCGGATCGCCGTGATGCGGGCCGGCCGGATCGAACAGCTGGGCGAAGCCGAAGCCCTCTACGAGCGGCCGCGCACCCGTTTCGTCTCGCAGTTCCTGGGCTCCTGCAACCTCCTCGCCGGAGAGGTCGCTGGCCCGGGGCGCGTCGCGACCGCCTACGGCCCGCTCGCGGTCGCCGGCGACCAGGCGACGCTTCCGCCGGCCGGCCAGGTGACGCTCGCCATTCGGCCCGAGAAAGTGGCCCTCCGGGTCCCCGCCGAGAGCGGCGAGAACCGGATCGCGGCACGCGTCGAACAGTTGATCTACATCGGCTCGGAAACCCACTACCTGCTGGCGACGCCCGGCGGTCAGCTCACCGCCTACGCCATGAACGCCCATTTCGGGCCGCAGGGCCTGGAGATCGGCGACCTCGTCACCGCGTTCCTGCCCCCGTCGGCGCTCCTCGCTCTGGAGGACTGAGCGCGTGGCGACGAAGGCGAGGCGCGGCGAGATCCGCTTCGGCGAGCACCTGACACCGCTCGGGCAGGTGCTGCGCTCCGCGGCCACGAGTGGCCCGGGCATCGCCTGGGTTTCGCTCTTCCTGCTCCTGCCGCTCGCCGGCATCGGCGTGATCAGCCTGATGTCCCGCGGCACCTACGGCGAGATCCAGCTCCCCTTCGGCTTCGACAACTACCGCCGCCTCGCGGGCTTCGGGCTGCTGGGCTACGACTCTCAGTACCCGGCGATCATCCTGCGCAGCCTCGGGCTCGGATTGGGCACCACGCTGGTCTGCCTCCTGGCCGCCTTTCCGCTCGCCTTCTTCATCGCCGGACAGCCCGAGCGTCGCAAGCAGCTCGCGCTCACCCTGATGGTCATCCCGTTCTGGACCAACCTGCTGATCCGCACCTATGCCTGGCAGATCCTCCTCGGTCCCGACAGCTGGGCGGCGCGCCTCGCGGCGGCGCTCGGCTGGGTGGAACCGGGTCGCGCGCTCTATCCGAGCGCTTTCGCCGTCTACCTCGGAATGCTCTGCGCCTACCTCCCGTTCCTCGTCCTGCCGCTCTACACCGCGGTCGAGAAGATCGACTGGTCGATCGCCGAAGCCGCCGCCGACCTCGGCGCCGACCGCCGGCGCGTCTTTCGCCACGCCGTGCTGCCGCAGGTCGTGCCCGGGATGGTCGCCGGGATCATCCTCGTCTTCGTGCCGGCGACCGGCCAGTTCGTCGTCCCCGATCTGCTGGGCGGCGCCAAGACGGTCATGCTCGGCAACGCCATCCAGCAACAGTTCGGACCGAGCCGCGACTGGCCCTTCGGCTCGGCGATCGCCTTCGCCGGCATGGGCGTGGTGCTGCTCGGCCTCTGGGCCTACTCCCGCGTCGCCGGGCGCCGCGGCGAGGAGGGCCTGCTGTGAAGCGCGTCCCGCTGCCGCTCTGGATCGTCTCGGCGTTGCTCTACGCCTTCCTCTACGCGCCGATCGTCGTGGTGGTGGTCTACTCCTTCAATGCGGCGCGCTACGGCGGGCCCTGGCAGGGATTCACCTGGAAGTGGTACCCGGCGCTCCTCGCCAGTCCCGACAAGCTCGACGCCGCCAAGAACACCCTCGTTCTGGGCCTCGCCAGCACCGGGCTCGCCACGCTGCTCGGCACGGGCCTCGGCTACGGACTCTCGCGCTATCGATTCCCGGGCAAGAAGCTCTTCTCCTTCCTGATGTACATCCCGGTGGTGATCCCCGACATCGTGATGGCGGTCGCCATGTTGATGTTCTATGCCCTGGTGCGCGACCACTTCGGGCTGTTCGGGCTCGGGATGACCACCATGGTGCTCTCCCACGTGACCTTCCAGATCCCCTTCGTCGCCATCGTGGTGCGCTCGCGTCTGATCGGCATGGATCCGGCGATCGAGGAGGCGGCGCACGATCTCGGCGCCACCAGCTGGCAGACGTTTCGCCACGTGACCCTGCCGCTCATCGTCCCGGCCGTGGTCGCCGGCGGCATGCTCGCTTTCACCCTGTCGCTCGACGACTTCGTGGTCAGTTTCTTCACCACCGGCCCGGGCTCGACGACGCTCCCCATCCTGATCTACTCTTCGGTCAAACGCGGCATCACCCCCGACATCAACGCGCTGTCGACGCTGATCGTGCTGATCTCGATTCTCGCCACCGTCGCGGTGACGCTCCTCGAGCGACCCCGACAGAGCCCAGGAGGCCCGTCATGAAGAAGCTCTTCGCCACCGCCGCCGCCGTCGCGCTGCTCGCCGCCTGCGACGGCAAGCCCGGGGCCCGGCCCGCCGAGACCGCGGCCGCGCCGGCCGAGCCCTGCCAGCTCAACCTGTTCATCTGGAGCGAGTACATCGATCCGGAGATCGTCGCCGGTTTCGAGAAGCAGTTCGCCTGCAAGGTCACCATCGACCTCTACGAGGACAACGAGTCGATGATGGCCAAACTCCAGGGTGGCGGCTCGGCGCTCTACGACGTGGTGGTGCCCGGGCAGTACATGGTGCCCGTCATGGCCAAGCTCGGGCTGCTCGCCGAGCTCCGGCACGAGAACCTCCCGAACCTCGTGAACCTCGACGAGAAGTTCAAGAACCCGGTCTACGATCCGGGCAACAGGTACTCCGCCGCCTATCAGTGGGGCACGGTCGGCATCTACCTGCGCCAGGGCGCCCAGCCGGCCGACGAGACCTGGGCCCTCATGTTCGATCCGGCGAAGTCGTCCGCCTCCTTCCTGCTCATGGACTCGGTGCGCGAGATGATGGGCAGCGCCCTCAAGTACCTCGGCAAGAGCGTCAACACCACGAATCCCGAAGAGATCAAGGCGGCGGCCGCCCTGTTGCTCGACGCCAAGAAGCGCTCGCAGGGGTTCGAGGGGGGCGTCGGCGGCAAGAACAAGGTGCTCGCCAAGGCGGTCACGGCCGCCGTGGTCTACAACGGCGACGCTGTCCGGGGAACCGTCGACGACCCGCAGACCGCCTACTTCGTGCCCCGCGAGGGCGGCGTGCTCTGGGTCGACAATCTGTGCGTCCCCGCCAAGGCGCCCCACCGCGATGCCGCGGAGAAATTCATCAACTACCTCCTCGACGCCCGCGTCGGCGCCCAACTGTCCAATTTCAACCAATACGCCACGCCGAACGCCCTCGCCAAGCAGTTCGTCAACCCGGACGACCTCGCCAATCCGGCGATCTACCCGCCGCCGGAGGTCATGGCGAAGCTCGAGTTCGTCAACGATCTGGGCGACGCGAACAAGCTCTACGACGAGGCCTGGACCCAGGTGAAGTCGAAGTAGCGCGCGGCGCCGCGCGCGGCGCGATAGGCTGAGCCTCCGAGCGCAGCGCTCCCGGGGGTTCCCGCACATGCGACAGAGTCTGGTGGAGGCGAAGAGGAAGTCGGCCGAGGTGCTCGAGCTCATCTCGAAGCGAGAGCTCTCCGCGAGCGAGCGGCAACGGGTCATCGCCGATTCGGTGCGCTACTGGACCGACCACGTCAACGAGGGTTTCCTGCAGTACCGCAAGTCGGTGTCGACCGACTACACGGCCGTCGAGTGGCAGGACGAGGGCGCCGTGTTCCGCGACATCCAGGGTCAGGAGTTCATCGACATCCTGGGGGGCTACGGCATCTACGTGGTGGGCCATCGCCATCCCAAGGTCCTGCGAGCGGTGCGCGACCAGCTCGATCGCCAGGCGATCCACTCGCAGGAGCTGATCGACCCCCTGCGCACCTACCTCGCGCACCTGGTCGCGCTCATCACGCCCGGCGACCTCAACTTCGCCTTCTTCACCAACTCCGGCACGGAGTCGATCGAGGGCTGCCTCAAGATGGCGATGCTCACCACCGGGCGACATCACCTGATCGGCACGGTCGGGGCCTTCCACGGCAAGAGTCTGGGCTCGCTCGGCGGCACCTCCAAGGCGGTCTTCCGGGAGCCCTTCCTGCCGCTGCTCCACTGGACCCACCTGCCCTGGGGGGACACCGACCTGCTCGCCAAGATGATGCGGACCTTCGATTTCACCGGCGATCGCGTGGCCGCCGTCGTCATCGAGCCGATCCAGGGCGAAGGGGGCATCAACGTCGCTCCGCCCGGCTACCTGCAGGCCGCGCGCGAGCTCTGCGACCGCTACGGGGCAATGTTGGTCTTCGACGAGATCCAGTCCGGCATGGGCCGTTCGGGCAGGATGTTCGCCTGCGAACACGACGACGTGGCACCCGACCTGATGGCCCTCGGCAAGGGGTTCGGCGGCGGCGTCATGCCGATCGGGGCGGTCGTCGGCACGCCCCAGACCTGGCAGCGCTACATCGAGAATCCGTTCCTCCACACCACCACGTTCGGCGGCAATCCGGTGGCCTGCGCCGCGGCCATCGCCACCATCAACGTGCTGCTCGAGGAGGACCTGCCGCGGCAGGCGGCCGAGAAGGGGGAGTTCCTGCTGGCACGCTTCGCCGAGCTCGGCGCGAAGTTCCCGCGGCTGCTCGTCGAATGGCGCGGCCGCGGCCTCATGCTCGGCCTCGAGTTCGCCGACAACGAGCTGGGCTACGAAGTGGCCAAGGAACTCTTCGCGCGCCGCATCCTGATCGGCGGCACCTACATCAACGCGCGCACCCTCCGGGTCGAGCCGCCGCTCACCATCCAGCGAGAGCAGCTCGACCGCTTCGTCGACGCGCTCGAGGAGTCGCTCGCCGCGGTCGCGCGCGCGCATGCCCTCTGAGCGCGCGGCGTTCGACCGCGACCGGCTGGGCGCGCTGATCGCCCGCGAGCGGGCCGCTTTCGCGGCCCGCCGTCCCGCTTCCCGGCGAAGCTTCGAACGGGCGCAGCGCTCCCTCGTCGCCGGGGTCCCGATGAGCTGGATGGCGAAGTGGCCAGGCGGCTTTCCGCTCGCCGTCGCGCGGGCGCGGGGCGCCCGGATCGTCGACGTCGACGGCCACGAGGTGATCGACTTCTGCCTCGGCGACAGCGGCGCGATGGCCGGCCACTCGCCGCCGCCCGTCGTACGCGCCGTCGCGCGGCGGTTCGGCGAGCAGGGCGGGGCGACGCTCATGCTCCCCACCGAGGACGGGGCGGCGGTGGGCGAGGAGCTCGCGCGCCGCTTCGGCCTGCCGCTCTGGCAGTTCACCCTTTCGGCGACCGACGCCAATCGCTTCGCCCTCCGCTTCGCCCGCCAGATCACCCGCCGCCCGCTGGTTCTGGTCTTCAACGGCTGCTATCACGGCACGGTGGACGAGTCGTTCGCCACGCTGGTCGACGGCGCGCCTCGCTCGCGCGCCGGCAACGTCGGTCCGGCGGTCGATCCGACCACCACCACGCGGGTGGTCGAGTTCAACGACCTGCCGGCCCTGGAGCGCGCGCTCGCCGACCGCCGGGTGGCCTGCGTGCTCGCCGAGCCGGCGCTGACCAACGTCGGTATCGTGCTGCCCGAGCCCGGTTTCCTCGCCGCGCTCCGCCACCTGACGCGCGAGAGCGGCACGCTGCTCGTGCTCGACGAGACCCACACCTGGTCGGCAGGCCCCGGCGGCTGCACGTCCGCCTGGGGACTCGAGCCCGATCTGGTGACGCTCGGCAAGGCGCTCGGCGGCGGCCTGCCGATCGGCGCCTACGGCCTTGCTCGCGAGGTCGCCGAGCGACTCGCCGCCGAGAAGGAGGCCGACTTCGTCGATACGGGCGGCGTCGGCGGCACGCTCGCCGGCAATGCCCTGTCGCTCGCCGCGGCCCGGGCGACCCTCGACGAAGTGCTCACCACCGAGGCCTTCGCCGGAATGAGCGCGCGCGGCGCGCGCTTCGCCGCCGGCGTCCAGGCGACCGTCGAGCGGCGGAGTCTTCCCTGGTCGGTCGTTCAGCTCGGCGCGCGCGCCGAATATCGTTTCTCCTCGCCGGCGCCGCGCAGCGGCGGCGCCTCGGCAGCCGCCGCGGACCCGCAGCTCGACGAGTACTTCCATCTCCGCCTGCTCAATCGCGGCATCCTGATGACCCCCTTTCACAACATGGCCCTCTGCTGCCCGGCGACCAGCGAGGCGGATGTCGACCAGCACACCGCCCTCTTCGCCGACGCGGTGGACGACCTGTTGGGCTGAGCGATGAGCGCGCCGATCGAGCGCTCCTGTTTCTGGCTCGCCACTGCGCCCGCCGCGCCGGAGCGGCCGCCGCTGCGCGGCGCGGCGCGCTGTCGAATCGCCGTCGTCGGCGGCGGCCTCACCGGCCTGTGGGCCGCCAACACCCTGGTCGAGCTCGACCCCGGGGCCTCGGTCGTCCTGCTCGAAGGAGAACGGGTCGCCTACGGGGGATCGGGGCGCAACGCGGGCATGGTGGGGGAGACGCTGGATCATTCGCATGCCCTCGCGATCCAGCACTTCGGCGCCACGGAAGCCCGCCGCCTGGCGCAGATCGCGCGGCAGAACCTCGACGACCTGGAGCTCTTCCTGCAGCGCGAGGGGATCGACGCCGAGCTGACGCGCGTCGGCCAGCTCTTCGTGGCGCTGAGCGAACTTCACCTGCGCGACGCCGAGGCCAGCCTGGCCGCGGCCCGTCAGGTGGGCATCGACGATTGGCGCGCGCTCTCCGCCGCCGAGCTCCGCGCCGAGCTCGCAAGCCCGCTCTTCCTCGGCGGATGGCTCGCGCCGCGCGCCGCCACGCTCCATCCGCTCAAGCTCGCTCTCGGCCTGGCGCAGGCGGCGGAGCGGCGCGGCGTCCGCATCCACGAGTCGAGCCGGGTGCAGACCCTCGATCGCCACGCCGACGGCATGCGCCTCACGACCGCGACCGGGGAGCTCCTCGCCGATCGCGTCCTGCTCGCGACCAACGCCTACTCGCATCTCCTGCTCCCCGGGCTCCGCCACCGCTTTCTGCCGCTCTACGACTACATCCAGGTGAGCCGGCCGCTCACCCCGGCGGAGCGCGCGACGATCGGCTGGCGCAACCGCCAAGGGGTGACCGATCTGCGCGCCTTCTTCAACTACTACCGGCTGACCGCGGACGACCGGATCCTCTGGGGAACGAGCGAGGCGGTCTACCACCGGGGCAACTACGTCGGCCCGCGGGCCGATCACGACGACGCGGTCTACGCCAGCCTCGCGGCGAGCTTCCGCCGCCACTTCCCGCAGCTCGCCGAGCTCGAGTTCCCCTTTCGCTGGGGCGGACCGATCGCCGCGACGACGCGCCTCACGCCGTTCTCGGGCGCGCGGCACGGCGGACGACTGCTCTACGCGCTGGGCTACACCGGGCACGGCCTCGGCAGCACCCGCCTCGCCGGACGGCTCCTCGCCCACCTCGCGCTGGCGCGTCCGAGCGAGCTCACGGCGCTCGCTCTCTTCCGCGATCCGCCTCGGCCCTACCCTCCGGAGCCGCTGCGCACCTGGGCGGTCGGCGCGGTGACGCGGGCGCTGCGGCGGGTGGACGCCGGACAGCCGCCGGGACTTCTGCTGCGCCTGCTCGACCGGTTGGGCATCGGCTTCTCGAGCTGAGGCCGCCCGGCTGCCGCGCCGGACGGCGGCGCGATAGCCTTGGCCGAGTCATGGCACCGTCCGACCAGGACCGCCGGCGCGAGGAGCGCCCATCGTCCACCGAGGTCGAGGCGCTGCGCGCCCTCTACGAGCGAGCGGTCTACCGCGTCGACGCGCCGGAGGGGAGCTTCGCGCTGCGCGTCGGCGCGCCGAGCTCCGAGCTGGACCGCCTGCTGCGCGCGCACGGCGCTCGTACTTTCGCCTTCCTGACCGCGGCGAATCCCCGCTCGCGCCCGCTTCCCGAAGAGCTCAACCAGGAGCGCAACGCGCGCCTGCTCGCTCGCCTCACCGCCGCCGGCCGGCGGTTCTTCGCCGGCGTGGGCGGCTCCGCCGCGGGCGATTGGCCCGACGAGGCGAGCTGGCTGGTGCTCGACCTGCCGGAGCCCGAGGCCGTCGAGCTGGCGCGCGCTTTCGAGCAGAGCGCCCTGCTGCTGGGTGAGCTGGGAGCGGCCGTGCGGCTGCGTTTCGTGGAGAGCTGACGCGGGGGAACGGCTCAGATGCCCGGGCGCTCGTGGCTCTCGCCCAGCTCGGCCACTTCGAAGCGCAGCTCGGCGACCACTTGCCCGCCGGCGAGCGCTTCGAGGCGATACGCTCCGGCAGCCCAACCCCCCGGTGGGGTGAAGCTCGGCTCGACCGATCGACCGGGCGCGAGCGGCGACCGGGTGCGGTGCAGTACGGCGTCGTTGGCATCGCGCCAGACCAGCTCGACCTCGCCGGGAGCCCCCGGCCCGCCGCGCAGCACGAAGACCACCGGCTCGCCGAGCGCGAAGCCGGACTTCGCCACCACCGCCGACTCGCTCGGGCTCTGCCGGGTACCGACGACGAGCAGGACCGGACTGGCGGTCACGCCGGGGTCTGCGGCGGCCGGCGCCGGCTCGCCGGCCGTCGTCCGGCTCGCTTCGGTAGGCGCGGCCGTCGGCGCTGCGGCCGCGACGGGAGGAGCCTCCCGCCGACAACCGGCGAACACGACCAGGAGAAGGCCCAGCGTCCACTCCACCCAGGCTCGGTGTCGCTTCATCTCGACTCTCCTGCTCGCCAGTTCACCGCGCGCTCGTTTCGCGCTCAGCCGCCGGCTTTCTTCTTAGCTTCCTTCGCGTTCGGCGACGACTCGGGAACCATCGCGTAGGCCGACTTGGCCTTGGCGGCGTCCTTCAGCCGGCGCTCGTAGATCTGAGCGGCTTCGAACCAGGCGTCGTAGCGCGTCTTGGGGAAGCGCAGACCGAGCTCCTCGAAGGCGCGCGCCGCGAGATCCCAGCGCTTCAGGTCGGCGTACATCTGACCGAGCTCCCACCAGGCCTTCTCGGCCACCGCGTCGCCGCCGAACTTCTCGGTGAGCTCGCGGTAGGTCAGGAGCGCCGCCGGCACCGTGGCGTTGAGCCCGGCGTCGCGCACGTTCAATCGCTGGCCCTTCTCGATCTCGGCCTTGGCGGCGAGGGCGCGCGCCGACCAGGGGGAGGTCGGATAGTCGATCGCGCAAGCGGCGTAGAGCTTGCGCGCCTCCTCGGCGCTCTTCTTGGTGTCCTCCGCCGCGACCATGCGGGCCTGCAGGAAGGCCGCCTGCGCCGCGCGCGGGTTGCCCCTGAAGCGGCTCTGGATCTCGATGTAGGTGCCGAGCGCATCCTTCGGGCGCTGCAGCTTCTCCTGCACCTCGCCGACGAGATAGTAGGCGTCGATGATGGCCGGACTGTTGGGGTACTTCTCGATCACCGCCCGGGCGTCGACCAGCGCCTGATCGTGGAGCTTGGCGTCGAGCTTGCCGCGCGCCACTTCGATGTCGGCAACGGCCGGGTCGACGCCCGGCTTGGTCGCCGGCTTGGGTTTCGTCTCCGCCGGCGGGGTGGCCGGTGGCGCCGTCTTAGCCGGCTCTTTCTTGTCCGCCGGCGGCTTCGCCGGCGGCGTCTGCGCCACCACGACCGGCGCCTCGACCGGCGTCGGGGTCGCGTTCGCCGGCGGCGCTTCAGCCGGCGGCGGGGCCACCGGCAGCGCGGCAGCCTCCGTCGTCGGCGGCGTCACGTTGGCCGGCGGCGCCTCTTCCGTCGTCGGCGTCGCGTTGGCCGCGGCCTGTTCGCCACCCCGGGTCAGGCTCCAGAGGAACCAGCCGCCGCCGCCCACGAGCCCGAGCAGGAGCACGCCGAGCAGGGCGAGGACGCCGCGATTGCGCTTGAGGCTGGTCGAGCCGCGCTGGAAGAGCATCGAGGTGCCGCGGCGCAGCCCCTTGAGCTCGTCGAGCAGCTGGAAGCGCAGGAGCTGTTCGAGCTTGTCGATGTCCTCGAGCAGCGCTCCGACGGTCGGGAAGCGGTCCCCCGGTTCGGTCGCCAGGCACTTGAGGACGATCGGATCGATCTCGGACGGCAGGTCCTTGTTGAGCTCCGACGGCAGGCTGAACTTGCCCAGCGGCATACGGCCGGTCAGCATCTCGTAGAGCACGACGCCCAGCGAGTAGATGTCGGCGCGATGATCGACCGAGGTCGCGTCGACCGCCTGCTCGGGTGCCAGGTAGTGCAGCGAGCCGAGGGTCATCTCGCGCGTGGTGAGCGTGCCGATGTTGCGCGTCACGGCCTCCACGCGGCTGATCCCGAAATCGGCGAGCTTGACCACCGAGAGGGTCGGCGACACCAGGATGTTGCGCGGATTGAGATCGCGGTGCACCACGCCGGCGCGATGCGCCGCGCCGAGGCCGCGGCTCACCTGCTTGATGACGCCGAGGACCTCCTGCAGCGAGAGGCGGCGCTGGCGCAGGACCACGTCGAGCGAGGTTCCCTCGACGTACTCCATCGCGAAGTAGAGCGTGCCGTTGTCCTCGCCCTTGTCGATGATCTGCACGATGTTCGGGTGGGAGAGCATCGCGACGGTCTGCGCCTCGCGATGAAAGCGCTCGACCCGCTCCGGGTCGGCCTTGAAGTCGGGCGGCAGGACCTTGATCGCGACGATGCGGTTGAGCGAGGGCTGCATCGCCTTGTAGACGGTGCCCATTCCCCCCTTGCCCAGGGGGCCGAGGATCTCGTAGGGGCCGATCTGCTTGGGGACGTCAGGCGCTGGCATCGGACTCGAACACCAAGATGGTGTCTCCAATGAAGATGCGATCCAGGTCGTGGAGCGGTGTCCGCGTCACCTTCTCGCCGTTCACCTTCGTGCCGTTGGAAGTCTCGAGGTCGCTCAGCACGTAGCTTCCTCCTTGCCATTCGATGGCGATGTGCTCCTTGCTCGCCTGGCCGTCGGTCAAGCAGAGATCGCAGGTCTTGGCGCGCCCGATGACCACCTTCGGCGCCACCAGATCGAGCTGCGCTCCGGACTCCGGTCCGCCCGCGACGAAGAGCCGGGCCTGCGGCCGCTCGCCGGGGGCCGGCGCGACGCTGCGCCGCACGGACTTCACCTCGAGGGTTCGCGTCGCGTACGGAATCACGATGCCGGAGCGGTGGAACTCCTCCCAGATCCGGCTGTGGACGTCGCTGCGGATGCGCGTCTGCTGGCCGATGTCCTCGATCCAGACCCGCAGCTCGTACTCGATCGCCGACTCCAGATAGGCGCGCGTCTGCACGTCCGGGGTCGGCTTCTCGAGCACTCCCGGGACGCCTTCGGCCGCCGCAAGCAGCGCCCGGCGGACGCGGTACGGGGGGTGCTTGTAGTGCGCCCCGATGCGGATCTTCTCGAGATGCATCGGGTGCGGGTAGTAGTAGTTGAGGATCCGCTCCTGCGACATCGCGAGGTTGGGGATGATCAGGTTGTCGTTGTCGCGGGTCCGCAGATGCGTCGTCCGCCAGTTGATCGAGACGATGCGTCCTTCGTTCTCCCCGATCTTCACCCAGTCGTTGATCCGGTAGGGCTTCTCGAGTCCGATCACCAGCCCGGCGAAGATGTTGCCCAGGATCGGCTGCAGCGCGAGACCGATGACCAGCGAGGTGATCGCCGAGCCGGCGAGCAGGCCGCTCAAGGGCTGGTCGGGAAAGGCGACCTTGAACGACACCAGAGCGGCGATGACGTAGGCGAATCCGAAGGTCACCACCGGCAGCAGCGTCGGCAGGCGCACGCCACGGTGCGGCAGGTGGAGGTCGAAGTAGAGCAGCCCGGCGATCCGGATGACGGCGATCGAGCCGAGGAAGAGGAGGATCCAGGAGAGGATGTGCTCGAAGGTCTTGAAGGCGCCCGGGGTGAAGAGGGTGAAGACCTTGAGGCCCGCCGCGACGGCGGCGACGAAGAGCACGAAGGAGAGTTGGCGGATCAGCAGGAATCGGCGCAGCGACGCGACCGCGAAGATGAGGATCGCCGATACTCCCAAGCTCGACAGAATCGCGATGGCAAGTCGCACGTTCTCAGTCCTTTAAGGAGAGGTGACGGGACAACGCGCGAAACATAGCACAAGCGCCCGCCCAAACGGGCGGTGCTCGGGCGAACCGGCGTGGTCGGGCGGAACGCTGCTAGGCGAGCACGAGCCCGACCGGAACCGCGCGCGCGACGCTGGCGAGCGCGCCCGAGAGATCGGCCCACAGGTCGCGCGGATCTTCGAGGCCGACCGAGAGCCGAAGCAACCCGTCGGTGATCCCCGCGGCGGCGCGCGCCGCCGGGTCGACCAGGCGGTGCGTGAGCCCCGCGGGATGCTGGATCAAGCTGTCGGTCGAGCCGAGCGAGACCGCCGGCGTGATGCAGCGGAGCCCGGCGAGCAGGCGCTCGGCTCCGGCGCGTCCGCCCGCGACTTCGAACGCCAGCAGCGCGCCGGGGCCGGACATCTGGCGGCCGACGAGGCCGAATGGGTCCTGGCCCGGGAGTCCCGGGTAGTGGACCCTACCGACCGCCGGATGGCCAGCCAACTGCTCGGCGAGCTGCTGCGCGTTGCGCTGCGCGGCGCGGACGCGCAGCGGCAGGGTCGGCAACCCGCGGTGCAGCAGATAGGCTGCCAGCGGATGCAGCAGCCCGCCGGTCGCGATACGGACCTGGCGGAGCCGGCGAGCCCAGGTTTCCGATCCCGCCAGCAGCCCGCCGACCGTGTCGCCGTGCCCGCCGAGGAACTTCGTCGCGCTGTGCAGCACCAGGCTCGCGCCCAGGGCCAAGGGTTGCTGCAGCACCGGCGTCGCAAAGGTCGAATCGACCAGCACCGGAACCTCGCCGGCCTGGGCGACCACGGCGGCGATGTCGGCGAGATCCAGCGTCGGGTTGGCGGGACTCTCGAGGATCACCAGCGCCGTGTCCGGACGCAGCGCCGCTGCGACCTGTCCGGCGGCGACGAACGTGGTCTCCATGCCGAGCAGACCGCAATCGAGGAGATGGTCGCTCCCGCCGTAGAGCGGGCGAATCGCCACCACGTGCTGCCTTCGCCCTCCCGTCCCGTCCAGCGACGCCGCGATCAACGCCGCGCTGAGCGCCGCCATCCCCGACGCGAACGCCACCGCCGCTTCGGCGCCCTCGAGCTCGGCCATCGCCGCCTCGAACCGCGCCACGGTCGGGTTGTGCAGCCGGGCGTAGATCGGGTTGGCCGCCGTGGCGCCGCCCGCGGCGAGCTCGTCCATGCTGGCGGTCGCCGCTGCGAGGTCGGCCAGCGGGTAGGTCGAGGAGAAGTCGAGCGGCGGCGCGTGAACCACGAGATGGGCGAAGTCGGCCCGCCCGGCGTGCACGGCAAGGGTATCGACGAAATACGCACGGTCTCGAACCATTTTCGGATTTCCTCCTCCGAACAGGATAGAGTTGCGCACCATGGCACTTCAATCGAATTCTTTGCGGAATGAGGCTGCAGAGACCGTTCTCGACCGAATCGACTTCGAGCTCCTGTCGGCGCTTCAGAAGAATGCTCGGCTGTCGAACAAGGAGCTCGCCGCCCGCGTGCAGCTCGCGCCCTCCAGCTGTCTCGAGCGTGTGCGCCGGCTCGAACGCCTCGGGGTCTTCCGTGGCTTCCATGCCGAGGTCGAGCCGCACGCGCTCGGCATTGCGCTGCAGGCGCTGGTCTTCGTCCGGCTAGCGCGCCACTCGCGCGACAAGGTGCGAGCGTTTCGCGAGCATGCGCTCGGGCTCGCCGAAACCGTGGCGCTCTTTCACGTGACGGGGGAATACGACTTCCTGGTGCACGTCGCGGTGCGCGACGCCGACCACCTGCGCGATCTCGCGCTGGATGCCTTCACCACGCGCACCGAGGTCGCTCAGATGGAGACCCACCTCATCTTCGAGCACGCGCGGCGCGCGGAGCTGCCGCGCCTGGCGGCGGCTTGGCAACCCACCGGCCGCAAGCGCGGCCGGGTCAGGGCTCCTGCAGCGTCTTGAGGTACTCCACCAGCTCGCCGATCTTGCGCCGCACCTGCTCGCGCCGCTCGGGGCTGTCCTCCTCGGGCCAGATGAAGACGTCACCCCAGATCGGCATCTCGCGCGTGCCGTGGCTGCGGATCGCCCGCGAACCGTCGATGCTCTGGGTGACCCGCTCGGCGGGGTAGACACCGCCGTTCTGCTTGGCAAGCTGCGTCAGGTCGGGCGGCGGAACCTTGAGCGTCGAAGAGACGTAGCCGTCCCCCTTACCCTGTTCGCCGTGGCAGTTCATGCAGTAGGACTTGTAGGTGTTGCGGCCGTTGAACGGCGAGAACGCTTCGTCTTCCGCCCAGCCCGTCGCCGCGACGAGCCCGAGTGCCGCGGCCAATCCGGCGAAGAGCCACCAGCCGAACACCGATCCCTTCACGCCACGGTTTCCGGGAAGCATCTGCTCCTCCTTTCCCGAGAGCACCGTGCTCTCCTCGTACGTACCCCAAACCAGGGTAGCAGAAGCGCGCGAGAGGGGTACCCGCCCGTTCAGGGGGGTATCCGGAGGCCCTTCTGAGAGCGTGATGAAGCGCAGCGGGAAGGTGGTGCAGCCAGGAGGATTCGAACCCCCAACCCTCAGATCCGAAGTCTGATGCTC
>CAZPZW010000055.1:15868-17743 GCA_964591165.1 uncultured Thermoanaerobaculia bacterium | reverse complement strand
CTTCACCGGCCGCATCACCGCCTACACGCCGGGGATGTTCCGGCGCGCCGAGGTCCGGGCCGACTGACGCCCTGCGGACGATGTGAAGTGATTCGCCTCGACCTCGCTCGGGGCTTGACTAGGATGCGCACCGGAGGCTGACACGATGCACGAGTTCCACTCTCTCCGCCTGGGCGTTCGTGCGCTCGCGGCGCTCGGTTTCGGATGGGCGGTCGCTTTCGCCCTGCCCGCCCACCTCGTGGCCGCGACGACTTGCTACACGCAGACTTGCGGCGCCTGCACGCCGCCGGCGCCGGCCGCGGTCTCGACGTTGATCTCGGGCTTCCCCGCCGGAGCGACGATTCCGATCGTCTTCGTCGACCCGGCCGACAACCTCAAGCACCGCTTCGTGGCGACCCAGCAAGGGGTCATCCTGGTCTGGGACGGCGCCAGCGGAGACCTGCTCGCCACGCCCTTTCTCGACCTTTCGTCGAGCGGTCTCAACAAAGTCGCCTTCGGCGGCGAGCGCGGGCTCTTGGCGATGGCGGTGGAGCCGGACTACATCACCTCGGGGCGCTTCTACGTCTACTACACGCGGAGCTCGGACGGCGACATCGTCGTCGAGCGCTATCAGCGGTCGGCCAATCCGAACGTCGCGGATGGCGCCTCGGGGACGGTGATCCTGCGCATCGAGCACTCCGCCGCCTCGAATCACAACGGGGGGCAGCTCGCCTTCGGTCCCGACGGCTATCTCTACATCTCGACCGGCGATGGCGGTCCGCAGTGCGACAACGGCGCCGGTGCGGCCGGCGACGGCCAGAGCCCCGACACCCTGCTGGGCAAGATCCTGCGCATCGACGTGCGGGGCATCGATCCGACGCCGTCGCCGACGGAGTGCGGCCTCGACGCCTCCAACTACGCGGTTCCCTCGGACAACCCCTACGTCGGCCAGGCCGGCGCCTGCAACGAGGTCTGGGCGCTCGGCATGCGCAATCCATTTCGCTTCACCTTCGACCGGCTGACCGGCGACCTCTACCTCGGCGACGTCGGACAGAACGAGTGGGAGGAGATCAACCTCATCCGGGCCTCGACGCCGGCGCCGGTCAACCTCGGTTGGGTCTGCCGCGAGGGCTGCCACAGCTCGGCGGTCTCCTCGGGTTGCTCCACGACGGGTTGCCCGACGGACAGCGGAACGACCTGCGAGTTTCCGCGCGCCAGCGGTTTCTGGGATCCGATTCTCTGCCACCAGAACACGCCCTGGACCTCGATCATGGGGGGCTACCGATACCGCGGCGCCCTGGTGCCGGTGATCGCGGGGAGGTACTTCTACGGCGACGCCGCCTGCGGCCAAGTCTGGGCGACGACGACGCTCGACCCCTCCAACCCCGCGGCCATCGCGGCCACCTGCTTCGAGGACGGCCTCGCCAACTACGGCTTCGGCGAGGATCACCTGGGCGAGCTCTACATCGTGCGCGGCGGCGCCGGGGTGGTGAGCTGCATCCACAACGGCCATCCCGACGGCTGCTTCTGGGCTGGCTGGGGGGGGCTCTTCGAGGACGGCTTCGAGTCCGAGGACACCACCCACTGGAGCTCGACGTCGCCGTAGACGGCGGTTACCGCTTCCAGCGCGCCGAGATCGAGAAGACCTGGCTCGAGGCGGCGAAGGTGCCGTGGATCGGTGCGAGCTCGCCCTGCAGGGCGGCGTCCCGGTCGGCGTAGAAGTAGTAGGAGTAGCCGAGATCGAAGGCGATCTGCCCGAAGTCGTAGCCGCCGCCGAGCGCGACGACCGTGGCGTCGCCACGCGGGAAGCCGGGCTCGGCCGTCGCGTCGGGCACCGGGCTGGGCTCGAGCGCGAGGCCGCCGCCCATCGTCCAACCCGAAGCGAAACGCCACTCG
>CAZPZW010000055.1:0-15768 GCA_964591165.1 uncultured Thermoanaerobaculia bacterium | reverse complement strand
GAAGGAGGTCTCGTCCGAGCCCGTGACGTAACGCAGCGCGCCGCCGACGCTCCAGCGGCCGTCGATCGCCCAGGCGATCGCCGGGCGCACTTCGTAGAGCGCCAGCTTCTGGCGGAGGGTGTCGAAGCGCCCGGGGAAGAGGGCGGTGTTCCAGTTCTCGATCGACCAGAACGGGGCGTCGACCCCGAGGCCGAAGGCGAGCGGGAATCCCTCGCGCTCCGGCCTCCAGGCGAGGTAGACGGCCGGGGGGAACTGGATCACGTGCTCCGGCGAATCGACGCGACCGGCGGTCGAGAACTCGTCGTCGGGCGCCTGGAAGTCGAGCCCGGCCTGGCCGTGGAAGCCCGTGATCCGGGCGAGGCCGGCGGGATTGGCGCGCACCGCGAGCGCGTCGTCGGCGCGGGCGAGAAAGGCGCCTGCCTGGGCGGCCGACCGGCCGCCGTGCTGGAAGAGGCCGAACGCGGCGGCCGCGAGGGGCGATGGGAGGAGCAGGAGCAGGACGGCGCCAGCGGTTCTCCGGAGCATAGGCCGGCGAGTCTATCGCCGCCGGGCTCGGCTAAGATGCAGCTGTGAACGCCGTGCCCTCCCCGATCAGCCTCGCGGCCCTGGCGCTGCTGCCGCAGGTCGGCGGCGCGCCCGCCGAGCAGCTGCGCGACGGACTGCGCAAGGCCCCGCGCAACGTCGGCGAGGTCCTCGCGACCTGGGTGGACGCCTTCTTCGCCCACCTGCCGGGAGCGATCACCGGCCTCCTGCTGCTGCTGATCTTCGTCCTCCTGTCGCGCTTCGCCGTCCGGTTGGTGCGGCGGGTGAGCGAGCGCGCCGGCACCGACGCGTCGCTGCGCGACCTGCTGCTCCCCCTGGTGCGGTTCTCGGTGCTCGCGGTCGGAGTCCTGATGGCGCTCGACCAGATGGGCTTCCAGGTGAGCTCGCTGCTGGCCGGTCTCGGCATCGCCGGCCTGGCCGCCGGCCTCGCGGCGCAGGAGACCCTGGCCAATCTGGTGGCCGGGTTCGTCCTGCTCTGGGACCGACCTTTCCGCGTCGGCGATCTGGTGACCATCGACGGCTTCCAGGGCCAGGTCGCCGAGCTCGGGTTGCGCTCGACCCGCATCCGGACCTACGAGGGGCGGGAGGTCGTGCTGCCCAACAAGGACGTGGCGCAGCATCCGGTGATCAACCACTCGCGTTACCCGGCGGTGCGCCACAATGCCGCGTTCTCGATCGGCTACGGCGTGCCGGTGGAGCGCGCGCGAGAGATCCTGCTGCGCGCCGCGCGCCAGCAGGCCGAGGTGCTCGCCGATCCGGAGCCGATGGTGGTCGTCACGGCGCTCCGCGACTCCGCGGTCGAGCTCGAGCTGCGGGTCTGGGTGAACGACCTCCTCTCGCCGCGGAGCTCGCTCTTCCACCTGCTCGAGGTGGGCAAAGCCGCGCTCGAGGAGGCCGGGGTCGAGATTCCGTTGCCGCAGCGGGTGGTGCGCCTGCGCGACGCCGCGCCGCCGCGCGAGAGCTCGTCCGCGCGTTGATCGCGCTTCGACCGCGCTGCTACACTGCGCCCGCCCGCCGCACGCCATGGTCGTCGAGAAACGCCGCATCGGATCGGACACGCTGCTCGTCGTCGAGGGGATCATCAAGCTCGGCGAGAGCGCGCAGTTCTTCACCCGCACGCTCGAACGCGTGCTCGAGGAAGAGAGCGGGAGCGTGCTGATCGATCTGGCGGGAGTCGACACCATCGACTCGACCGGCATCGGCGAGCTGGTCGGCCATCTCGGCCGCTACCACGCGGCCCGGCGCAAGCTCGTCCTGGTGCGTCCCTCCGAGCGCATTCGCCGCCTGCTCGAGGTGGCGCAGCTCGACTCCCTGTTCCAGATTCACGACGACCTGGAGAGCGCGCTCGCTGCGGCACGAGACTGAAGGTCCCTGGGCGGAGCTCGCGACGGTCCGCCGCGGCGGAATCGCCGAGTCTTGGCATCTGGGCGCGGTGGCGGTGGTCGCCCCGGGGGGCGCCCTGCTCGCCCGCTGCGGCGATCCCGGACGTCCGGTCGTCGTGCGCTCGGCGGCCAAGCCGTTCCAGGCCTTGCCCCTGGTGCTCGCCGGCGGGGTGGAGCGTTACGCGCTCGCGGCCGCCGATCTCGCGCTGATCTGCTCGTCGCACAGCGGCACGGCGGCGCAGCGCGAACGCGCGGCCGACTTGCTCGCGCGGGGTGGGTTCACGCCGGAGGACCTGCGGTGCGGGGCGCACCGGCCGTTCGACGAGACGACGGCGGTGAGCGAGTCGGCGCGCGGCGACGCGTGGACGCCGCTGCACAACAACTGTTCGGGCAAACACGCCGGGATGCTGCTCGCCTGCGGGCTGCTGGGCTTCGACCCGACGGGGTACGTGGGCTTCGACCATCCGCTGCAGCGCCGGATCCGCGAGGAGCTGGCTGCGGTCGTGGGCGTGGAGGTCGGACCGCAGGACATCGCGATCGATGGCTGCAGCGCGCCCACTTTCGCGCTGCCGCTCGCCGCCCTGGCGCGCGGCTATGCCGCGCTGGCCGATCCGGGCGCGGCGGGGATCGGAGACGACCGGGCGGCGGCGCTCGGTCGCATCGTGGCGGCGATGGGCGAGCATCCGGAGATGGTCGCCGGCCCCGAGCGTTTCACCAGCGAGCTGATCCGCGTCACCGGTGGGCGGCTGGTGGGCAAGGAGGGGGCGGAAGGGGTGTACGGCGTGGCGGTTCGCGGCCCGCAGGCGCTCGGACTGGCGCTCAAGATCGCCGACGGCGCGGAGCGCGCGCGCGACACGGTGGTGGTCGCGTTGCTCCGCGAGCTCGGTGTGATCTCCGGCGCGGAGCTGGGGGAGCTCGCGCGCTACGATCAGCCGGTGACGCGCAATCACCGCGGCCTGGAAGTGGGCCGGATCGAGCCGGAAGTCGCCCTGAGGTGGGTCGCCGATGAGCCGTAGGCCAGGAGCTCTGCTCGTCGCGCTGCTCCTCGTGGTCGCCGCTTGCGCCTCGCGCGGCGAGCCCGGCCCCGGCTATCGCAGCGTCCGCCCGGCGGTCGCTTTCGCCATGCTGCGCGACTCGACCGATCTCTTCCTGCTCGATCTGCGCGAGAGCGCGGAGTTCGCCGGTCCGCTCGGGCACATCCCGCGAGCGCGCAACCTGCCGCTCTCGGAGCTGGACGCCAAGATGCGGGAGATCCGCCAGTTTCGCGGGCTGACGTTCCTGGTCTACTGCCGCGCCGACGATCCGTGCGGTGACGAAGGGATGCGCCGCCTGGCCGACGCGGGCTTCGACAACGCGATCCTCCTCGCCGGCGGTCTCGAGGGGTGGATCGCGGAAGGGTTCAACGTCCGCTCCGCCGAGCCGCGGCGGCTCGACGATCCGACCCAGGGGCAGCTCGAGGCGACCCACGTGCGACGCCTGGAGGACGGGCTGCTGATCGAAGTCGGGGAGAGCGCGATGGTCAGCGGGCTCTTCGTCGAAGGCGTCACGCGCGGCGGCCGCTTCGTGCCGCTCTCGACGGTGCAGGGCATGGGCGACTTCTGTACCAGCCCCTTGCCGCGCGGCGCTGCGAGCGAGGCGGGTTGGCTCGAGCTCGCGACCGGGCTGTTCCGCGCCGAGTCGTCGGGCGACGAGCCCTCACGTCCCTATGTGCGCGGTTGCCGGGGATCGGACGGGATCTTCCGGCCGGAGTCGCGCGACATTCAGTTCTAGAATCCACCTTTCGACGCTGCGAGGAGTCTGCATGCCGAACGCTGCACCCGACGATCCGACTGTCGCCCTGCGCGAGCTCGACGCGCGCCTGGGCGGCAGGCTCACCTTCGACGTCGCCGATCGCGAGGCGTTCCGCACCGACTTCGGCCGCTGGCGCCACACTACGCCGGCGGCGGTGGCGCGCTGTCGCGACAGCTCCGAGGTGGCCGCCGCGATCCGCTTCTGCCGTGAGCGCCGGATCCCGATCGCGCCGCGCAGCCAGGGGCATACCCAGAGCGGCCAGTCGCTCACCCGCGGCCTGCTGCTCGACACCTCGGCGATGAACCGGCTGCTGGTCATCGACGAGCGCGCCGGCTGGGCGGACTGCGAAGCCGGCTTGATCTGGCGGGATCTCGTGGTGGCGGCGACCGCGCGCGGCTGGATCCCGCCGGTGCTGACCAACAACCTGGGCGTCACCATCTCGGGCACCGCCTCGGTCGCCGGTCTGGGAGTGGCGTCGTTCCGCCACGGCACGCAGGCCGACAACGCGCTCGAGATCGAGTGCGTCACCGGCGACGGCGAGATCCACCTCTGCTCGCGCGACCGGGAGCCCGAGCTCTTCGACATGGTGCGCTGCAGCCTGGGGCAGATCGCGGTCATCACCCGGATCAAGACCCGATTGCGCGCGGTCGCGCCGCGGGTCCGCCTCTACACCCTGGTCTACGACGACCTCGGCCGTTTCATGGCGGATGCCGAGCGGGTGATGGATCCCGCGAATCCGACCTTCGCCACTCTGGGAGGCATCTGTTCCCCTGCGCCGCTCGGTTTCCGCCGAATCGGCGAGGGTCTGGAGCTGGGCGTCGGGATGATCGGCTACGGGCTCTGGGTCTTCCCGATGTACCTGACGGTCGAGTACTCGCCCGGCGCGGAGCCGGACGACCGCGCAGTGCTCGAAGGCCTCTCGCCCTGGCGGCACGTGCAGACCCAGGACCTCACCAGCCTCGAGTTCGCGCGCCGGATGGAACCGATGTTCGAGGCCTGGAAGTTGTCGGGCTACTGGGAACAGCCGCACCCCTGGATGGAGGTGACGCTGCCCTGGGGGGCGGCCCGGGAGTTCATCGAGTCGGTGTTGCCCAACCTACCTCCCGGCGCCCTCGGGCCGGGCGGTCACGTGCTGCTCTGGCCGGCGCGTACGGCGACGTCCGAGGTGCCGCTGTTCAAGCACCCGGGCGGCGAGCTGGTGCTCGGCTGGGGCATCCTCGGCTCGGTGCCGCCGGCGAAGCTCGACGCGATGCTGACCCAACTCGACATGGTCTCGGAGCTTTCGATCGCCTACGGCGGCAAGCGCTACCTGTCGGGCTACATCACGTTCGACACGCCCGAGCGCTGGGCGGCCCACTACGGCGACGCCTGGCCGCGGCTCTGCGCCGCCAAGCGGCGTTGGGACCCGGACGGCATCCTCTCGCCCGGGTTCATCCAATTCCCTTGAGCGAACGAACGGAGCGACGATGCGCATTGCACTGCTGACCGGCGGCTCCACCGCGGAGCGCGACGTGGCGCTGGCCGGCGCCGCCCAGGTGGTCAACGCCTTGCGGGGCCTGGGTCACGAGGTCACCGTGGTCGACACGGTGGCCGGCCCGCTCTCCCTGGGCGCCGAGGAGACGCTGCTCACCGCGCCGGTGCGGCGCGAGCCCCCCTCCCCGGAGACGCTGCGCGAGCTCGCCCTACGCGAGAACCTGCCGGCCCTGGTCTCGGCGCCCGAGATGAAGGCGAGCGACCTCGTCTTCCTGGTCCTGCACGGCATGCAGGGGGAGGGTGGCTCGGTTCAGGCCCTGCTCGAGCTGGCGCGCCTGCGCTACACCGGCAGCGGGCCGCTGGGCAGCGCGATGGCGATGGACAAGGAGGTCACCAAGCGGCAGCTCGAGGCGCTCGGGCTCCCGACCGCGGCTTGGCGCGCCTGGCCGGCGAGCCAGCCCGAGGTCGAGGCGCTCGGCCTGCCGCTGATCGTCAAGCCGGCCAACGGCGGGTCGACGGTCGGCCTCTCGGTGGTGCACGATCCGGCGGAGCTCGAGCGCGCCATCGCGCGGGCCTGCGAGGAGGACGGCCAGGTCCTGTTGGAGAGCTTCCTGCCCGGCCGCGAGTTCACCGTCGGCGTGCTCGGCCGGGAGGCGCTCGCGGTGGGGGAGATCATCCCGCAGCACGAGATCTTCGACTACGAGTGCAAGTACACGCCGGGGCTCACCCGCGAAGTCTTCCCCGCGGCGATTCCCGAGCCGCTCGCCAGGCGCCTGCAGGAGCTCGCGCTCGCCACCCACCAGGCGCTGAAGCTGCGCGATTTCTCGCGCGTCGACTTCCGCCTCGACGCCGCGGGCGAACCGTTCGTGCTCGAGGCGAACACCCTTCCGGGAATGACCGGCACCAGCCTGTTGCCGCAGTCCGCCGCGGCGCTGGGGATCGGCTTCCAGGAGCTCTGCGCGGAGATCTGCCGGCTCGCGCTGGTACGCTGAGCGGGCGCCTCCGGCAAAGAAAAAGGGGCGGCCGATCTGGCCGCCCCTGGCGAGCGTCGAACGGCGCTGCGGCCGCCTACTCGTAGAAGACCGAGCGCAGGTTCGAGAAGGTCCAGCCCGGGGTGTACGCCTCCGGACCCTCCGGGGCGTATTGGTAGCCGAGCTCGATGAAGAAGTTGTTGGTGGTGAACTCGTCGACGTCGAGGCCGTACTCGCGGCCCACGACGCGCGCGCCGTTGCGGGTGATCTCGTACCAGACCTTCTGTTCGATGGTGTCGTACTCGTAGTGCACGTGGTAGGTGTTGCCGGGCGAGATGCCGCCGTACTGGGTCGTCTCCTGCCAGCCGTAGCCGGTGGCGTTGACCTGGAAGACGGTACGACCCTGCGTGCCCCGCGAGTTGACGTAGCCGAACATGTTGTTCCAGCTCTGCCCGTTGTTCAGCCAGAAGAGACAGTGGAAGCCGCTCGGGTTGTGCGTGTCGAAGCCGGGCACGTAGAGGTCGAAGTCGACCGTGACCTTGCGGAAGGTGCGCGATCCGCCGAACGGCATGTTGACCCGGTAGTTGCTGGTGCCGCAGCAGTTCTGCGGATAGCGGATCACCTGGCCCAGGCGCTCGAAGACCACGCTGCCGGTGGGCGGCGGCGGGGGCGGCGGCGGGCCGGTCGTGGGCTCGGTGAGCGAGGAGTCGGCGACCGAGACTGAAGGCCCGACCAACGCGACCGCGCCGTTGCGGTCATCGTAGGCCGAGATGTAGGACCAGAACATCTGGTCGCAGGTGACTTCGGCGTGCGCCCCCTCGACGACGTTGGACAGCCCGAGCAGGCCGAGGGCGTCGTCGAACTGGACGTGCGAGAGCGCCGGCAGGACGATCGTCGCGCCCTGCAGGATGAGCAGCCCGTCCTTGTGGCGCACGGCGACCGAACAGTTGGCCTGGGCGTGGCCGAAGTTGACCAGCCCGAAGTTGGTGGTGTAGGTGGCGGCGACGCGCTCCCAGCCCTGCACGAAGAGGGTGTCGCCGGCGGCGCCGAGCTGCTGGCTGCCGAGCACCGGGAGGCTCGCCTCGGCGACCTTCTGGCCGGTCTGTACCAGCCGGCTGGTGAGCTCCGCGCTGAACTGCATGGTCGCCGAGCCGTCGAGCTCGAGCATGCCGCGGAAGCCGGGAGGGATCAGGTTCGTGAAGCGCCGCGACTCGCGGGGCAGGAGGTAGTACGGGCCGATCTCGTCGCCCTCCTCGCGCGTCGTGCCGTCGGTGACGGAGGTCAGGTAGCGGATGACGAAACCCTGCACGACGTCGTCGTCGTTGGTCGCCCAGAGCTCGGTGACGTGCTGGTAGATCCCGTCGACCTCGTTGATTGCCACCGGCAGGTAGACCGGACCGGCGAAGGCGGGTGCCGCGGCGAGCGCGAGGCTACAGGCGGCGAGCAAAAGTCGCTTCATGCGTTGGAGTCCTCCACGGTTGAGGTTGGCCCGGTCGTCGGCCGGGCACGAAAGTCGACGCAGTGTAGCCGACCGGGGCCCGAGTAGCAAGGCAGGAGGCCACGCCGCGCCGCGCCGACCGCCGGCCGCGCCGGCCCCATCTGATACCCTGCGGCCCCATGAGCCGCACCGTTCGCATCGCGCACAGCCCCGACTCCGACGACGCGTTCATGTTCTATGCCCTGACGCAGGGCCGCCTGGACGTGGCCGGGCTCGCCATCGATCACGTGCTCGCCGACATCGAGACGCTCAACCAGGCCGCCTTCTCGGGTACCTACGAGATCACCGCCCTCTCCTTCCACGCCTATGCTCATCTCGGGGAGCGCTATCGCTTGATGCCCTCGGGAGCGAGCTTCGGCGACGGTTACGGTCCGGTGGTGGTGGCGCGCGATCGGCGCGGACGCGCCGAGCTCGCCGGCGTCGAAGTGGTGATCCCCGGCGAGCTCACCACCGCCGCGCTGGTGCTCAAGCTCTGGCAACCGGCGGTGCGAACGCGCGTCGTGCCGTTCGACCGGATCCTGGAGGAGGTGTCGGAGGGGCGCGCCGAAGCCGGCGTGGTGATCCACGAAGGGCAGCTCACCTTCCACGAGCAGGGGCTCCGTGCCGTGGCGGATCTGGGCGCCTGGTGGAAGGCCGAGACCGGGGACCCGCTGCCGCTCGGCGGCAACGGCATCCGGCGCGACCTCGACGACGCGCTGACGCATCGGCTCTGCCGGCTGCTCACCGCCAGCATCGCCTGGGCGCTCGATCACCGCGCCGAGGCCCTCGCCTATGCGGTGCGCTACGCGCGCGGCATCGAGGACGATCCGGTGCGCTCCGACCGCTTCGTCGGCATGTACGTCAACGAATGGACGCGGGGCTACGGCGAGATCGGGCGGCAGGCCGTGCAGCGGCTGCTCGACCGGGCGCACGCCGCGGGCCTCCTACCGCACCGGGTGGAGGCCGAGTTCGTCGGCGTCGAATGAGCTCGCCGGCGGCGATCGTCTTCGATCTCGACGGCACCCTGGTCGACTCGCGCCCCGACCTGGTCACCGCGATCAACCGCATGCGCGGCGAGCTCGATCTGGCGCCGCTCGGACCGGACGCCGTCGGACGCATGGTCGGGGAGGGATCGCGCCTGCTGGTGCAGCGCGCGCTCGGCGGCGACGCGGATCCCGGCCGGTTGCAGCGCGCCCACGACCGTTTCCTGGCCATCTACTCCACGGTCTGTACCGTGGCGACCCGGCCCTATCCCGGGATCTCGGAGCTGCTCGAGCGGCTGGCCCGCCGGCGCCGGCTCGCGCTGCTCACCAACAAGCCCGAGGCGATGACGCGCACGATCGTCGAGCGCTTCGGCTGGGATGCGCTGCTCGGCGTGCTGCTCGGCGGCGACTCGCTGCCGTTCAGGAAGCCCGACCCGCGGACGCTCCTGCGGGTGGCGGAGGCGCTCGCCCTGCCGGCGGAGCGCCTCTTGATGGTGGGCGACAGCCGAATCGACGCCGAGACGGCGCGCGCCGCCGACGTGCCGTTCCTCTGGGTCGAATGGGGCTACGCGGCCGACGAAGACCGGGCGATGCTCGCCGCAGGCCCCTCGGTCGCGACGCCGGTCGAGCTCGCGGGCTGGCTCGAGCGGGCGGCCGTCCCCGCGCGGGGAGGCCGCTTGCCGGCCGGCGGTCCGGCTAGTAGGCGCTGAGGAAGCTCGAGACGCTCCCCTCCTGCGCCGCCCGGCGCGCGATGCAGATGTCGACCACGTCGAGCGCGCGGGTCAGCATGTTGGGACCGGCGGTGAGCTCGGCGACGCGCGGCGCGAAGAAGGCCTCGACCTCCCGGCGGTGCTCCGCGTCGCAGAAGCCGATGCCGGTGAAGACCAGCCCGACGGTGTACTGCTCGGGGAGCGCCTTGGCCAGCTGATCGTAGGAGCTCTCGACCCAGTCGAACACCGTCTGGCGCGCTTCCCGGTCGCCCGACAGGAAGTACATGACCATGCTCGCCTCGCGCACGTCGAAGCGTCCGGAGAGGACGAGGTCGAGCCCCTTGCGCACCGCGGCCGGATCACGGAAGGCGCCGAGCGCGCGGAAGAGCTGTTGCCGGGCTCGCCGGTCCTCGAGCTTGTCGCCGGCCGCGACCAGCTGATCGAAGAAAGCGGCGTCGCCGTCGCGCGCCGCGACGCGCAGCACGTAGCCCAGCATGTCGGGATGGATCGCCAAGGGATCGGCGAGCCAGGCGTCGGCCAGGCGCCGCGCCTCCCGGCGCAGCTCGCGGTTCTCGCCGACGTCGGCGACCAGCGCGAAGAGCCGCGGCCGCAACAGGCTGTCGTCGAGGCTCTCGCCGTCGCGCGGCACCAACCCGAGGGCCCTCGCCCGGCTCCCGAACAGCCGATCGATGAAGCGGTGATAGTTCGCCCGGCGGTCGGCCGCGACCAGATGCTCGTCGATCGACTCGGCGATCTCGATCGCCGCTTCGACCACCAGCCGGCTGTCGCTAGCCGCGAAGCGCTCGAGGAGCCCCAGCGCGCTGGCCGCTGGCAGGTCCCCCGCGGCGAAGAGGAAGTTGGCGTCCTTGAGCAGCGCGACCTGCTCCGGCACGCCGAGCGCGCCCCCGCGCGCCGCCAAGCGGTCGAAGAGCGGAGCGCGGTACTCGGTGATGAAGTAGCCGAGCCCACCGGCATTGCCTTCGACCCACTCGGGACAGAACTCGAGCGTGCTCGTCGCACGGCTGCCCTGGAGGAGCACTCTGGCCTCGCCGACGCGGTCACCGGCACCGTAGCGCAGGCGGACCGGCACCTGCCAGGTCCGGGCACGGTCGACCGGCGAGCCGAGCGGCACGTAGCGGCGCTGGGCCAGGGTGACCTGGGCGGGCGCGCTGCTGCAATCGGTGGCCACCGAGACCACGGGGACGCCCGGCTGATCGAGGAAGCTGGCGAACGAGGAGGCGACCTCGGGCGCTCCCTCGGCCGCCAATGCGGCCAGGAAGTCGTCGGAGGTCGCGTTGGACCAGGCGTGCTTGCGCAGATAGCGCTGGATCCCTTGGCGGAAACGCTCCGGGCCCATCCAGGCCTCGAACATCGACAGCAGCGCACCGCCTTTCTGGTACGAGATGCCATCGAATGCGGACACGATGTCCCCGCTGTTGCGGATCGGGCGACGCACCGGCTTCGCGGAAGCGAGGCTGTCGGCGCCCATGGCTTCGACGCGCTGCTCGGCCGTCTCGCTCTCGGTCTGCCACTCGGGCTTCCAGCGGGCGAGCGCTTTGCCGCCGGCCCAGGTGGCGAAACCCTCGTTGAGCCAGATGTCGTCCCACCAGACCATGGTGACCAGATCGCCGAACCACTGGTGGGCGTTCTCGTGTGCCGCCGTGCTGGCGTAGCTGCGCTCGCGCTGGAGTCCGCCCTGCTGCGGGTCGATCAGCAGCAACCGGTCGACATAGGTAACCAGGCCGGGGTTCTCCATCGCACCGAACGAGACGGTCTGCGGGATCGCCAGGTTGTCCAGCTTGCCGAACGGATAGGGGATGTCGAAGTAGTCCTCCAGCGCGACCAGGATCGGTCCCATTGTCTGGGCGGCATAGGCCGCCTTGGCCTCGTGCCCGCGCGGCACGATGATGCGCACCGGCGTCTTGGCGCGCCCCCAGGTTCCCGCGTCGATCACCGAGAAGGGGCCGACGCCGAGCGCGACCAGATAGGAGGAGATCGGGGGGGTGGTCGCGAACTCGACCGCCTTCATGCCGTCGCCCTCCGGGCGCTCGGTCACTGTCGGGGTGTTGGAGACCGCGAGATGCTCGGCCCGGACGTGCAAGGTGAGCTGCCAGGGAACGCGGTAGCTCGGTTCGTCGAAACAGGGGAAGGCGCGCCGGGCGTAGGTCGACTCGAATTGGCTGAAGGCGTACCAGTTGCCGTTGTCCTGTTGGCGGAAGAGGCCGTCGGTCTCCATCGGATCGAGCTCGCCGCGGTAAGCGACGCGGAGCGTCGCCCGGCCCGGCGCTACCTCGCGGCCGAAGTCGAAGCCGGCGAAGTCCTGGCCCCCGGCGACGACGGTCACCGGCTGTCGCTCGCCGCCCGCCTCGAGGCTCGCCGCCGCGATCTCGAGCTGCGATGCGTTGAGCCAGAGCAGGCGGGTGGTTGCCGTCAGCTCGAGCTCGATCTCGACCTTGCCGTCGAACTTCTCCTGGTCCGGGAGGATGGTGAGATCGACCTTCATCTTCAATGGCTTGGCGACTTCTGGAAGGCGCAGCTCGGGGGGTTTCGGGAGCTCGGCGGCGAGGCGGCCGCTGGCCGCCAGGGCGATCGCGAGGCAGACGGCGAGTTTCGACTTCACGTGCGGTGCTCCTCTCGGGAATCCATGGGGTCTCGAGAGCCTGGTTACGTCGAGGGGGCCCTCAAGGTTGCGCGGGGGGGAAGCGGAAGGGGAGCGGGAAGAGCTCCCCCAGAGTGACCTCTCGACGCTCCCCGGCTGGGTTGGTGAGCAGGATCGGCAGCTCGGGGGGGCAGAACTCCGCCAACGTCTCGCGACACATGCCGCACGGCGGGGCCGGCGGCGAGCTCGCGGCGACCACGACCAGCCGGCGGAAGCTGCGATGGCCCGCCGCGACCGCCGCCGCGATCGCGGCGCGCTCGGCGCACAGCGCCAAGCCGTAGCTTCGGTTCTCGACGTTACAACCCGCGAACCTGGCGCCCGACTCGGTCTCCACCGCCGCGCCCACGGCGAACCGGCTGAACGGGCAATAGGCGCGCGAGCGCGCGTCGTCGGCGGCGGCGAGCAGCGCTTCCCAGCTCACGGCCGGCAGACTAGCACGCGGCTGCCGGCGGTCGGCCTGTGCTAGCTTGCGCCCGCATCCCGACCGGGAAACCCGCGCGCCGCCGGTGCGTAAGTCCTTTCGCGAGGAGATTTCGCGACATGCCCGAGAGGTACGGCAAGACGATCGGTTGGCTGGCGGTCCTGATCGCCGGAGCGGTGCTCTGCCTCTGGGCGTTCCCGCGCGCCTTTCCGTTCTTCCCCGACGACTGGCGGATCGATCGCGAAGCGGCCCGGGAGATCGCCCTCGAGCGGCTCGGGTCGCTCGGCGAGCTGCCGCAGGATCCGTTCGTGGTCGCGCGCATGGACGACGACGCGGCTCTCGAGTATCGCCTGCTGCAAGCACTCCAGACCGTAGACGCCGGGTCGGCGAGGGCCTCGGACCTGCGTCACCGCGTGCTGGTCTGGGAGATCACGGTCTATCCCCCGGGCGCCTCGCCGCGCGACTGGACGCATCAGGCGCGGCTCGCCTTCGACGGCCAGGTGCTGAGCCTGCGGCGCGGGTTCAAGGCCGAGGCGGCCGGGCAGGCCATCGCCGAGGAGGAGGCCCTGCGGCGCGCCGATCGGCTGCTCGACGAGCAGGGGATCGAGCGCGCCCACTTCGAGCCGCCGACGGTGCGGCGCAAGGACCTCGAGAAACGGACCGACCTGGTGGTGCGCTACTCGGACCGCGTCAAGCCGCTCGGCGACCGCCTGCGCACCGGAATCGACGTGCACTTCGCCGGCGACGAGCTCGCCGGCTTCTCCCTGTTCAACGAGGATCCGAACCAGGAGCAGGTGACGGCGCTCCTGCAGCCGATCACCCTCTACAGCCAGTTCGCCTTCTTCTCCATCTTCCTCGTCCTGCCGCTGGTTGCACCCTACTTCCTCAAGCGCTACCACGAAGGGGAGATCGGCGTGCAGCGCGGGCTGCAGATCGCGGCGCTGAGCCTCGGCGCCTCGGTGCTCCTCATGGCGCTGGTCGCCGCGGGCTCGACGCAGGGGCAGTTCTGGGGCGCGTTGTCGCGTCGCCAGGTGGCCTGGGTCTGGGGCGGCCAGATGGTGGTCATCTTCTTCCTGCCCATGGCGATCGCCTCGTTCCTCTCCTGGTCGGTGGGCGAGTCGCTCTGCCGCGAGCGCTGGGGCCGGAAGCTGGCGGCTTTCGATGCGCTCTTCCAGCGCGCCTTCGACAACCGGACGGTGGCGTTCTCCGCGCTGCGCGGCTACGCGGCGGGCTTCGCGCTCGCCGGATTGACCTTCCTCGCGCTGTTGCCGCTCGCGCGCTGGGGCGCCTACGCGCCGATCTCCTTCCAGTTCGGCCCGTTCTGGAATCACTCCCGCTTCCCGGCGCTCGCGCTGGTGCTCTTCCTGCTCGTCTTCAGCCTCTACACGACGCTCTTCGGCCGCCTCTTCCTGTTGCCGCTGCTGGTGCGGCGACTCGGTCGGGTGGTCGGCGGGGCGATCGCCGCTCTGGCGACGAGCTTCGTCTTCTTCGCTCCGGTGATCACCCTGCCGCTGGGCTCCGGCATTCCGATCTGGATCCTGTCCAGCCTCGTCCTGGTCGTGCTCTTCTTCGCCACCGACCTGCTGACCACGCTGATCGCCAGCTTCACCAGCGCCGCGGTGGTGAGCCTCTATCCCTTCGTCCACGCCGTGTCTCCCGGGGTGCAGCTCCAGGGTTGGCTCGGGCTGCTGGCGGGCGCCGTTCCCCTGCTCCTCTCGGCGCGCCATCTGCTGTCGGCCAAGACCTTCCTCTACCGCTACGAGGACGTGCCGCCGCACGTCCGGCGGATCGCCGAGCGCGAGCGCCAGCGCGTCGAGCTCGAGACGGCGCGCAACATCCAGAGCTCGATCCTGCCGCAGCTGCCGGCGCAGCTCTCCGGCGTCGAGTTGGCCCACACCTATCTGCCGGCGACCGAGGTAGGAGGGGATTTCTACGACGTCCTCGCCCTCGAGGACGGCCGCCTCGCGGTGGCGGTGGGCGACGTCGCCGGCCACGGCGTCTCGTCGGGGCTGGTGATGTCGATGGCCAAGTCGGCGCTCGCCGTGCAGGTCACCTTCGACCCGACGGTGGCGGCGGTCTTCCGGACGCTCAACCGGATGGTCTTCCAGAGCGCGCGCAAGCGGCTCCTGGCGACGCTCTGCTATGCGGTGGTCGATCCCCGCCGTCGGGAGATGCACTTCGCGAGCGCAGGGCATCTCTTCCCCTACCGGGTGAGCCGCGACGGCAAGGTCGAGGTGCTCGAGTCGGTGGCCTATCCGCTGGGCGTGCGCGAGACGATCGAGATCGATCCGCACGTCGCCCGACTGGAAGCCGGCGATCTCATCTTCCTGTGCAGCGATGGCGTCGTCGAGGCGCGGCGCGAGCACTCGGACGAGTCGTTCGGCTTCGAGCGTCTGGAGAAGGTGCTCTCCGAGCTCGCCGGCTACGGCGCGGTGTTCGTGCGCGACCGGGTGCTCGCGGCGCTCGAGAGTTTCACCGGCGGAGCCGAGCGCGAGGACGACCTGACCGTGCTCGTGCTCAAGATTCCCTGAATCGCAACTCCGGCGCCCGGCCGGGCGGATTTCGATAGACTTCTCGTGCCGTCGTCCGACGGCGAGCTAGCGAGGAGGGACCGTTGAAGATCCACGAGTACCAGGCGAAGGAGATTCTCCGCCGCTACGGCGTTGCCACGCCGCGCGGGCGGGTGACCGAGAGCCCGGCGGAGGCGCGGGCGATTTGCGAAGAGCTGGGCGGCAAGTGCGTGGTGAAGGCGCAGATCCATGCCGGCGGGCGGGGCAAGGGGGGCGGCGTGAAGCTCGCCAAGTCACCGGCCGAGGCCGAGCAGTGGGCCGGCCAGATCCTCGGCATGCAGCTGGTGACGCCGCAGACCGGGCCGGAAGGCCAGAAGGTGCAGAAAGTGCTGATCGAGGAGGCCGCGGACATCGCGCGCGAGCTCTACCTCGCGGTCACGCTCGACCGCCAGTCCGGACGCCCGATCATCATCTCGTCGGCAGCCGGCGGCATGAGCATCGAGGAAACGGCGGAGAAGGACCCGACCGCGATCCATCGCGAGGAGATCGATCCGCAGCTGGGAATCCAGCCCTTCCAGGCCCGACGCATCGCGCGCAAGCTCCGGCTCTCCGGAGAGACGGCCGGCAAGGGAGCGAAGCTGGTGATGGCGCTGATGCAGGCCTACCTCGACGCCGACGCGTCCCTCGCCGAGATCAATCCGCTGATGATCACCGCGCAGGGCGACGTCGTGGCGCTCGACGCCAAGATGAACTTCGACGACAACGCCCTCTTCCGTCACAAGGACGTGGTCGCCATGCGCGACCTCGCCGAGGAGAACCCGCTCGAGGTCGAGGCGTCGAAGCACAAC
>CAZPZW010000054.1:0-17984 GCA_964591165.1 uncultured Thermoanaerobaculia bacterium | reverse complement strand
GCTCGTAGGCCTTGAAGTTGCGCGGCGTGATGGCGATCACCTGGTCGAGCTCGGCGAGCGCGGTATCCCACTTCTTCTCGGCGATCGAGATCTCGGCGAGCGCATTGTGCGCCTGGTAGAGCTTGGGATCGACCGCGACCGCCTCCTGGAAGAGCAGCCGGGCGCGCTCGCCGTCCTGCTTCTTCCAGGCCGCGGCGCCGGCGTTGAACAGGATGCGCGCGGTGTCGGGGGAACGATCCGTGGCGGCGAGCGTGGCGAGCGCGGCCTCCGCCTCCGGCACGCGGCCGAGGGCCTCGAGGGCGTCGTACCGGCTGCGTAGCGCGAGGACGTCCTTGGGGTCGAGCTCGAGCGCCCGGTCGGCGGCGGCCAGCCCGGCCTCCCAGCCCTTCTGCTCGAGGTACACCATGGCGAGGACGCTGTGGCCCTTCTGGAACTGCGGATCGATCGCCACCGCCTGCTCGAGCTTCGACTGGGCCGTCGCCATGTCCTTGGCCTGGATCGCCGCCACCGCTTCCATGTAGTAGTCCGGGGCGCCCATCTTCACGAGCTGGATCTGAATCTGCGCCGTCTGCCCCTTCTTGAGCTTCTGCGAGGTCAGGTCGATGGTCTCCTCGAAGGGGCGGAAACCCGCCTTCTGAACCTTGAGCGTGTAGACGTGCACGAAGTCGGGCAGGGTGCCGGTGGCCTTGCCCTCGGCGTCGGTCTTGCCGGAGAAGCTGAACGGGGGCTCGACCGCGGCGCAGGTCAGAGCCACGTCGGCGTCGGGGGCCGGGGCGCCATCCGGGCCCTGGACGATCAGCTGGAACGGGCCCGGGACCGGGGCCTTCTCCTTGGCCGCGGCGAGCGGTGCGGCGAGAAGCAAGAGTGCGGCAACGAAAGCGAGTGGTTTGGTCGACACGGAGGATCTCCTGGGGGGGCGAAGTCGTCGGTTCAACGACCACCGTAGTATACGGGAATCCCTCCGGAGGCCCCGATGTCCCGCCCCCTGCCCAGCCGCCGTTCACCCGTCCTCCTGCTGCTCGCGCTGGCCGCCGGCCCGGCTGCCGGGCGGGAGCTCTCCTGGCCCGCTCTCGAGGTCGAGGCGCGGCTGGAGAGCGACGGCACGCTCGCCATCTCCGAACTGCAGCGCATGCGCTTCACCGGCGACTGGAACGGCGGCGAGCGGCGCTTTCGCCTCCCGCTCGGCCAGCGACTGACCCTCGACCGCATCGTGCGTCTCGCCGGACCGATCGGGCCCGAACGCGAGCTCGTGCGGGGCGATCTCGCGGCGGTGGACCACTGGGACTGGACGAGCTCGAACACCGTGCGCTGGCGCAGCCGGCTCCCCTCCGATCCACCTTTCGACTCGACCGAGCTCGCCTATCGTCTCGACTACCGGCTGACCGGCGCCCTGGTGAGCGAAGGGGAGGGGAGATACCGCCTGGCGCACGACTTCGCCTTCGCGGAGCGCGACGGGGCGATCGAGCGGGTTGAGGTGCGTCTCGCGCTCGATTCCGCTTGGCGGAGCGCCTCGCCGCTCCCGGTGAGCTACCAGGGCGGGCCGCTCCCGCCGGGCGAAGGATTCGTGGTGCGCGCCGAGCTGGTGCACGTAGGCGCCGCGGAGCCTGCGTTCGCCGCGCCGGCACGGCTCGCCGGGCTGGTGGTCGCCGCGATCGCCGCGGCGTTCGTCCTGGGATGGGCGGTGCTGGTGGCGCGCTTCCGGGCGCGCGAGCGGGCGCTCGGCCGGTTCGCGCCGCTGCCCGAAGTGAGCGGCCCCGGATGGCTCGACGAGAAGGTCTTCGCGCTCGCTCCCGAGCTCGTCGGCGCCGCCTGGGACCGCACGATCGCGGCGCCGGAGGTCGCGGCGATGCTCGCCCGGCTCACGCAGGAGGGCAAGCTCGCCTCGGAGGTCGAGAGCCGCGGGCGGTGGTTCCGCGGGCACGAGCTGAAGTTGCGCTGTCTGGTGGCGCGGGAAGCGTTCAACGAACCGGAGCGGCGCTTGATCGATGCCCTCTTCGGGGAGGCGAGCGAGACCGACACGCGGACGCTGCGCGAGCGTTATCGCGGCACCGGATTCGACCCGGCCAGCCGGATCCGCGCCGGGCTCGAGAGCGGACTCCAACGGCTGCGCGGCTTCGCCGCCGACAGCCCGCGGCCCGCCCGACTGCCGACCGCGCAGCTGCTGCTCGCCGGGCTGACGTTACTCGGGGTCGTCGCCGTCGGCTTCCCGGCGTCGAGAATGCCGGCGCTCCTTCTCCTGCCGGTGCTTCTGGTCGCCTCGCTTCCGGGGCTGGTGGGCGCGCTGGTCGGTCAATCGCGCGTCGGCCGCCTGATCGGACCGGCGGTGGCGCTCGCCACGACGTTCCTCCTCCAACTCGCAGCGCTCGTCGGATTCGCGCGCTGGCCCGGGGTCTCGCTCGCCGCGCCGCTCGGTGGCGCGCTCCTCGCGTTGGGCATCGGTCGTTTTCTGCTCAATCTGCTCGCGACCCGCGAGAGCGCGGTCAGCCTGGAGCGCCGGCGCGAGCTCGCCGCCGCGCGGCGCTACTTCGTGGGGGAGCTCGCACGCCGCGAGCCGCGGCTCGAGGATCGCTGGTTCCCCTACCTGCTCGCCTTCGGTCTCGCGCCGCAGATGGATCGCTGGTTCCGCGCTTTCGGCGACGCCTCGCGCAGTGCCGGGGGCTCGACCTGGACGTCGACCGGATCGCCGACGGGGGGCGGTGGTTGGAGCGGTGGCGGCGGAGCGTTCGGTGGCGCCGGGGCGAGCGCGACCTGGGCGATGGCGGCGACCGCGATGTCGGCGGGCGTACCGGCCCCGAGCTCGAGCGGCGGCGGGGGCGGTGGCGGTGGCAGCTCGAGCGGTGGCGGTGGCGGCGGCGGCTGGTGACGCGATGAACAAAGCCCCGATGGCGCGGACGCGCCACCGGGGCTCGAGCTGCGAAGCGAACCGACGCCCGACTACATCGACACCGGCATGATCGGCGCCGGCGGCGGGGGCGGCGGAGCGGGAGCCGCCATCTTCGGCGCGGCCTTCTTGGCCGGCTTCTTCGCCTTCTTGACGGGCTTCTTGGCTGCCTTCTTCGCCTTCTTGACCGGCTTCTTGGCTACCTTCTTCGCCTTCTTGGCTGCCTTCTTCACTTTCTTGGCGGGCTTCTTGGCAGCTTTCTTCGCCTTCTTGGCGGGCTTCTTGGCAGCCTTCTTCGCCTTCTTGACCGGCTTCTTCGCCTTCTTGGCGGGCTTCTTGGCGGCCTTCTTCGCAGCCTTCTTCTTCGCTGCCATGCGTTGCCTCCTCGGGTTAGGCGATCTTGCGATCGCTCTCTCTCGCTCCGCGATCGGGCTGTCGGCTCTCGACGAGAGAGGCCGCGACAGTCAGTGGATGCGAAAGAGCATTGATTTGCTCTTCATTGTGCTCATTTTTCTTCCAGATGCAAGAGGTTTCACGAAAAAACTTTGCGCTCCTCGGGTGCGGTGAGGATCGCGAGCACGCGAGCACCGTACCGCGCGAGCTTCCGTTCGCCGATTCCGGGGATCGTCGCGAGCTCGGCGAGCGTGGTCGGAAGGCGTCGTGCGATCTCCACCAGCGTCGCGTCGTGGAAGACGACGTAGGCCGGCACGGAAGCCGCCTTGGCGAGCTCGCGGCGCAGCTCTCGCAACCGTTCGAGACGCTCCGCCGTCGCGCCGTCGGCGCCGTCGAGCGGCGTCGCACCGCTCCGCCGCCCAGGCTTGCGTAGGCGCTCGCGCTCGGCGCGCAGCGCGACTTCTTGCTCGCCGCGCAGCACCGGCGCGGCGAGCGCGGTGAGCGCGAGCGTGTTGTGGCCCGCGAGGTCGACCGCGAGGAAGCCGCGCGCCACCAGCTGGCGGAGGATCGTGCGCCAGCGCTTCGCCTCGAGGTCGCTGCCGGCGCCGAAGGTGGACAGGCGATCGTGGCCGTGGCGCAGCACCTTCTCGGTCGCCTCGCCGGTGAGCACGTCGACCAGGTGCTGGGCGCCGAAGCGCCCGCCGGTGCGGTAGACCGCGGAGAGAGCCTTCTGGGCCGCGACGGTCGCGTCCCAGGTCGAGATCGGCTCGAGGCAGGTGTCACAGTTGCCGCACGGCTCGGCGCGCTCTTCGCCGAAGTGGCGCAACAGCACCTGGCGGCGGCAGGCGGTGGTCTCGCAGTAGGCGAGCAGTTGGTCGAGCTTGCGCCGCTCGACCAGCCGCCGCTCGGGCGAGCTCCCCTGGTCGATCAGCGCGGCGAGCTGCACGACGTCCCCCAGACCGTAGGTCATCCAGGCGTCGGCCGGCGCGCCGTCGCGGCCGGCCCGTCCCGTCTCCTGGTGGTAGGCCTCGAGGCTGCGCGGCGGGTCGAGATGGGCGACGAAGCGGACGTCGGGCTTGTCGATCCCCATGCCGAAGGCGACCGTGGCGACGACGATGACGCCGTCCTCCGCGCGGAAGCGCGCGAGGTGGCGCCGCCGCACCTCGGCGTCGAGACCGGCGTGGTAGGGCAGCGCCGTGAAGCCCTGCTCGGCGAGCCAGGCGGCGGTCGACTCGACCTTGGCGCGCGACAGCCGGTAGACGATGCCGGCGGCGCCGGGATGCTCGTCGGTGAGGAGCTTCCGGAGCTGCCGCCGCCCGCCGTCCTCCTTGTCGACCACCCGGTAGCGCAGGTTCGGGCGATCGAAGCTCGCCACGAACTGCCGCGGTGCCCTGAGCGCCAGCCGCTCGACGATCTCCCGCCGGGTCGGCGGGTCGGCGGTCGCGGTGAGCGCGATGCGGGGCACGCCCGGGAAGCGCTCGGCGAGCGCCGCCAGGCCCAGGTACTCGGGGCGGAAGTCGTGCCCCCATTGCGAGACGCAGTGCGCCTCGTCGATCGCGAAGAGAGCGAGCGGCGCGCGCTCGAGGAGCGCCAGGCAGCGCTCGGTGAGCAGGCGCTCGGGCGCCACGTAGAGCAGATCGAGCTCGCCCGCGAGGAAGCGGCGCTCGACCGCGTTCTGCGCGCCGAGGTCGAGGCTGGAGTTGAGGAACTCGGCGGCGACGCCGAGCTCGGCCAGGGCCGCGACCTGGTCCTGCATGAGGGCGATGAGCGGCGAGACGACGACGCCGGTGCCTCGTCTGAGGAGCGCCGGGATCTGGTAGCAGAGCGACTTGCCGCCGCCGGTCGGAAAGAGGACGAAGACATCCTGGCCCGCGGCGAGCGCGTCGATCGCCGCCTCCTGGTCGCCGCGGAAGGTAGCGAAGCCGAAGACCCGCGCGAGGAGCTCGCGCGCCGCCTCAGACATCGCGGCGCCCTGCCCGCCGGCTGGCTTCCAGGCGAGCGAGCACGGCGTCGGCAACCTCGTCGACCGGCAGCTCTCGCATCACGCCGGCGTGCGTCGGGCAGTCGCGGCGGTGGCAGGGGAAGCAGGCGGGCCGGCGAGCGACCACTCGATCGGCCGGGTCCCACGGGCCGTTGCGCGCCGGATCGGTCGGTCCGAAGAGGGCGACCACCGGGGTGCCGGCCGCGGCGGCGAGGTGGAGCGGCCCGGTATCGGCGGCGACCGCCACGGCGCTCGAGCGCGCCAGCGCGACGAGCTCGAGGAGCGTCGCCGGAAAGCACTTGATCGCCGAGCCGCCCGCCGCGGCGACCACCCGGTCGGCGAGCCCTTCCTCGTCCGGTCCCCAACTGACCAGGGTCCGCAAGCCGTGCGCGGCGAGCCGGCGGGCGAGCTCGCCGTAGCGCTCGGCCGGCCAGAGCTTGCCCGGCCAGCCGCCGCCCGGGTGGACGAGGACCGGCGCCGCGAGGCCGAGCGCCGCGAGCTCGCGGGCGACCCTCGCCGCTTCGCGGTCGACCGGCGGCAGCGGGAAGCGGCGCTCGCCGATGGCTGCGATGCCGAGGCCCGCGAGCAGGGCGAGGTTCTTGTCGATCACGTGGTGAATGCCCTCCGGCAGCGGCCGGCGCTCGCCCAAGAGCAGTCCGGAGAGCGGCTCGCGCCGCGCGCGGCCGGCGAAGCCGAGGGTGCGGCGGGCACCGCTCGCGCGGGCCCAGAACGCCGATTTCCAGAGTCCCTGGAAATCGAGCGCCGCCTCGCACCGCCGGGCGCGCAGCGCGCGGAAGGCCGCCGCGAGCTCCCCCCAGGAGCGCACCCGCCGGCCGGGGATGGCGATCGTCTCGGTGACCGCAGGATTGCGTTCCACGAGCGGTCGCCCGGCGGGTTGCGCCGCCCAGACGACCGCGTGCCCGGCCGCCGCGAGGGCGGCGACGGCGGGCAGGGTGTGCACGATGTCGCCGATCGCCGAGAGCCGCACGACGAGAACCCGGCGGGGCGCGCGGGCGTTGGAGTCGGCGGAGCGCATCGGCGCCGAAGATGCTAGCCCAAAGGCGGCGCTCGCCGGTCGCGCGCCTCCGTCCACCGGCCGGACGATGACAGGCGGGCCGGCGCGGCGTAGGTTCCTCGTGGATGCCGAGAAACGTGGGGCGCCAAGGAGCGACAAGATGGACGAAACCCGTGAACGAAGCGTCGGTCGCCTGGTCTGGGGGCTCTTTCTCGCGGTGCTCGGCGGTGCGCTGCTCGCCGCCAACCTGGGCTGGATCGAGGGGCAGCGGATCTGGAGCTACTGGCCCTTCCTGTTGATCGCGCTGGGCACGGTCAAGCTGCTCTTCCAGCGCGGCGAGGGGTGCGGCAACGGGCTCTGGCTGATCCTCGCCGGCGTCTACGGCTGGATCTCGATCTGGAACGTCTGGGGCCTGAGTTGGGGGACCGCCTGGCCGATCTTCATCATCGCCGCCGGGCTCGAGATCCTCGCCAAGCCGTTCATGCGCCCGCGGCGCAAGCAAGGAGACTCTCATGTCGCTTGAGCTCGAACCGCGTCGTGCTTCGGCGCTCGCCACGTTGCTCGCGCCGCGCATGATTCTCGGCCTCGCGATCGTCGGCTTCGGCGCGCTGCTGCTCGCCGACAACCTCGACCTGCTCGACGCGGGCGACGTGCTGCGTTACTTCTTCCCGGCCATTCTCCTCGCCATCGGCGCCGGCTGCCTGGCGCAGGGCAGCCCCTGGGGCTGGGCCTGGCTCGCCGGCGGCGTCTGGCTGCTGGCCGAGGCTCTGGGATGGATCGACGTCGGCTTCTGGGAGCTCTTCTTTCCTCTCCTCCTGCTCCTGGTCGGCGGCTCGTTGATCGCCCGCGCGATCCCCGGCCGGGCGGGCCGCGGCGGCGCCGGAGGCGACGACCTCGGCTCGACGGTGCGCGCTTTCGCGCTGATGAGCGGCAACGTGCGCAAGAACGATTCGCCCGCCTTCCGGGGCGGCGATGTCGGCGCCTTCATGGGCGGGGTCGAGCTCGACCTGCGCGGCGCCAAGACCGCTCCCGAGGGCGCGGTGATCGACGCCTTCGCGGTCTGGGGTGGGATCGAGATCAAGGTGCCCGAGACCTGGCAGGTGCGCGGCGAGGTGATGCCGGTGATGGGCGCGCTCGAGGACAAGACGCGGCCCATCTCCGACCCGTCGAAGGTCGACGGCCGGTTGACCGTCCGCGGTGTCGCCTTCATGGGCGGCATCGAAGTGAAGAACTGAGGACCGCGGTGCACCCGATCCTCGAGCGTCCCTCCCGGCTCTTTCTCTACCTCGTGGTGGTGGCCGCTTTCGGCGCCCTGCTCGTCCTCCTCTTCGAGGAGGTGGCGCCGGGCGGGCTCGCCGCGGCCACCACGTTCGCGCTGCCGATGGCCCTGATCTACGGCTTCCAGTGCCTCGCGGTCTGGTATCCCGTGCGCCAGCTGCCGTCGGAGCGCGCCATGGCGCCGCGCCTGGTGTTCATGCTGCTCGTCGCCTCCTTCGCCATGGCGGCGGTGTGGACGGCGATCGGCTGGCTCTGGGCGCGCGGGCTCGCCGGCGCGCCGCGCTTCGCGGCGCTCCCGCAGCGCTTCGACGAGGCGCTGCCGCTGTTCTTCGTCTTCGGCGTGGTGCTCTTCGTGGTCGCCGCTCTGGTCCACTTCCTCTTCGCGGTGGTCGAGCGCGGCCAGGCGGCGGAGCGCCGGGCGCTCGAGCTCCAGGTGCACGCCCGCGAGGCCGAGCTCAAGAGCTTGAAGCAGCAGCTCGACCCCCACTTCCTGTTCAACAGCCTGAACTCGGTCTCGGCGCTGATCGGCTCGGATCCCAAGGCGGCGCGCCGCATGTGCTACCTGATGGCCGGTTTCTTCCGCAAGAGCCTGGGGCTCGGCCAGCGCGAGCAGATCCCGCTCTCCGAAGAGCTCTATCTCGCCGAGACCTATCTCGCGATCGAGGAGGTACGCTTCGGCGAACGGTTGAAGACCCGGCTCGACGTGGCCGAGGAGACGCTCACCTTCGCGGTGCCGCCGCTCGTTCTCCAGCCGTTGATCGAGAACGCGGTGCATCACGGCATCGCCCACCTGATCGACGGCGGCGAGGTCACGGTGCGCGCCGCGCGGCGCGACGATCTGCTGGAGCTCGCGGTGGAGAACCCGTGCGATCCGGAGCGCCCCACCTCGCGCGGCGCCGGGGTGGGGCTCGCCAACGTCAAGGCGCGGGTCGAAGCGCTCTTCGGGCACCGCGCGCGGCTCGACATCGAGGCCGCCCCCGAGCGCTACCGGGTGCGCCTGCTGCTCCCGGCGACGCCGGCGGCGTGAGAGGATTTCGGCGGTGCGCGCCCTGATCGTCGACGACGAGGTGCTGGCGCGGCAGGCGCTCTGCGAGCTCCTGGCCGAGCATCCGGAGGTCGAGGTGGTCGGCGAGGCGGCGAACGGCTTCGAGGCGGTGAAGCTCGCCGAGGAGCTCGCGCCCGACCTGATGTTCCTCGACATCCAGATGCCCAAGCTCTCGGGCTTCGAGGTGCTGGAGCTCCTGGGCGAGCGGGTGGCGGTCGTCTTCGTCACCGCCTACGACGAGTACGCGGTGAAGGCCTTCGACGTGCACGCGGTCGACTACCTGTTGAAGCCGGTCGAGCCCGAGCGCCTCTCGGCCGCGCTCGCTCGCGCCGCCGAGCGGTTGGCCACCGGCGCGCCGCGCCGCGAGCCCGCTGGCCTCGCCGCCGCGGCGCTCCCGCCCGGGCGCTCGCTCGAGCGGGTGCTGATCCGTGAGGAGGGGCGGATCCACGTCCTCGCGCTCGGCAGGATCGATTTCGTCGAAGCGAAGGACGACTACCTCTCCTTCGCCTCGGCAGGCAAGCGCTACTCGAAGCAGCAGACGATGGCCGACCTCGAGTCGCAGCTCGACCCACGGCGCTTCGTGCGCATCCACCGCTCCTATCTCCTCAACGTCGAGCGCCTCGCCCGCCTCGAGCTCTACGCCAAGGACAGCTGGATCGCCATCCTCCAGGACGGCACCAAGCTCCCCGTCTCCCGCACCGGTCACGCCCGCCTGCGCGAGCTCCTGGGGTAAGCGCGCTCGCAGAGAGCGGCTCCCCACTCCAAGAAACGGGCTGCCGCCACCCGTTCGGGTGGAAGCGAGTTTTCTTCTCTCTCGTCTGTCACGTTCCGGCCCTTCCAGGGAACTACTTTGATGGGAGGAGCTCTCATGTCCATCCAGGGCGGGAGCCGTTCGTCATCCGCCGAATGGCGATTCGTCGTCGCCGAGATCACGGCCCGGGCACGGCGCCTGACGCAGGACCGAAGCCTCGCCGCGGACCTCGTCGGCGAGGTGCTGCTGCGCCTCGTCCGGTGGCGCGGGCGGGTGGTGAGCAAGATCACCTGGTCGCTCGAGGTGCTCAGTCACGTATTCGCCGAAACGAGCGACGTGAAGGGCGCGGAGCGCCGACGCGATGCGACGATGGAGGTCGAAGCCCTTCCAGCGGTACCGGCGAGCACCGAAACCGAGATCTTCGTTCGGGAGACTCTGCGCAAGCTCCAACCAGATCAGAGGCGCCTTCTCTGTCTCCATGTCCAGGGCCTGCGCCATCGCGAAATCGCCGCCGCGGTCGGCTGCGCGGTGCATCAGGTCGGCCCCCGGATCGCCCGCGCCCAGCGCGCCGCGCGGCGGGTCGCCGCCGGAAAACCGAAAAACATCTGCGACCCAGGGGTATAAACCGCCCTCCCAAAGGCTCTGTATAGGTGGATGGGGATCTCTCGCCGCGGACGGCGAGGCCACCCGCCATCACGCTCGAAGGAGGGAACACTGATGAGATGGAAGTGCCGAACTTCAGGAACGATCGTCGCGTCGCTGCTTCTCTTCGCTGGGGCCTGGATTACGGCATCGGCCTGGGCGCAGGACGCGCCCGAAGGCGGGGAGCCCGACGCTCCGGAAGCCATCACCTGCGACAACACCGCCGCTTACCCATCCTGCGACACCGGCACGACGGCAACGAGTTGGAAGTGCTGGCAGAAGACCCTAACGAGCAGCCAGATCTACACGAATGGGTACCGTGAAGTCGTCGTACAGGCGACGCTCACGTGGGATGCCGATCCGGCCTACATATACCGGACATATGCGTATTGGGATGGAAAGTCGAATGGCTTCGACAAGTTCACCTTTCGAATGGGATTCGGCCCGTTTCCAGGCTCCTGGACATGGAGCACGGCCTGCATCTCCGGTTGCGCTCAGGGGGAATCTGGTCTGGTACAAAGCGGGACGGTCACGGTGAGTAACTACGCCGGCGGAGACCATCCACTTTACAGCCACGGCTTCTTGACCCAGCGCAGCTACACGACGGGGAATCCTCCCGTCGTCACGAAGGAGCCCATCTCTCACTACGATCGCTCCTGGTTCTTCTGGCAGGGGGATACCGCCTGGGCCGCGCCGCTTCAGGCGTGCCGCAACCAGTGGCGCGAGTACATCGACCATCGCAAGGCAAAGCACTTCACGCTCGTCCAGCTCGGCCTCTCGCCGATCTGGGCGGGTGAACCTTCGACTGGAAGCAATAGGGGCCCGAAGAACAAGCTCGGAGTGGCGCCATTCGAGAAGCTCTCACCCTGCACCGAGAGCGGCGTGGTGCCCAACAACTGCAGTCGCTGGATCCCGGCGTACTGGGAGGAGATCGACGGCATGATTCGCTACGCGAATCAACAGGGTATCGCCGTGCTGCTCGCGGGCCTGATCTCTCCCTACGACAGGTATCCGCAGGAGCCCGACGTAGCGATCTTCGCTCGAAACCTGGCGGCAAGGGTCCGCGGCAACTTCGTGATCCTCTCGCCTCCGTTCGATGACAAGCCCACAGACACCGCCTACCCTGGCAAGACCATTCAGGACCTGATGAACACGGCAGCGGCGGCAGCCCGTGGGTCGAACTTGATCTACCCGCTGCTCGTCAACCACTACGGCACGATCAGCTCGGAGGACATGAGCGACGCGCACGCTCAATCTTGGCTGAACGCGAACGGTTTTCAGAGCGGCCACAACGACAATGTTCTGTCTCTAGTGACCGGCCGCGCGAGAACTCTGGCACAGGAGATGCGGGGAAGCCCCACCACCGACTACCGAAACCCGAGGAAGCCCGCGCTGAATCTCGAGGCGATCTACGATTATGGTTATTGCAGCGGGAACACATCCACGCCATGCAGTGCCGATGTTCACTTCAATGAGTATCGCGGGCGCCAGGCGGGCTGGCTTTCCGCCTTCTCCGGGAGCACCGGATACACCATGGGATCGGCCGGCCTCTGGGAATGGGGAATCTGCAACGGACCCTACGATTCGCGACCGCAATGGATGAAGACCTACAAGTCGTGCGGCGACGAGCCGCACGTCCCGCCGCATCACATTCCCTCCGTCGTTGCAGGGTGGAGGAGCTACCAGTCGGCCATGAACAGGCCGTTCTCCGAGCAGGCTCGTATCATGGGAGATGGCCTCCGCCTCACTTGGTGGTGGGACTTTCTGACGACTCAGACTGAGCAGGATCGCATCATCGGGAATCCGAGCCCCAACGACACCAGGATGGTGCTGGCGCGTGCCGGGGGCATCCTCGTGGCATATCTCCCCCACAACAGTTCGGTGAGGATTCAACTCAATGGATCGAACGTACATCCCACTCTGAATAGAGCCCTTTACAACACCCGCACTGGTACTTGGCAAAGCAGTTTCACGGCTGTAGCGAACGGAGATGGTAGCTACACGTATACGAATCCGACGCCACTGATTCTAGGGCGCTCTGATCAAGTGCTGCTCTTGAGAAGGAGTTCGTCGGCGCAGATGGCTTGGAGCGGCTCCTCGTCGAACACGATCGAGGTCTACCCAAGTGTGGGGCCGGAAAAGGAGGCGTTGCCGGCACTCAATGGTCAGGTCTACGACCTGTCGGGGATTCCGGTGGGCCCCGAGGTCGAGATCTACGAGAGCCCTGCCGGCGTTTATCCCCGAAACCCGGCGGTGGCACGGGACGGACGGGGGAACTTCGTCGTGGCGTGGGAGGAGCGAACGGAACCTGATACCCCCGCTCGAATCTACGCGAAGCGTCTGAGCTCGTCGGGCACCAGCCTCGGGCCGGCATTCGAGGTGAGCGAAGCACCTGGCTTCGACCAGCTTCGGCCAGCCGTTGGCGCCGATAGTACGGGCCGGTTCCTGATCACGTGGACGGAACGGAGCCTGACGACAACACGGAGCTACATTCGCGGCCAAGCCTTCGATGCGAATGAGTTCCCCGTCGGAAACGTGGTCGAAATCGGGAGCCAGGGGGGCTATGAAGTCGATGCTTCGCACGCTGGCTGCAGCATGGCAGGCGACTGCGTCGTGGCCTGGGAGCGCGTCGACGAGACTACTCACGAGCCGGCCCTTCGTGGGCAGCGCGTGAGCGTCGCGGGGGCCCTCGATGGTGTTCCCTACCAGATCAACGAGTCGCCGGCGGGGGACCTCTGGCTTCTCTACGTTGGTGTCGCCGCGGATGGCGCCTCCGAAGTGAGGTGGGAGGTGATCGACACCGACGGGGAGTCCGCCGGGAGCTTCAACAAGCTCTACAATGCGGATGGCAGCGTGCAGCAAGGGGAGCAGGCGTGGACGGACCCGATCACAGGATGAGTCGAGCGGCCCTAAGCGGCCTCGTCGCGCTTCTAGTGTCACTCGGCGCCCGGGCTTCCGCGCAGATCCCGCTTGGGGTGCAGTTCCAGGTGAACGGCGTCGCCGAGGGCTACCAAACGGACCCTGCGGTCGAGCTTGGTGCTGACGGTAAGGCTGTTGTTGTCTGGCAGGATAGCGATATCCCGTTCACCGCGGGTTGGGTCAACTACAAGCAACTCGATTCCGCGAACCGGACGCTTCACGAGGGGCACGCAAACGAAATGTTCGGCTCCTTCAGCGTTCCGAAGATGTCCATGTCCAAGGCCGGTGATGCGCTCGTGGCTTGGTACCGCTCGTATCGTTGGATCGGAGCGGACGGGCTGCCCGCGTCGAGCGAGGTCGTTTTCGAGGAGGGCCAGGTCGAGTACCAGAACGGGTTTCCGGACGTGGACCTGGTTTCGGAAAGGTCGTTCGCGCTCGTGGATCAGGGGTTTCTGAACGAGGTCCCGTTTCCGAGCACGATGGATATCTTCGCGAGGATCGTGGGTCCGACCGGTGAACTGCTGGGGCCGTTTCGAGTCAACGAGGACCTAGCTGGCGAACAGTATCAGCCGAGAGTTGCTGCAGCTGAAGACGGCAGCTTCGTCGTCGTCTGGAACGACGGGGGTGGAGTGGACGGGGATGGCTTCGGCATCCTTGCGCGCCGCTACGATCACGTGGGCGTGGCGTTGGGTAGTGAGTTCGTGGTCAACGAGCACAGGGCGGGTGACCAGTCTCTCTGCGACGTCGCGATGGACGACGCCGGCAACTGGGTGGTTACTTGGGCGGATGCTGAAGGGCCGCCAAACGGTTCGGAGATCGTCTACCGGCGCTTCGACGCTGGCGGAGCACCCCTGACCCCCGAGCTCAAGGCCAACCAGCACGCGGCGGAAGGGCAGAGCGAGCCCACCATCGCGATGGATGCGCGTGGCAACTTCGTTATCGCCTGGCACGACTTCCTGCTGGCGAACGGAGAGTTTTCCGAAGTCATGGCCCGTCTCTTCCGCCCCGACGGGACGCCGCTCGGCGACGAGTTCCGCGTGAGCCTCGGAGCGCCCGAGGACTACGACGAGCTCCCCAACGTCGCGCTGTCGAGCAACGGCTCCTTCCTCGTCACGTGGCAGGGGTGGCGAGAGACCGGGCACGACGAGGTGTACGACATCGAGGCGCGGCGATTCTTTCGCGGCTGCCGGCCCGAGGCAGAGGGATTGGAGCTGCACGGCGGGCGGTTCGAGGTGTGCGCGGGGTACCGGACACCCGCGGGAGCGCAGGGAGTGGGTGAGCCGATCCCGCTCACCGCCGAGTCGGGAGGGTTCTGGTTCTTCACGCCGGAGAACCTCGAGGTCGTGCTGAAGCTCTTGGACGGCTGTGGCACGAACGGCAACTTCTGGATCTACTCCGCGGGGCTGACCGACCTCGAGGTGACCGTGGGGGTGATCGACACCTGGAGCGGGCAGACCTGGGTCTTCGACAACGACCAGGCGACGCCGTTCCCGCCGATCGGGGAGATCACTTCGTTGCCGGTCTGCGGTGCCACGCCCAACGCTTCTCCAACTTCGGTAACCGGTGACATGGAGCGCTCGGCTCTGCCGCTAGTTGATCGGGCGGTCGCCGGGCGCCTTCCGGAGCTGACGGTCGCATCCGAAAGCGCCTGTGTCGCCGACCCGACGCATTTGTGTCTGCAAGGGGATCGCTTTCGCGTTTCCGCACGCTACGCGACGCCAGGGGGAAACGTCGGCGACGCCCAAGCGGTGGCGCTCTCCTCCGACAGCGGGGCGCTCTGGTTCTTCTGGCCGGAGAACCTGGAGCTCTTCGTCAAGGTGCTCGACGCCTGCGGCCTGCCGGACTTCGAGAGCTTCTGGGTCTACGCGGCGGGGCTGACCGACCTCGAGGTCGAGCTCACCGTGGTCGACATGCGCACCGGCGAGCCCAAGTTCTACCGCAACCCGCAGTACCGTCCGTTCCCGGCCGTCCTCGACTCGCAGGCGTTCGCTAGCTGCGACGCTCCGTAGGGCGGCGCCGGGCTCAGGACGGGGCGCGAGCCCCGTTGTAGACTTCTCGCGATGGCCGTCGTCGCCGAACGTCCGAGCTTGCGCATCGTCTTCGGGGTGGCGGCGGGGTTCGTCATCGTCGGCGGGCTGAAGCTCGCGGCGCCGGTCCTCGGGCCGGTCGCTTTCGCCCTCTTCCTCGGCATCCTGGTCCAGCCCTTCTTCCAATGGCTGCTCGCCCGCCGCGTGCCGGTGGGGCTCTCGGTGCTCGCCACGATGCTCCTCCTGGGCATCGCGATCGCCCTCGTGCTGGTGATCTTCTTCGGCTCGATCGGCGAGCTGCGCGAAGTGGGGCCGCACTACTACGCGGAATTCCAGGACCGCGCGGCCTACACGGTCGAGTGGTGGCAGGGCAAGGGGATCTCGATCCTCGACTGGGTGCCGGCGAAGTGGCGCCGGCCCGAGGCGATCGTCGAGCTCCTGGGTGGCGCGGTACGCAGCCTCCTCAAGCTCTTCTCGTCGGCGATGATCGTCCTGCTCACCCTGCTCTTCCTGCTCTACGAGGCGGCGGCGGTTCCCGCCAAGCTCGAGCGGCTGCCGCCGCGCATCCGCGACGTGCTGTCGGGCTTCGGGCACGTCTCGCGCGAGCTGCAGCGCTACCTGCTGATCAAGACCGCCATGTCGGTCGCCATTGGCGCGGCCGCCGGGCTCTGGCTGGGGGTGCTCGGAGTCGACTTCGCGGTGCTCTGCGCCCTGATCGCCTTCGTCTGCCACTTCATTCCCAACATCGGCGCGCTCCTGGCGGCGCTGCCGGCGATGTTCCTCGCCTTCGCCCAGTACGACCTGATGAAGGCGATCGCGGTGGGCGTCGGTTACCTGGTGATCGGCACGGTGCTCGGCAACCTGGCCGAGCCGGCGCTCATGGGCCGGCGGCTCGGCATGTCGACCCTGGTGGTCTTCCTCTCCCTGGTCTTCTGGGGTTGGGTCTGGGGGCCGGTCGGCATGTTCCTCTCCGTGCCGCTCACCGCGACCATCAAGATCCTGCTCGAGCGCAGCGACTCCTGGCGCTGGGTGGCGACGCTGCTCGACTCCGGTCGCCCCCGCGCGGCGGCTCAGGCGGCAGTCGCTCCCAGCGAGGAAACCCTTCCCGGCCTGTCCGGCCCGACTTGACTTTGCCGCTTCACCCCGTATGATTTAGTGGAATCAGGACCCAAGAAGTCCTGATTCTGGAGCGGCCATGATCCGGATGACCAAACAGACCGACTACGGCTTCGTGCTGCTGAGCGCGCTCGCCGCCGAGCCCGAGAGCGGCGCCAACGCGCCCGAGCTCGCGGCGACGACCCGCCTGCCGCTCCCGATGGTGAGCAAGATCCTGAAGCTCCTGGCACGTCAGGGGCTGCTGGTCTCGCACCGCGGAGTCAAAGGGGGCTACAGCCTGGCGCGCCCGGCGGGCGAGATCACCGCCGCCGAGATCATCCGCGCTCTGGAGGGTCCGGTGGCGCTCACCGTCTGCATCGAGGGCTCGCCCGGCGAGTGCGAGCGCGAGACTTTCTGCGCCGTGCGTGGCCCCTGGCAGAGGATCAATCAGGCGCTCTTCGCGGCGCTGGCGACCATCACCCTCGCCGATCTCGCCGACCGCCCCGGCACACGGCTGGTGCAGCTCGGGCAGGGGCTCGCCGCGACGCCGCAGCCCGCGCCGGGCCTCGCCCGTTGAACTCGAGGAGACCATGACCACCACCGACGCCCAGACGATCGAGCAGCTGGCGACCCAGGAATACAAGTTCGGCTTCGTCACCGAGATCGAGCAGGACACCCTCCCGGCGGGCCTCTCCGAGGAGATCGTGCGCAAGATCTCGGCGCTCAAGCACGACCCGGAATGGCTGCTCGAGTGGCGGCTCAAGGCCTACCGCCACTGGCTGACCATGACCGAGCCCACCTGGCAGAACGTCACCTACCCGCCGATCGACTACCAGTCGATCGTCTACTACGCGGCGCCGAAGTCGATGAAGAAGGGGCCGCAGTCGATCGACGAGGTGGATCCGGAGCTGCTCAAGACGTACGAGAAGCTCGGCATCCCGCTGCACGAGCGGGCGGCGCTCGCCGGGGTCGCGGTCGACGCGGTCTTCGACTCGGTCTCGGTCGCCACCACCTTCAAGGAGAAGCTGAAGGAGATGGGCATCATCTTCTGCAGTTTCTCCGAAGCGGTGCGCGAGCACCCGGCGCTGGTCCAGCAGTACCTCGGCTCGGTGGTGCCCTATTCCGACAACTTCTTCGCCACCCTGAACAGCGCGGTCTTCTCCGACGGCAGCTTCGTCTTCGTGCCGCGCGGGGTGAAGTGCCCGATGGAGCTCTCGACCTACTTCCGGATCAACGCCCGCAACACCGGCCAGTTCGAGCGCACCCTGATCGTCGCCGAGCAGGGCGCCTCGGTCTCCTACCTCGAGGGCTGCACCGCGCCGATGCGCGACGAGAACCAGCTGCACGCCGCGGTGGTCGAGCTGGTGGCGCTCGACGACGCGTCGATCAAGTACTCGACGGTGCAGAACTGGTACCCCGGCGACAAGGACGGCAAGGGCGGGATCTACAACTTCGTCACCAAGCGGGGCAAGTGCGAGGGGGCGCGGTCGAAGATCTCCTGGACCCAGGTCGAGACCGGCTCGGCGATCACCTGGAAGTACCCCTCGGTGATCCTCAAGGGGGACCACTCGATCGGCGAGTTCTACTCGGTGGCGGTGACGAACAACCACCAGCAGGCCGACACCGGCACCAAGATGATCCACATCGGCAAGAACACGCGCTCGAATATCGTGTCGAAGGGCATCTCGGCCGGGCACGGCCAGAACACCTACCGCGGCCAGGTGAAGATCCTCAAGGGCGCCGACCACGCGCGCAACTTCTCGCAGTGCGACTCGATGCTGATCGGCCACCACTGCGGGGCGCACACCTTCCCCTACATCGACGTGCAGAACCCGACCGCGCGGATGGAGCACGAGGCGACCACCTCGAAGATCGGCGAGGACCAGATCTTCTACTGCAATTCGCGCGGCATCGACACCGAGGACGCGGTGTCGATGATCGTCAACGGCTTCTGCAA
>CAZPZW010000053.1:8043-18014 GCA_964591165.1 uncultured Thermoanaerobaculia bacterium | reverse complement strand
CGCGGGGGTGGCCGCGAGCGATAGGCCGACGAGGACGAGGAGCAAGATCCGGGTGCAGATCGAGGTGAGAGCGCGTGAAGGATCGTGGTGCATGGTGTCTCCGCGTGGGGTTGCCTGAAGCTGTTCGAGGTCGCTTTATGCTAGCAAGACGACACCGGGGCAGGAACCCGCGTCGATCGCCCGCCTTCGGCGCGGCGTGCAGCGTGAACCGGGAGCGCCGACGCCCCACGGCACCGCTCGCCCGCCGCTTCAGCCGTCGAGGTCTTCGGCGCGCAAGGGCGTGACGTTCACGGTGCGGCAGCGCGCCAGGGTCACCTCACCCGGCGGTTGCCCGCGGCGCTTGGAGACGTCGCCGGCGCGCGCGACGTGCACCGCCACCTGGCCGCCATGACGTCCCTTGGAATAGCCCGCGGCGAGACCCGCCGCGAAACGCTCGGTGTCGCGCGGCAGCCGCTCCAGCCGGTCGGGATTGCGCACCACGACGTGAGATCCGGAGTCGCTCGCCAGGTGGAACCAGAAATCCTCCGGTTGGGCCAGGGCGAGCGACAGTAAGTCGTTGTCCGACGCAGACTTGCCCACCAGGACGGTGAACCCGTCCGGGGAGGCGAAGCGGCGGGCGATGCGCCGCCCGCGGTAGACGCCGGTCTCGGGGTCGGAGGGGGGAGGGGTGCCCTTGGCGGCGGGGGGGTTCACCAGGGGATCGTATCCAATCCCCCTCGGGCTCCAGCCGTAGTACACTTCGACCACTACCTCGGGCGCCTTTGCCGCCGCCTTTGCGCCCGCAACCCAAGCAGTCAACGAAGCCTTACGGAGTTCGCTTGTCTCGAAAAATGCTCATCAACGCCCGCGGCACGGAGGAGCTGCGCATCGCCGTGCTCTCCGATGCAGGGCTCGAGAACTACCAGGTCGAAGTCGGAGAGGGTGGTTTGACGCGCGGCAACATCTACCGCGGGCAGATCTCCAACCTCCAACAGGCGCTGAACGCCGCGTTCGTCGACTATGGCGTCGGGAAGAACGGCTTCCTCGCCATCCAGGACGTCGTGGCCGAGGCGCGCTACAAGGAGCCCGCGAGCTCCGGTCGCCCGCAGATCGACGACATCCTGGAGCACGGCAAGCCGATCGTCGTCCAGGTGACCCGCGAGCCGGAGGGTGCCAAGGGCGCCGCGCTCACCACCAACCTGTCGCTCGCCGGGCGGTACCTCGTCTTCACTCCGTTCGACGAGACGCGCGGCGTTTCGCGCAAGGTCGAGGACGAAGAGACGCGCGCCGAGCTGCGCGAGATCGCCGGCAAGCTCGAGCTGCCCGACGGTGGCGGGGTCATCGTGCGCACCAACGCCCTCGGCGAGACGCGTCACGAGCTGCAGCGCGACCTCGCGGCGCTCCTCCGGGTGTGGAAGCGCATCCAGACCGAAGCGCGACGCGGCACCGGACCGCGGCTGCTCTACTCGGACCAGAACCTCATTCTGCGGGCGCTGCGCGATCACCTCGACACCGGGGTCGAGGAGGTCCTGGTGGACGACGCGGGCGCCTTCGAGGAGGCCTCGGAGTACCTGCACGCGTTCATGCCGCGCGCCAAGGTGGAGCTGGTGCACTACACCGACCGCGTGCCGCTGTTCTCGAAATACTCGCTCGAGAGCCAGATCGAGCAGATCTTCGCGCGCAGCGTGCCGCTCCCCTCGGGAGGCTCGATCGTGATCGATTCGACCGAGGCGCTCACCGCGGTCGACGTCAACTCCGGGCGGGGCTCGAGCGGTTCGAGCCACGAGGAAATGGCGCTCGAGACCAACCTCGAGGCGGCGCGCGAGGTGGCGCGACAGCTGCGCTTGCGCGATCTCGGCGGGCTCGTGGTGGTGGACTTCATCGACATGCGGAGCATGAAGGGCCGCAAGGCGGTGGAGAAGGCCGTGAAGGATTCGCTGAAAGTCGACCGCGCCCGGTCGACGGTCGGCCGGATCTCTCCCAACGGCCTGCTGGAGATCAACCGTCAGCGGATCCAGCAGGCGCTGCGGGTCCGTACCCAGCGCGCCTGCCCGACCTGTCAGGGCACCGGGCGGGTGCCCTCGGTCGAGTCGGTCGGCCTGAACCTCCTGCGGCGCATCGAGGGTCGGGCGGCGACCGGACGGTTGCTCAAGGCACGCGTCGAGCTCCATCCCGAGCTCGCCGAGGCGATCCAGAACGGCCGCCGGCGCGATCTCGCGCGTCTCGAACAGGAGTACGAGATCGAGATCGAGATCGTCGCCGCGCAGCGCCTGCACGGCCCGGAGGAGCAGATCGAGTGGCGGGACCGCGCGACGCCGATCGCCGTCGCGCCGCTGCGCCCCGCGCAGATCCGCGAACGCCGCGCCGCGGCGACCGAGGCGCCCATCGTGTTCGCGGCCGCGCCGGAGGCCGAGGCGGCCGCAGGAGAGAGCGCCCAGGAGCCGGCAGAGTCGCGGCGCCACGCCAAGAAGCGCCGTCGCGGCGGTCGCAAGAACCGGGGCAAGCGCCAGGAGAGCGCCACGCCGGTTCTCCCCTCCGAGACGGCCGCCCTGTTCGCCGAGGGCGACGCGGCGCCCGAGCCGGGCCCCGCGCTGGTCGGCGAGGCGCGTCCCCATGCCGAGAACGGCGCGGCGGGCCGCAAGCGCCGCCGTCGTGGCGGGCGGAATCGGGGAGGCCGGCGCGGCCAGGGCGTCGAGGGCCGCGCGAACGAGGCGCACGTCAAGGTCGCCAACACCCGACCGGGAGACGACGGCCCCCCGCAGGAGTCGATCGAGGCCCGGATCGCCCGCATCACCGCCACCTTCGAGCCGACCTTCTGAAGACCGGTCGGGCCGCGCATCGCCGCGGCCGACGGTTCGTCGATCGCCCACCCGCGCGGCCCGTCTGGCGCCCGCTCGTGAGCAGCGGCTATCCTTCGTGGCCCGAGGAGGCCTGATGAGCCAGATTCCCGACAGCGATCGCCAGGAGACGCAGGAGTGGGTCGAGGCGCTCGGCGACGTCATCGCGGTGCGCGGCGAGGCGCGCGCGCAGTTCCTCATGCAGCGCCTGCAGGACCACGCTTACCGGCGCGGCGTGCCGCTGCCTTCGCCGACCACGCCCTACGTCAACACGATCCCGCATCCCGAACAGCCGCCCTATCCGGGGGACCGGGCGATCGAACGGCGGATCAAGAGCCTGGTGCGCTGGAATGCGCTCGCCATGGTGGTGCGGGCCAACCGGGAGGAAGACGGGATCGGCGGGCACATCGCGACCTACCAGTCGGCGGCGACTCTCTACGAGGTCGGCTTCAACCACTTCTTTCGCGGCCGCGGCGCGAGCGGCTTCGACGGCGACCTGATCTTCTTCCAGGGGCACGCCTCGCCGGGCATCTACGCGCGCGCCTTCTTGGAGGGGCGGCTCTCCGCCGATCGACTGGAGAACTTCCGCCGCGAGCTCGCGCCCGGGGGTGGCCTCTCGTCCTACCCCCACCCCTGGCTGATGCCCGACTTCTGGGAGTTCCCGACCGTCTCGATGGGGCTCGGACCGATCACGGCGATCTACCAGGCGCGCTTCATGAAATACCTGGAGAACCGGGGTCTGCTCGCCACCTCGCACCGCAAGGTCTGGGCCTTCCTGGGCGACGGCGAGACCGACGAGCCGGAAGCCCTGGGCGCGCTCACGCTCGCTTCGCGCGAGCGGCTCGACAATCTGATCTTCGTCGTCAACTGCAATCTGCAACGCCTCGACGGTCCGGTGCGCGGCAACGGCAAGATCATCCAGGAGCTCGAGGCGGCGTTCCGCGGCGCCGGTTGGAACGTCCTCAAGGTGATCTGGGGCTCGTCGTGGGATCCGCTGCTCGATCGCGACCGGGACGGCTGGTTGGTCCGCGTGATGAACGAGACGGTCGACGGCGAGTACCAGAAGTTCTCGGTCGAGGGCGGTGCTTACATCCGCGAGCGGTTCTTCGGGAAGTACCCCGAGCTGGCGGAGTTGGTCGCCGACGTCCCGGAGAGCGAGATGCCGTACCTGCGGCGTGGCGGTCACGACCCCGAGAAGGTTTTCGCCGCCTACCAGCTGGCGACCGCGACGCAGGGGGTGCCGACCGTCATCCTGGCCAAGACGATCAAGGGGTACGGGCTCGGTGACGCGGGCGAAGGCAAGAACGCGTCGCACCAGCAGAAGAAGCTGAAGGAACAGGAGCTGCTCGCTTTCCGCGATCGCTTCGATATCCCGCTCTCCGACCGCGAGGTCGCCGGCGCGCCGTTCTATCGCCCGCCGGAGTCGAGCCCCGAGATCCAGTACCTGCTCGACCGCCGCCGCGCGTTGGGCGGCTTCGTGCCGGCGCGGCGCTCCTTCTCCGGATCGCTGGCGACGCCACCGCGCGACTTCTTCGCCGAGTTCCACTCCGGGAGCGAGCGCGGGGTCTCGACCACGATGGCGTTCGTCCAGATCCTCCGCCAGCTGCTGCGCCATCCCGAGATCGGCGCGCGCGTCGTGCCGATCGTGCCCGACGAAGCACGCACCTTCGGCATGGAGTCGCTGTTCCGCCAGCACGGCATCTACGCGCAGTCGGGTCAGCTCTACGAGCCGGTGGACGCCGGGACGCTGCTCTACTACCACGAAGCCAAGAACGGCCAGATCCTCGAGGAGGGGATCACCGAGGCGGGCTCGATGTGCTCGTTCACCTCGGCGGGCACCGCGGCGGCGAACCACGGCCTGCCGATGATCCCGTTCTTCATCTACTACTCGATGTTCGGCTTCCAGCGCATCGGCGACCTCGTCTGGGCGCACGGCGACCAGCGCGGCAGGGGTTTCCTGCTCGGCGCGACCGCCGGCCGCACGACCCTCAATGGCGAGGGGCTGCAGCACCAGGACGGCCACTCGCACCTGCTGGCGTCGGTGGTGCCCAATCTGGTGGCTTACGATCCGGCCTACGCCTACGAGCTCGCGGTGATCCTGGAGGACGGTTTGCGCCGGATGTACCGCGAGAACGAGGACCTCTTCTACTACCTCACGCTCTACAACGAGAACTACTCGATGCCGGCGATGCCGGAGGGATGTGCCGACGGCATCCTGCGTGGGCTCTACCGCCTCGGTCCGGCGCCGTTGGGCGAGGACCGGCCGCGCGTCCAGCTGCTCGGTTCGGGACCGCTGCTCGGGGAGACGCTGCGCGCCCAGGTCCTGCTCGCCGAGCGGTTCGGCGTCGGGGCCGAGGTCTGGAGCGCGACTTCGTACTCGGAGCTGCGCCGCGAGGCGCTCGAGAGCGAGCGCTGGAGCCGGCTACATCCGGAAGCGCCGCCGCGCGTGCCGTACGTCACCCGAACCCTCGGCGAAGCCCGCGGGCCGGTGATCGCGGTGTCCGACTACCTCAGGATGGTGCCCGACCAGATCGCGCGCTTCGTGCCCCAGGGGCTGCTGTCGCTGGGCACCGACGGCTATGGCCGCAGCGAGACGCGGGCGGCGCTGCGCCGCTTCTTCGAGATCGACGCCGAGCACGTGGCGGCGGCGGCGCTCGGGCAGCTCGCCCGGCGCGGCGAGCTGCCGGTGGAGACCGCGGCGCGAGCGCTCGACGAGCTCGGGCTCGACCGGGACGCGACCTTTCCGCCCGGACGTTAGGGAGGTCCCTAGTGAGCGGTGACGACTCGCCCGGGATCAAGGTGCTGCCGCCGCTGATCTACATCGGCGCCTTCGGTCTGGGCGGGCTGGTCGACCGCCTCCACCCCTGGCCGGTCACCGCGAGCTGGTCGCGCCAGGAGCTCTTCTTCTGGGTGGGCGTGCTGGTCTGCGGCCTCGGGGTGGCGCTGGATCTCTGGTCGCTCGGGCTGTTTGCTCGATCACAGACCAGCGCCCTGCCGTTCCGCCCGGCGAGCGCGATCGTCGCGCGCGGCCCCTACCGCTTCACGCGGAATCCCATGTACCTCGGGATGACGCTCAATCTGGCGGGCGTGGGGCTGCTCCTGGGGCGGACCTGGATCGTTCTCTCGGCGCTGCTCGCGACGGCGATCATGGACCGCTACGCCATCCCCCGCGAGGAGCGCTATCTCGAGCGCCGTTTCGGAGCGGAGTATCTCGACTACAAGCGCCGCGTGCGGCGCTGGCTCTGAATCACTCGTAGCGCAGGGCGTCGATCGGATCGAGGCGCGCGGCGCGGGCGGCGGGGAAGATCCCGAAGATCAGGCCCACCGACATGGAGACGGCGAGCCCGACGCCGATCGCCCACAGGGGCGTGGTGGTGGCGAGGGGCGAGACGCTGCGGACCAGCGCCGAGATCCCCAGCCCGGTGCCGACCCCGAGGGCGCCGCCGATCAGGGAGAGCGTCACGGCTTCGATCAGGAACTGGGTGAGGATGTCCTGCCGCATGGCGCCCAGGGCCTTGCGCAGGCCGATCTCGCGCGTGCGCTCGGTGACCGAGACCAGCATGATGTTCATCACTCCCACGCCGCCCACCAGCAGCGAGATCGAAGCGATGAGGATCATGGTGAGCGCGATCCCGTTGGTCACCGCGCGGAAGTTCCCGATCAGTTTGTCGGGGGTCATCATCCCGAAGTCGTTCGGCTTGTTGAAGGGCACGCCCCGCCGCTGGCGCAGGACGTTGGTCCCCTCCTCGATGACCTGGTCCACCAGCTCGGGGCGCTTCGGAACGGTCGCGATGTTGACTCCGAAGTCCTTCTTCACCCAGGGGAAGGTGTCGTCGAAGGTGGAGAAGGGGAGGTAGACGTGGGAGTCGGTCGACTCGAACATGGTCGAGCCCTGCTCCTCCATCACGCCGATCACCGTGTAGCGCCGTCCGGCAAAGGTCACCTGCCGGCCGATCGGGTCGAGGAAGGGAAAGAGCGCGTCGGCGAGCGCGAAACCGAGCACGATCACGTCGGCCGAGCGCCGTTCATCGGCCTCGGTGATGAAGCGCCCCTCGGCGACCTGCTTGAAGTTGGCGTCCGGGTAGTGCGAGGTCACGCCGGCGATGGTGTCCGGCGTCGCCTCGCGCCCTTCGAAGAGCACCAGCGGCGTCTGGTCGGCCGAGTGGCCCGGGAACCAGTAGCGCTCGGGCGACACCGAGCGCATCGAGGGGCAGAGCTCGCGCAGCGCCATGGCGTCCTCGTAAGTGAGGTTCTTGCGCTGGCGCATCTCTTCGTCGCGATGCCCGTCGCCCGGCCCGAACTGAGGGTCGTACTTCTGGAACTGGACGAGCGTCGCGCCGAACGACTCGAAGCTCGCGGTGACCCCCCGGTTGAAGCCCTCGATCATCGACACCATGGCGATCACGGTGGCGACCCCGATGACGATGCCGAGCACGGTCAGCGCGGCGCGCAGCTTGTGGGCGACCACCGCCGTCCGGGCGAAACGGACGTTCTCGACGAAACCGCGGCGGAGCGCCCTGATCAGCGAGTAGTCACTCATAGCGCAGGGCGTCGATGGGCGTGAGGTTCGCGGCCGTGCGCGCCGGGAAGACCCCGGCGGCGAGGCCGGTGAAGACGGAGAGGGCGAGCCCGGCGATCACCAGCCCGGGGGTCACCCTGGTGGGCAGCGGGAACGCCGACGACAGGCCGAGGGCGATCGCCAGGCCGAGGAGCACGCCGACCAGGCCGCCGGCGAGGGCGAGCATCACCGCCTCGCTGAGGAACTGCAGCAGGATGTCGCGCTTGCGCGCGCCGAGCGCCCGGCGGATGCCGATCTCCTTGGTGCGCTCGACGACCGAGACCAGCATGATGTTGGCGATGACGATGCCGCCGACGACCAGCGAGATCCCGGAGATGAAGACGACCAGCGCGAAGGCCCCGGCGGTGATCTGCCGCCAGACCGTCTGCACGGCGCCCGCGGTGACCATGCCGAAGGGATCGGGGTCTCCCGCGGGGGTGCGGCGGCGGGCGCGCAGGATGCTCCGCACCTCGTCCTGGGCGATTGCCTGGCCGGCGATGCCGCCGGCCGGCCGCACCAGCAGGCTGAGGCTGCGGCGGGTACCGAACTGCTTGCGGAAGGCGTCGAGCGGCACGAAGACCTGGTTGTCCTGGTTCTGACCGAGCACCGAGCCCTGCTTGCGCAGCAGACCGATGACCTTGTAGGGGCGTCCCTCGACCCAGACCAGCCGTCCGATCGGATCGAGGCGGCCGAAGAGCTCGTCCTTGATGTCGGCGCCGATCACCGCGAGGGGCGCGGCGTGGCGCTCCTCGATGTCGAGGAAGAAGCGGCCGGCCTCGAGGTCGAGGTTGTTGAGCTCGGCCAGGTTAGCCGTCCCGCCGACGATCACCGCGCCCGGGAGTTGCTCGGCGAGCCGCTTCACCTTTTGCCGCGAGCGGGCGGAGAGTGCGACGTCGACGCACTCGCCACAGAGACGCTCGATGGCGCGCGCGTCCTCGAGGGTGATCCGCTTGCGCTTGAGCGCCTCGAGGAACTCCTCGCGGTTGGTGATGATCCCGAACTGGGTGACCACGAAGACGTCCGGCGACAGGGAGAAGAGCTGCTCGGTGACGAAGGTGTTGAGGCCGGTGACGATCGACACGACGGCGACCACCGTCATGACGCCGATGATCACGCCCAGCAGCGTCAGGAAGCTCCGCAGCTTGTTGGTGCGGAGGGCGGTGATGGCGATGCGCAACGTCTCCACGGGCGGGTCTACTTCTTCTCGTCGTCCTTCTTCTTCGCTTCTTCCAGACGAACGCGGTCGCCGTCCTCGATGTCGCGCAGCGACTTGAACGGCCCGGTCACGACCTCGTCGCCCTCCGCGAGCCCGGACAGGATCTCGACCTGGGTCTCGCCGGTCATCCCGGAGGAGACCACCGCGAAGTGCGCGGTCTTCTTCTTGCCGTCGGTCTGGAGCCGGTAGACGCCCTCCTCGACCTTCCCCTTCTCGCCTTCCTTGTCGCGTGTCACCAACGCCTGAATCGGTACCGCGAGCGCTCCGTTGGCGGTCCCGGTGAGGATGTCGGCGGAGCAGGAGAAGCCCGGCCGGATGGTGGGCGGCGGGTCCTTGATCTGGATCCGCACCTCGAAGTTGACTGCCGCGTCGGTGCTCCCGGTGATCGACTGGATGGGGCTCGAGCCCACCTCGGTGACGATGCCGGCGAACTTCTCGTCGCCGTAGGCGTCGACCCGGATCTCCGCGCTCTGCCCGACGCGGACAGTCGGAACGTCGGTCTCGTCGACCTCCATGACCGCCTCCACGACGCTCATGTCGGAGATGGTCATCAGCTTGGTGCCGGCGTTGTTCATCGTGCCGATCACCGCGATCTCCCCCTCCTCGACCGGCAGCGCGGTGACGATGCCGGAGATCGGCGAAGTCATCTTGGTCTTGGAGAGCTCGTCGCGCGCTCCGGCGAGGTTGGCCCGCGCCTGCTCGATCCGGCGCTCGACCGCCTTGGCGTTGGCCTCGGCGGCCTCCCAGGCCGCTTGTGCGCGATCGAGCTCGGCCTGTGGCACGACTTGCTCGGCAAACGTGCGTTGGGCGCGCTCGAAGCTCTTGCGCGCCTCCTCGGCCTGCGCCCGTGCGGCGTCGCGATCGAAGAACAGCGCCTTGAGCGACTCCTCGGCCGAGAGGGCCGTCGCCTGGCGCTGCGACTGGTCGATCTGCAGCAGGAAATCCCCCTTGGTGACGACGTCGCCCTCGCGCACCGCCAGATTGACGATCTGGCCCATGACGTTGGCCGAAAGGTCGACTTTCTTCTGGGCTTCGATCTTGCCGGTCGCGGTCACCAGACTGCGCAAGTCGGTGCGCTCGACCTTCTGCACGTTGACCAGCGGCAACTTGGCATCCTTGCCGCGCACCACGCTCACGGCGACCAGCACCCCGACCAGCACCGGAACGCCGATCAGGGCGATCTTCTTTCCTCGCGTCATGGTTTGCAGAGCTCCTTCCACCAGGGGACGAAACACCTCTCCCATGGAACTTACGAACCGGTGGCGCAAAAAGTTCCGCCGCCGAAAGGGGGACGGTCGGCCCGTCCGAGGGCTCCGGCGAGCGGCCGGGCGCGAAGCGCCGCCGCCCGGCGGAGAACAGCGTACAATGCCGGTCAGATTCG
>CAZPZW010000053.1:0-7943 GCA_964591165.1 uncultured Thermoanaerobaculia bacterium | reverse complement strand
CGCTCGGGGATCCTGCCCTACTCGCCGGTCAGCTCGCGGAACTCGGCGTCGGCGGCGAGGGCCCGGAATTCGTCCTCCTGGCGCAGCATCTCGCGCGGGTACCCCAGCTCGATCGCGGCGCGGACCTGCGCCAGCGCCGCCGACCGGTCGCCGCACAGGGCGAGCGGCTGCCCGAGAGCGTGATGGGTCTCGGCGGCGGGCGGGAGCTCGCGGTCGAGCTCCTCGACCAGCCGTCGCGCCTCCGGACAGCGCCCGAGGCGCGCCAGATAGAGCGCACGGTCGAGCCGGAGGCCGACCTCGTGGGGGGTCAGCGCCAGCTGGCGCTCGAGCAGGTCGAGCGCTTCGGCGTAGGCCGCCCGCGCTTCCTCGGTCCGGCCGAGACGCGCGAAGACGTCGCCCAGGTTGCGTCGATACTGCGGATTGCCCGGCGCGAGGCGCGCGGCGAGGCGGAAGTTCCGCTCCGCCTCGGCCAGATCTCCAGCGAAGAAATAAGCGGTGCCGACGTTGTTGGCGGTCGCGTCGTTCTGGATCGGCTGCGGCAGGCGGGCGTAGGTGGCGAGCGCGCCGGCGGTGTCCCCGGTGAACAGGGCGAGCGACGCCAGGTTCTCGAGCGGCACCGTGACGTCGGGCGGCGCCAGGGAGACCGCCCGCTCGAAAGCGCTGCGCGCGGTGGTCACCTCGCCGCCCCGCAGGCGGAAGTCGCCCAGGGCGTTCCAGTGTTCCCAGAACCCGGGCCGCAGGGCGACCGCCCGCAACAGGTGCTCCTCGGCCCGCGCGCGATCCCCGAGCTGTTCGTAGGCGGCGGCGAGGGCCTGCTGTTGGCGGTCGATCAGCAGTCCGGCCGGCATCGCGGCGAGCTCGGTGATCGCCTCGGCCGGGCGGCCTTGCAGGAGCCGCACGCGCGCCAGCGCCATGCGCGCGTCGGCGCCCGCCGCATCGAGCTCCACCGCGCGCAGCGCCTCCCGCTCGGCGGCCGCCAGCCGGTCGGCCGAGCGCTCGCGGGCGAACTCGCGCGCCGCCGCTTCGCTCGCCGCGGCGTGCGCCCAGGCGAAGCGCGGGTCGAGCCGGAGGGCCTCCTCGAGCAGGCCGATCGCCAGCTGCGGTGCGGAGACGTCGTCGTAGTCGGCCAGGAAGCGGCGCGCCTTGAGGTAGAGGTCGAAGGCCTTGGCCGAGCGGGTCGGATCGCGCGCCAGCCGCTCGCGGTCCCCCGCCGAGAGCGGCACCGAGATGGCGTCGGCCGCCTCCTGGGCCATCCGGGCCTGCAACCCGAAGAGCTGATCGCGGGGTCCCGAGAAGGTCCGCGTCCAGAGCTGGGCGCCGGTCGCCGCGTCGGTGAGCTGCAGCGTCACCCGCAACTGCTCGGAGGCGAGTTGCAGGCCCCCTTCGAGCAGCGAGCCGACGCCGAGGTCCCGTCCCACCTCCCGCGGGCTGCGGTGCGCGTCGAGGCGGGGACGCGCGGCGCCGGGGCCGACGACGATCACCCCGGGAATCTCGGTGAGCTGGGTCGCCAGCGTTTCGGCGATCCCCAGCCCGAAGTCGTCGAGCGCGGCGTCCCCCGTGAAGTTGGCGAAGGGGAGCACGGCGAGGTTCTGCAGCGAGGCCGCCGGAGGATCGGGACGTTGCTGCCAGATCGCCAGGGCGATCGCGAGGCCGACGAGGCCGGCGAGACCGACGCCCGCGGCGAGCCGGAACGCCCGACGCCGGGCGGCCGCGGGCCGGGTCGGTAGGGTCGGTGGGGGCGGCGTGGGCAGCGGCGCGGTGGACGGCGTCGCGTCGCGCGTCAGCCGGGCGAGGGCGTCGCCCACCGCTTCGGCGCTGGCAGGGCGCTCCGCGGGGTCCTTGGCGAGCAGTTGGTGGACGAGCGCGGTGAACTCGTGGGGGAGCTCCGGGGCGAGCTCCGCGAGCGGCCGGGGCTCCTCGTGCACCAGGGAGCGGTAGAGCGCCAGCCGGTTGTCGCCGGTGAAGGGAAGATGGCCCGAGGCCATCTCGTAGAGCACGACGCCGAGCGAGAAGAGGTCGCTGCGGCCGTCGACGGCCAGGCCCAGGGTCTGCTCGGGCGAGGCGTAAGGCGCGGTGCCCATCACCACGCCGGCGGTGGTGGTGAACGGGTCGTCGATCAGGGTCTCGGCCTCCGGTGCCGAGCGCCACTTGGCGAGCCCGAAGTCGAGGATCTTCAGGCGCCCCTCGGGCGTGATCCGGAGATTGCCTGGCTTGAGGTCGCGATGCACCAGGCCGGCGCGGTGCGCCGCCGAGAGGCCTTCGGCGATCTGCCGGCCGAGTTGGATGATCTCGCCGAGCGGCAGAGTGCCACGCGCGATGCGGGTCCGCAGATCCTCCCCCGGGACGAGCTCGAGGACCAGGTACGCCACCCGCTGCGGCCCGCTGCCGGTTTCGTCCTCGCCGAGCAACCGGGCGTCGTCGATCTCGACCTCGCCCATGTCGTGGATCGCCGCCAAATTCGGGTGGTTGACCGCCGCGGCCGCTTGGGCCTCGCGCAGGAAGCGCTCCCGACGCCCGGGGGTCGCCGCGGTCTCGGGACGGAGGATCTTGACCGCGACGTGCCGGTTGAGCCGCGGGTCGAAGGCGAGGAAGACGATCCCCATGCCCCCTTCGCCGAGCCGCCGTTCGATCCGGTAATGGCCTAAATGCAACTCGGGCATGGTCTTCCGACGTTCTGAGGGAGCGATCTCGCGGCCCCAGTGTACACCTCCCGGGGCGGCGAAATGGTGCATCATGGACGGCGCGCGGTGTCCGGACGGCGAACCCGGAGCCGGCGGCGACGTATTCCTGGGTGGGGGAGCGTGTCTTGAGCCGACGTCTCGGAACTCTGCTGGTCGTCCTGATCGCCTGCGGCGCTGCGGCGCTGCTGCTCGCCCTGGCGGCGATCGTCGACCTCGCGCTGCCCCGCCCCTGGGACGGCGTGGTGCTGGAAGCCGATCTGATCGGTACGCTCGCGGTGCGCGAGGTGGTCCCCGGCTCGGGGGCGGAGCGCGCCGGCATCCGCCCGGGCGACCTGATCGTCGGCATCGATCGGGACGTGCTGCGCTCGCCGATCCACGCCGCCGAGCTGTTGAGCGAGCGCCGGATCGGCGAGACCGTCCCCTACCTGGTGCGCCGCGACGGAGGCCTCGAGGAGGTGCAGGTCGAGCTCGGCCGGCGGTTCCTGGGCAACCCTTCCTACTTCTACGCCTGCCTGCTCGGCTTCCTCTTCTTCGCGGTGGGCGCCTTCGTCCTCTCCCGCCAGCCGGAGCGCCGGCCGGCGCAGGTCTACTTCCTCGTGTCGGTGCTCTTCCTGCTCTTCCTGGTCTGCCGGCTGCGGCCGGCGTCCTACTCCTGGTTCGATCGTCTGGCGCTCGACACCGGGACTTTCGCGCTCCTCTTCCTGCCCGCCTGCTTCCTCCACTTCTTCCTGATCTTCCCCCGTCCGATCGCGCTGCGCCCACGGGCGGGCGACGAGGACTTCCGGCGGCGGCGCCGGATCTGGCTGATGACGCTCGGTGCCATCTACCTCCTGCCTGCCGTGGTGCTCGCCGTGTCGCTCGCCTCGGCGGCCTGGCGGCGGGAGCCCCTGCACCTGATCAGCGGCGCGCCGGCGGCCAACTGGTGGGTCCTCGCGGCCTACATGCTGGTCGGCATGGGCGTGCTGGCGGTGAACGCGCGCCGGCTGCCCGATCCGCGCCAGAGGCGCGGCGTCGCGCTGGTGCTGCTCGGCTCGCTGCTGGGACTGCTGCCCTTCCTCTTCGCCGCGGTCGCCTTCCCTTCGTTCCTGCACACCGAGCGCTATCTCTACCTGGGTCTCGCGCCGCTGGTGCTCGTGCCGGTCACCTTCGCGATCGCCATCGTGCGGTTCGGACTGCTCGACATCCGCGTCATTCTGCGCAAGAGCCTCGCCTATACCGGTCTCACGGCGGGAGTGACCGCCACCTACGCCGCGGCGATCGCGCTGTTCGGCGTGCTGACGCGCGGCACGGCGCTCGACGCTTCGCCCTACTTCCCGATCCTCTTCGCGCTCGCCATCGCCCTGCTCTTCGAACCGCTCCGCCGGCAGAGCCAGCGCCTGGTGGATCGCCTGCTCTTCGCCGAGCGTGCCCGGCTGCAGGAGGCGATGCACGACCTCGGCGAGGCGATGGCGGCGCAGGTCGATCTCGAAGCGGTGGTGCGCGACCTGGTGGAGCGCCTGCCGCGCCTGTTGGGCCTGCGTTTCGCGGCGCTCTATCTGCTGCGCGGCGAGCGCCTCGAACGGGTCGCTGGCCCCGACGACCTGCCGCGCGACCTGCCCGCCGCCGCCGCGCTCTACGAGCGGCTGGCGCGACGCGGCCGGCTCACCCGGCTGGCCGACCTCGAGGCGGCGGCGCTCGAGAGCTCGGGTGACGAGGCGGAAGAGCTGGCGAGCCTGGGCTCCAGGCTCGGCGCCGCCGGGGTCGAATGGGTGGGTGACCTGGCTTCCCCACGGCGCCGGGTCGGCCTCGCCCTCTTCTCGGCGCCGACCGGTCAGCTGACCCTGGCGAAGGAGGAGATCGATCTCCTGGCGAGCCTGCTCGGCCAGGCCGCGGTGGCGCTCGAGAACAGCCTGCTGGTCGAGGAGCGGACCCGCCAGGCCGAGCTCGAGCGCGAGATCGAGATCGCTTCGGCGGTGCAGACTCAACTGCTGCCCGACGATCTTTCGCTCGGCGCCGGGTGGAGCGTGGCGGCGGCCTGCGAGCCGGCGCGCCACGTCGGCGGCGACTTCTTCGCCGAGCTTCCCGGGCCACGAGAGGGCTCGGCAGCGGTCGTCTTCGGCGACGTCGCCGGAAAATCGGTTTCCGGAGCGCTGGTCATGATGGCCGCGCACGAGGCGTTGCAGACCCTCGCGCTGACCTACCGCGACCCGGCCGAGCTCTTCGGGCTCGCCAACCAGCGGCTCTATCGCGTCGGCAGCAAGAAAGGCTTCGTGGCGCTCGCCTGGCTCGCCGTCTCGGACAACGGCGAGGGCCTCGACTACGTGCTCGCCGGCCAGCCGCAGCTCCTGTTGCGCCATACGGACGGCGCGGTGCGCGAGCTCCCCCTGCCCGCCCATCGCCTGCCCCTCGGCGCCCTGCTCAACGGCGGGTTCGAGGTCTGTCACGCGCCGGTCGCCCCCGGGGAGGTCGTGCTCGGCTTCTCGGACGGCGTGGTCGACGCTCAATCCATCCACGGAGAACCGTTCGGCGAAGCGCGCCTGTTCGAGGTGCTCGCCGACTCACCGCCCGAGCCCCGGGCGGTCGTGGAACGCGTGCTGAACTCCGTCCGCCGCTTCGCGGAGGGCGCCGAGCCTTACGACGACATCACTTTGGTCGCCATCGCGCGCGACCGGAAGGAAGTGCCATGCGCAAGCTCTGGATGATCCTGCTCACCCTGGCCGTCGCCGCCGGGGGTCTCGCCTGGCTCTTCGCCGCGACCCGTCCGGAGTGGACGACGGGTTCGGCCGCGGCGCTGGCCGAGTATCAGAAGGGGCGCGAGGCCCAGATGAAGTTCTACTTCACCGACGCGCAGGCGGCTTACGAGCGGGCGTTGAAGCTCGATCCGAACTTCGTCGCGGCGAAGATCGCGCTGCTCGACGGCGACAAGAGCAAAGAAGATCGTCGCGCGCTGGTCGAGGAGCTGCGCGCCGTCGATCGATCGCGCCTCAATCCCCGCGAGCGCCTGATGATCGACGTCGTGCTGGCGCGCGTCGACGGCGACGAGGCCGGTCGGGCGCAGCGGATCGAAGAGTTCCTCCTGGAGCACCCGCGGGATCCCTGGGCGCTGATGATCGCCTCGAACGACGCCTGGAGCCGGCAGGACCTGCCGACCGCCGAGCAGCGCTACCGCGAGCTGCTGGAGGTCGATCCCAACTGGCTGGTGGCACGCAACCACCTGGGTTACATCGCCATGGCGCGCGGGCAATTCGACGAAGCGGAGGAGTATTTCCGCACCTACAAGTACGTCGCTCCCGACCAGGCCAATCCGCACGACTCCCTGGGCGAGCTGCTGGTGCTGCTGGGCCGCTTCGACGAGGCGCGGCTGGAGTTGGAGGAGGCGTTGCGGGTGCGCCCCGACTTCTGCGCCTCCTACGGCAACCTGCTGCGCGCCGCGCTGCTCGAACGCGACTTCGCGTCCCTCCCGGACATCGTCGAGCGCGCCGAGGCGCACTGCGACCCGCGGACGGCCACCGAGCTGTTCTGCGACGGAGCGATGGCTCGCGCCCTGGTCACGGGCGACTACGCGGCGCCCTATCGCGACCTGGCCGAGCGCTGCGGCAAGCGGTTCGACGAGCCGACCCCGCTCGGCTTCGACCTCGCCCTGCACACCGGCCGGGAGGCCGAGGCCCGGGCGATGGAGGAGAAGATCCGTCAGGTCCGCGAGAAGGAGGGCGTCGGAGCCGCCGCCAAGCACCGGCAGGGCATCGTGCTCGACTACATGACCGCGACGCGCGCCATGTTCGAGGGGCGCTACGCCGAGGGGGCCCGACTGCTGCGCCAGGTCGACGAGGCGTCGAACTGGTGGGAGGGCAACGGCGGAGGGGTCTTCCGGCTGATCGTGCGGGCCAAGCTGGTGCAGGCCCTGGAACGCGCGGGCGAGAGCGAAGCGGCGGCCCGCGAGCTCGAAGCGTTGCGCAAGCTCAATCCGGCGGCCGCGGAGTGGGCCTCCGCCCTCGACTTCGGGCCGCCGGCAGCGGGGCGCCCCGCGGCGTGAGCTTCAGAGCACCTGCTCGCGCGTCTTGAGGAAGCGGATCTTCGGCCAGTCCTCTTCGGCGACCTTCATGCGATAGGCGTTCGCGGCGAGGAAGACGGGAAGGCCGTGGATGTCGTCGGCGAGCGCGGACTCGTGCTGGTCGACGAACCGCGCCAGCTCCTTGTCGTCGTCCGACTCGATCCAGCGCGCGGTGAAGAGCGAAGTCGGCTGGAAAGCGACCGGCAGCTCGTACTCCGTGCGGATGCGGTCGGCGAGGACGTCGAACTGCAGCGGGCCGGCGACGCCGACGATCCAGTCGCCGCCCAGCCGCGCCCGGAAGATCTGCGCCGCGCCCTCCTCGGCGAGGTGGGTGAGCGCCTTGCCGAGGTGCTTCGCCTTGAGCGGATCGGCGGCGCGCACTTTCTGCAGGAGCTCGGGGGCGAACGACGGGATGCCGGTGAAGCGGAGCGGCTCGCCCTCGGTGAGCGCATCCCCGATCCGCAGCTGCCCGTGATTGGGGATCCCGACGATGTCGCCGGGATACGCCTCCTCGGCGATCTCGCGTTCGCGGGCCAGGAACATCACCGGCGTGTGGACGTTGATCGTCTTGCCGGTGCGCGGATGGAAGAGCTTCATGCCGCGCGCGAAGCGGCCGGAGCAGAGCCGCACGAAAGCGATGCGGTCGCGGTGCTTGGGGTCCATGTTCGCCTGGATCTTGAACACGAAGCCGGCGACTTCCTCCTCCGTCGGCTCGACGGGGCGGGTCGTCGTCGGCGCCGGCCGCGGGCTGGGCGCGAACTCGGCGAGCCCCTCGAGCAGCTCGCGGACCCCGAAGTTGTGCAGCGCGCTGCCGAAGAAGACCGGCGTCAGGTGGCCCTCGCGATAGACCGGAACCTCGAACTGCGGGCAGAGGGAGGAGGCGAGGTGCGCCTCCTCGCGCAGCTGCTCGACCGCGCCGCGGGGCAGGTGGGACTCGAGCTCGGGATCCGAGAGGCCGTGGAACGCGTGGCCGCGCGCCAGCTTCGAGCCCTGGCCGCGATCGAACAGGATGAGCTGGTCCTTGAGCAGGTCGTAGCAGCCGTGGAAGCTCTTGCCGTTGCCGATCGGCCAGTTGGCCGGCGTGACGTGGAGCTGGAGATCGCGCTCGATCTCGTCCATGAGCTCGAACGGATCGCGACTGTCGCGGTCCAGCTTGTTGACGAAGGTGACGATCGGCACGTTGCGCAGCCGGCAGACTTCGAAGAGCTTGCGGGTCTGCGCCTCGATCCCCT
>CAZPZW010000052.1:0-18478 GCA_964591165.1 uncultured Thermoanaerobaculia bacterium | reverse complement strand
CGGAGCGAGCACGACGCGGCGCGCAGCGCCTACGCCGCGCTCTACTTCCTGATTGGCCGCCACAGCGGGCTGCTGGTCTACTTCCCGGGCGTCGTCGTGCTGCTCGTGGTGGCGCTCCGGCGCGCCGATCGCCGGGGCGGCGTCGCGCTCACCGGATTCGCCGCTCTGGCGCTCTTCTACGTCGCCTGGATGCCCGGCAACTACTTCGGCGGCAGCACCTTCGTGGGCAATCGCTACATCCTCGCCGCGGCCCCCTGCGCGCTGGTGGCGCTGCGTCGCCTGCCGTCCCGACGGACCCTGCTCGTCGCTTGGGCCATCGCCGCGGCCGCGGGGCTGTCGGCGCTGGTCTCGGTGACGCGTGCCGCGTCGCTCGATGCCGGCAGCCAGAACCACGCTTACGCCGGCCTCTTCCGCTGGCTGCCCTACGAGAGCGTGGCCAGCGAGATCGACGGGCGGCGGGATCGCTACTGGTCCGGCGACTTCCTGCGCTTCGTCGATCCGTTCGCTCGCGTCGAGGCCTGGAGCTTCGAGCTGGCGACGGGATCGCCGCCGGCCGAGATCGAGCTCGCGACCCACTGGCCAGGGGAGGCGATGCGTTGGCTGGTGCACGCCGACTCGCCGGACGCCACCTTGGTGGTCTCGGACTGGCGCGGCAGCGAGCGTCACCCCCTGACCGAGTTCGCCGGCGGACGCTCGGGCGGCCCCCTCCTCCTGCAGACGGCGCCAGCCTGGCGTCGCCACCGCTTCTGGTGGCCGGTCGACGCGCCCTACCGGGTGCGCGCGATGCGCTTCGCCGTCGAGACGGCGGACGGTCGCCCGGCGAAGCTCCGCCTGCGCTATCTCGGCCGGGAGAAGCTGCCGGAAGAAGGGTTCGGCCGCGACGTCACACGCGCCATCCTCCCCGAGCGGGTGCCGGCCGGCGGGGCGCTGCGGATCCCGGTCGCGCTCGCCAATACCGGCGCCTGGCCGTGGCGCGGCGACGCCGTGCTGCCGGTGTCGCTCGGGATGCGCTTCGCTCCGCTCGACGCGGGCGGGGCGGAGAGTGAAGCGCGGGCGTCGTTGCCGCACGCGGTGCCGCCTGGAGGACGGCTCGAGATGGTGGCCGAGTTCGCGGCGCCGGAGCGGCCCGGGCGCTACCGCGCGACGTTCGACTTGGTGCTCGAGGACGTCGCCTGGTTCGCCTCCCGGCTCGGCGCGCCGCTCGCCGAAGGGGTGGTCGAGGTCACGGCGGCGGGCCCGTAGGCGTCGGCAGCCGGGCGCGCGCCCCGCCGTCGTCGAGCGCGAAGAGCGCCGGGTCGAGAGGCGCGGCGTCATAGGCGACGAAGTGGGCGATCAGCTTTCCCGTGCCGCGCGTCAGATCGGCGATCGCGAGCTCGCTCGGGATCAGCCGCTCCGGATCCAGCCAGCCGCGGAATTCCACCACCCGGAGGGGCTTGCCGTCGCGGCGCAGGAGGTCGGCGCGGCGCGGCCGGCGTTGTTCGAGGTCGACCACCCAGCGGACGCGCGGCGTGGCGGCAGCGGGCGCCAACGCCACGAGCTCGAAGGTGCCGATGCCGCTCTGCTCCTCGTAGCTCTCGATCCGGTAGTCGCGCGCCAAGGAGAGACCGAGCAGCTCGTCGAGCGCCGCGCCGCCCTGCAAGCGCAGGGCGTCGCCCAAGCGCACCGGCCGGGCGCCCGGAGCGAGGAACCAGGTCTCGCGCACGATCCTGAGGACGAACTTGCCGAGCTCGTGCGGTGCGAGGAAGCGCACCAGGGCGCGCTCGGGGCCGGCGCGGAAGAGTTCGAGGCGGGTCCGGCTCTTGCCGCCTTCGGCGCCGATCTCGAGCTCGAGCCGGAGCTCGGCGGGAGCCCGCGCGAAGAGATCGGTCGCGGCGAGCAAGCTGGCGGGCGTCTCGGCGCCTCCGGCCGTCCCGGCGACCAGCAGCACGCAGATCACGAGAGCGGTCGCCCGGTTGCGCTCAGACATGGCCGAGCGCCTCGACGATCGACAGCCGCACGGCGCGGACGATCGGCGGGAGCGCAGCCAACGCGAGCACGACGATCATGAGCAGCAGCGCCCCGAGGAAGGCCTCGGGCACGAGCGCGAGCCGCAGATCGATCGGGTCGACGGCGCCCGGCGGGGGGGGCATCTGGAGCCCCGCCGCGTTGATGCCGAGGGTCAACAGACAGCCGCCCACGCAGCCGGCTGCCGCGCCGAGCAGACCGAGCCAGAGCGCTTCGGCGAGGATCAGCTTGGCGAGCTGTCCGCGTCCGGTGCCGATGGCGCGCATCGTTCCGAGCTCGCGGACCCGCTCGAAGACCGACATCGCCAGGGTGTTCGAAGCGGCCAGCACGACGAGCACGAAGACGATCGAGCCGAGGAACCAGAAGATGCCCCGATAGAGATTGCGCACCTGCTCGTAGAAGACCGCCCGCTCGCTCCAGGGGGTGACGGCGAGCGGCGGCCGATCGGCGGCAAGCAGCGCGCGCGCGGCCGCGAGGGTTTCGCCGGTCGCCGCGGTCGAGTCGAGCCCGACCAGCAGGTTCGAGGCCCGGTCGGTCTGCAGGAGCCGCTCGGCGGTCGCCAGGTGGACCTTGAGATACCGCGTGTCGAGCTCGGCGACGCCGGTGGTGAGGATGCCCTGGACCCGCACGTCCACCGCATTGAGCATGCCCTCGGCGTTGGTCGCCAGCAGCGTGACCAGGTCCCCGACGTCGACCCCGAGCGAAGCGGCGAGGCCCTGCGCGAGGAGCGCGCCCTCCTCACCTTGGGCGGGCGCCGCATCATCCAGGGGCACGCCGCGCCGCAGCCGGGTTTCGAAGCCCATCGCCCGCTCCTTCTCGGGCTCGACGCCGACGCCGACGAAGGAGAACGAGGCGCCGCCGGCCGCCTGCGCGAGACCGAGGATCTGCAGATTCGCGCCCACGGCGACCACGTGCGGCAGGCCCGCCACCCGCTCGGCGATCGGCCGCCAGTCGGCCAGCGCCTCGTCGAGCGGCCGGTCGAGCGCCGCGACTCCCTTGCTCTCGACGGCGGCCCGCGACGCGACCTCGAGGTGGCCGAGCCCGCCGTGGATCATCGCCTCGCGCAGTCCGTCGAAGGAGAAGCGGACGAAGCCGGCGGTGAGGACGAGCGCCATGGTGCCGGCGGCGACGACCGCGAGCGTCGCCGCGGTGCGACGGCGGTTGCGCGACAGATTGCGCAGCGCGAGGCGGGTGAAGTTCATGCTCCCCTCTCGCGCTCGTCGGCGACCACTCGGCCGTCGGCCAGGCGAATGCGACGCGGCGCCCGCTCGATCAGCGCCGAGTCGTGGGTGGCGACCAGGAAGGTGGTCCCGAGCTCACCGTTCAGCCGCAGCATGAGGTCGAGCACGGCGGCTGCGTTGGCCGAGTCGAGGTTCCCCGTCGGCTCGTCGGCGAGCACCGCGGCGGGACGATGGACCAGCGCCCGGGCGATGGCGACCCGTTGCCGCTCGCCCCCCGAGAGCCGGTCGGGGCGGTGGGCGAGCCGGCCGGAGAGCCCCACGGCGGCAAGCGCCTCGCTCGCGCGGGCTCGCCGCTCCTGCGGCGGGACGCCGTCGATGAGCAGCGGGAATTCGACGTTCTCGAGCGCGCTGAGCACCGGAACCAGATGGAAGGCCTGGAAGACGAAGCCCAGACGGCGGCGCCGGAGCAGGGTCCGTTCGTGCTCGGAGAGCGCGGTGAGGTCTCGCCCCTCGATCTCGATCCGGCCGGCGTCGGCGGACTCGAGCGCGCCCAGGAGGTGGAGCAGGGTCGACTTGCCGCTGCCCGAGGGCCCCGCGACCACCGCGAACTCGCCGGCGCCGATTTCCAGATCGACCCGGTCGAGCGCGCGGACGACGGAGTCCCCCATGCGGTAGAGCTTGCCGAGGAGGTGGGCCGCGAAGAGGACCGGTCGAGACACCGCGGGCATCCTATCGCCGGGCCCGCCCGCTTGGGTGGGCGCACGCCGCGCCCCGGGAGGTACGGTAGGCGGCAATGCAGGAGCCAATCGGAGGATTCAACATGCGCAAGGTCGTTCTCGGATTCGGAATCGCAGTGTTGTTGCTCGCGCCCGCCCTCTTCGGCGCCGAGCCGATGACGTTCAGGGCGAGCGGTTCGGCTCACGGCGGGCAGGCGCCGCCGGCCGCCGTGCCGGAGGGCGGAACCTATTTCCTGCTCGACGACGGGACGTACGAGAACAGCATCGGCCTGACCAATCAGGTGACGAACAACGCTGCCGTCTGGATCAACCGCTTCACCCCGGCGGAGTTTCCGCAGGCGATCGACTATGTCGAGATCATGTGGCCCGACCTGGAGTCCGCCGGCCGGAACCTGGTGGGTGACCCGGTCACCATTCTGGTCTACTCGGACACCGACGGTGACGGGAACCCCGACAACGCGACGCTGGTCTACCAGGAGACCTTCACCATCGGGATCCAGGACGGCGCGAGCTTCGAGACCTACGATCTCGCCGGCGACCCGCCGTGCGCGGGGCCGGGCGACATCTACATCGGCTTCCGCGACGACTTCAATCTCGGCGGCGCCACGTCGGCGAACTTCCCGGCCGCGATCGACACCACGGCCCCGCAGGGGCGGTCCTGGGTCGGCGGCCTCGGGCCGGGTGGCATCGATCCCGACATCGTCAATCTGGCGAACAACTCGCTGCGCGGCTACATCGACGACTTCGGCTTCCCCGGCAACTGGATGATCCGGGCGGCGGCCACGGTACCGCAGGTGGTGCCGGTGCAGGCGATTCCGACCCTCCAGGTGACCGGTCTTGCCGCGCTCGTCGTGGCGCTTGCGGCGATGGCTTTCTGGATGCTCCGCCGGCGTCGCGCCTGATTCCGCGGCACGCGGCGCCGATCGAGCGCCGTCGAGATCCGAGGGACACGAGCGATTCGTGTCCCTCGTCGCTTTCTGGGGATGGCCACTCCGGATAGACGGCGTGCAGGGCGCCTGCGTAGACCTCGGGTCGACCTTCGCCCCCGAGGAGCCCTGCCGATATGATCCTGCCGATGACCAAGAGCCCGGAGACGCTCACCGAAGTCCACGAAGCGATCAATCCCAAGGTCCTGTTCGACGAGCTCAGACGGGGCGTCCTGGGTCAGGACCGGGCGCTGCGCTTCGTCGCAGTGGCGATCCACAAGCACGTGCTGGGCAAGGTCTCGGGCAACATCCTGCTCATCGGCTCGTCGGGCACCGGCAAGACGACGATCATGAACAACATCCAGCGGCTCTACGACACGATGCCGGGGTTCGAGCCGTTCCGCGCGGTCACCATCCTCAACGCCAACCTGCTGGTCGACAGCGAGCGGACCGAGTTCCGCCCCGACCGGATGTTCTCGGCGATCGAGCAGCGGGCGCGGGTGATCCTCGGCGAGCAGCCGAGCGTCGCGGCGCTCAAGGAGACGATGGAGCGGGCCACCGTCTGCGTCGACGAGATCGACAAGATGTCGACGGTCGTCGCCGGCAAGCCGAATCCGATCGGCGTCGTCCTGCAGCAGGGTCTGCTGACCCTGATGGAGGGCGAGCGGGTGCCCTACCGGCTGCGCGCCTTCGAGGGCGGCGAAGAGCGCGAGCACACGGTCGAGATCGACACGCGCAAGATGATGTTCGTCTGCGGCGGAGCCTTCGAAGGTCTCTACGACCAGGTCTACAACCGGGTGAGCCGGTCCGGCTCGGGCGAGCGCATCAAGACCGAGGCGGTGAAGACCGCCGACGGCAGCGTGCGGCTCGAGGAACGCTTCTCGCTGGCGCAGTTCCTCAAGATGAAGGACCTCTTCGAGTACGGCATGGTGCCGCAGTTCATGGCCCGCTTCGACAAGGTCGTGGTGCTCAACGACCTCGACATGGCGGTGCTGCGCGAGATCCTGCTCCATGCCTACGACTCGCCGCTGGCCCGCACCCGGCGCTACTTCGAATCGCTCTCGATCGAGCTCGAGATCGAGCCGCTCGCCGCGTCGCTGATCGCCGAGCGCGCGGCGCAGGAGAACCGCACCGGCGCCCGCGCCCTGCGCGACGTCTTCTCGGAGATCGTGAATCCCCTGGAGTTCGACCCGGGCGACGAGGCCGATCCGGACTCGGCGGGCCGGCGGCGCATCCACATCGACGCGGCGCGCGTCCGGCGCCTCTACAAGTAGACCGCCTCAGGGCGCCGGCGCGGCCGACTGCAGCGTCGCGAGGTGGGCGACCAGCAGGTCGATGCGCTGGGACACCTCCTCGTCGAGCTGTTCGGCGGGCTGGCCGACGTCGCCGAGGGAGCGGAAAGTCGCTCCCCAGACGGGCATGTCGCGCGTGCCGTGGCCGGGCACTTCGTCACGGCCGTCGATCGTCCGGCGGAGCCGTTCGGCGGGGAAGACACCGGCGTTGCGTTCGCTCAGGCGCGTCAGGTCGGCAGGCTGGAGATTGAGGTAGCGGGTCATCGCACCGTCGCCCCGCCCGCCGCCGCCGTGGCAGCTCGCGCAGTGGATCCGGTAGAGCAGCCCGCCTTCCTCGGCGGGCGTCGCCGACGCCTCGGTCTCGGCCACGAGGACCGACGTCAGGCAGATCGCGAGCGCTGTCGCCGCGGCGGCGGCGCTCAGCCCGCAGACGCTGCGCAGCGCGGGCCGGCGCATGTCACTTCTTCGCCTGCAGCGTCTCGAGGAAGGCGAGCAGGTGATCGATCCGTTCCTGCACGACTTTCTCGATTTCGGCGCTGCCCTGTCCGAGGTCGGCCTGGCGGGCGAACGTCTCGCCCCAGACCGGCATGTCCGGGGTCTCGTGGGCCGGGACCTTGGCCCGCCCGTCGATCACCTGCCGCAGGACCTCGCGCGGGAACGCGCCAGCGTTCGTCGCGGTCAATCGCGTGAGGTCGGTCGGCCGGGTCGCCGCCTTCTTGCCCAGCGGCCCGTCGCCCCGACCTTCGTCCCCGTGGCATTTCGCGCAGTGCATGTCGTAGAGCATCTGGCCGTGCGCGATCGGGTCTTCGCCGGACTGGGCGGAGAGGGCGACGACTCCCCCGACCAACAGGACCCCGGCAGCCCCCAGCTTGGTTCGGCGCAGCAGGTTGGTCATGACGCCTCCTCTCCAGGGGCATTGACCCCGACTGCATTGTTCCACCCGGGGGCGTCGCCGCCGCCACCCGAAAGGGTGTCCGCGGCAGCCTCCCGCGCGGCGAGCTGGAGGGGTCCGGGCGTAGGGCCTGGCGTCAGGGGGCCTTCAGGCGAAGGGTGATGCGATCCCCTCCGGCCGCGAGCACTACGCGGTCGCGGGTGATGCTCTCGACCCGGTATCCGGCGACGCTCTCGCCGGCCGCGAGCAGCTTGCCGTTGAGATAGGCGAACGGTGCCGAGGCGGAGTAGGCGATGCCGCCGAGCTCCAGCACCGTCCCGTCGGGCAGCTCGGCGCGACGGACGAAGTCTCTCGCGGGTGCCGGGCGAGCGGGCGGAGCGGCGGCGAGCGCCTCCGGCTCGGGGGTCTCGGAGGCGCTGGCCGCGTCACCCCTGGCGTCGGCAGTGGCCGTGGCGGGCTCTGGAGGAGCTTGCCTGGCGGACGGCAGGGTTTCGCCACCGCGCGCGGCCTGCGGCGCGCGGGGGAGCGGCCGAGCTCCCGTCGGAGGCGATGGCTCCGGCGGTCGAGGTGGCTCGCTCGCGCCCGGCGCTACGGCGCGCGGAACCAGTGGCTGGCTCGGGGTGGGCGACTCCGCCGCCGGCGGGATCGAGGTTTGGGCCCTGGCCACGGAGCCCGCTGCTGCGGCGGCGGCACCGGCTTGTCCAGCCGGGCTCTGCCGGGCGTCGGGAGAGGGCGCGCGGAGGCCACCCTGGGCGAGGTAAGCGCCGAGCAAGACGAGCAACACTGCGAGGCCCATGGCGGCACCCAGCACGAGGCCGCGGCGGCGCCGCGCGCGGCTCCGGAAGGGCTGCAAGGGAGGCGGCTCCGGCAGGCCGAGCTCGCGCCCCTGGCGCGCTGTCGCCTCGCGTTGCGCCTTCTTGAGCGCTTCGGAGACCAGGCTCATGTCGACTTGCCCTCGAGCTCGCGGATCGCCCGGCCGACGTGGCGGGCGGTGAGGTGATTCTCCCCCGCCACGTAGCCGGCGAGCATCGCCGTGTCGCAGACTGCGTTGATCAGCCGGGGGATGCCGCGCGAGTAGCGGTGGATGCGGCGAAGCGCCCAGGGGCTCAGCGTCGGGCGCCCGTTACCGCCCGCGACCTGCATCCGGTAGTAGATGTAGAGCTCGGTCTCCTCGCGCGACAGCGGCTCCAGGTGATAGCGCACGGTGATGCGTTGCCGCAGCTGGCGCAGGCGCGGGTCGTCGAGCATCCGTTGGAGCTCGGGCTGGCCGATGAGCACGATCTGGAGGAGCTTCTGGCGATCGGTCTCGAGGTTCGAGAGCAGCCGGATCTGTTCGAGCAACTCGGCGGAGAGGTCCTGGGCCTCGTCGATCAACAGCACGACGTCCTGGCCGAGGGGCACCTGCGCGAGCAGGAAGGCGTTGAGCATCTCGAGGTAAGCCACGCGGTCGGCGCGTCCGGGCGGCTTCAACCCGAGCTCGACCAGGATGGTGCGCAGCAGCTGCGACGAGGACATCACCGGGTTGAGGATGAGCGCGGTCTGGAAGGCCGGCCCCAGGCGCTCGAGCGCGGCGCGGCAGAGCGTGGTCTTGCCGGCCCCGACCTCGCCGGTGATCTGCACGAATCCCTTGCGCTCCCGGATGCCGTAGAGCAGGTGCTCCAGCGCCTCGCGGTGGCGGGCGCTGAAGTAGAGGAAGCGCGGGTCCGGGGTGATGTTGAACGGCGCCTCGCGGAAGCCGTAGAACTCCAGGTACATCGCATCCAAGCTACCACGGACCTCGGGTACGATTCGGCATCATGGAGCGAGCCAACGCCTGGCAGATCGTCCTCGATCACGTCGCCCAACCGGGCCTCCGGCGTCACATGCTGGCGGTCGAAGCGGCGATGCGACACTACGCTGCTCGGCTCGGCGGGGACGCCGAGCTCTGGGGACTCGCCGGTCTGCTGCACGACTACGACTGGGAGATCCACCCCACCCTCGAGAGTCATCCCCGCGACGGCATCGCGCTGCTCGCCGAGCGCGGCTGTCCGGAGCCGGTGCGGCAGGCGATCCTGGCGCACAACGAGGCCGGCACCGGGGTCGGCGCCGTCGCCACCATGGACTTCGCGCTGCGGGCCTGCGACGAGATCACCGGGTTGGTGATTGCCGCCGCTCTGGTGCGACCGACCAAAGATGTCCGCGACGTCGAGGTGAAGTCGATCCAGAAGCGCTGGAAGGAGCGCTCCTTCGCCGCGGGCGTGGATCGCGCCGAAGTCGAACGTTCGACCGAGGAGTTCTCGCGCGTCGCGTGGGGCGGCGCGCTCACCCTCGCCGAGCACATCGGCAACGTCCTCGGCGCCATGCAAGGGATCGCCGCCGAGCTCGAGCTCGACGGCCGGTTGGCGCGACCCGCTTGATCGCGCGACGGATCGGCGTGCTCGCCCTGGTCGGGCTGGCTGCGGTGGCGGGCTACGAGCTCGCGCGGCGGACGAACGCCGGCCGGGTCGAACGCTCGCCGGTCGCGCTGCTGGGGGTGAAGGTCGCTCCGCCGCCACCCGAGCTCGCCGACGGGCCGGTGCGCAACGTGGTGCTCTGCGTCGGGGACGGGCTGGGGATCGCGCAGCTCGCCGCGGGCAGGATCCGCGCCTACGGGCCCGACGGGCGGCTGACCCTCGAGCGACTGCCGGTCTCCGGCCTGGTCGCGACCCACGCCAAGGGTGCCCTGGTGAGCAAGTCCGACGCCGCGGCGACCGCCCTCGCCTCGGGCCACAAGACGGCCAACGGCCGCGTCGGCGTGGACCCGCAGAGCGGGGCGATCGCTTCGATCGCCGAGCGCCTGCACGCCCGCGGCGTCGCGATCGGTCTGGTCACCACCGCGCGGATCACCGACGCCACGCCGGCCGCCTTCGGCGCTCACGTCGCGCGACGCAAGGACGAGAGCGCGATCGCGGAGCAGCTCGTCGCGGCCGATTTCGAGCTGCTGCTGGGCGGCGGGCGCCGGTTCTTCGTGCCCAGCTCGCATCCCGGGAGCGGACGACGCGACGCGCGGGATCTGCTGGCGGAAGCACGAGCACGAGGCGTCCGGGTGATCGAGGAGCCGGCGGCTCTCGCGGGCGCCGAGCTGCCGTTGCTGGGGCTCTTCGCCGCCGGGGACCTGCCGCCGGCAGCACCCCAGCCCGCCTTGGCGGTCATGGCGCGCTTCGCCGTGGGGGCGCTGGCGGCGACCGGGCGTCCTTTCTTCCTGATGATCGAGGACGAACGGATCGACACCTACGGCCACGACAACGAGCTCGCCGGGCTGAGCCAGGCGCTGCTCGAGCTCGACGCCGCGGTTGCGGAGATCGTCGACTTCGCTGCCCGCGACGGGCGGACGCTCGTCCTGGTGACCGGCGACCACGCGACCGGCGGACCGGTCATCGTGCCCGACCGGGACCCGGAGCGACTCGCCGTCGCCTGGTCGGGCGATGTGCATTCCGGCGAACCGGTCCCGTTGTTCGCCTACGGCCCGGGCGCCATCCGCTTCGCCGGGCTCCTGGACAACACCGAGATCGCGCCGCGGATCGCGACGCTCCTCGACCTCGCTGGAGAGCCCGCGCCATGAGCAGCGCCGAACCGATGGAGAGCACGCCCTTCGGACATCCCATGCTCGCCCACTGGGCGCTCGATCCCGGGATCGTCTACCTCAACCACGGCACGGTGGGCGCGCCGCCGCGCCGCGTCCTCGCGGCGCAACAGGCGATCCGCGAAGAGATCGAGCGCCAGCCGGCACGCTTCCTATTGCGCGAGCTGGCAGCCATCCGGGTCGGCGGGCCGCGTGTCGAGCCGCCACGGCTGCGCACCGCCGCAGCCGCGCTCGCGCCGCACTTCGGGGTGCGCGGTGACGAACTGGTGTTCGTCGACAACGCGACGGCGGGAGCGAACGCCGTCCTGCGCTCGCTGCCCTTCGCTCCCGGCGACGAGCTGTTGGTGACCGACCATGGCTACGGAGGAGTCACCAACGCGGCGCGCTACGTGGCGCGCGAGCGCGGAGCGACGCTGCGCACCGTGGTGCTGCCCTACCCCGAGACGACGTCCGACGGCGTCCTGGCGGCCCTCGACGCCGCGCTCGGTCCGCGCACCCGGCTGGCGCTCGTCGACCACATCACCTCGGAGACCGCGCTCGTCCTTCCGGCGGCCGAGATCGCCGCCCTCTGTCGCGCCCGCGGTGTTGCGGTCTTGATCGACGGCGCCCATGCCCCGGGGGCGCTGGCGCTCGACATCCCGGCCATCGGCGCCGACTGGTACGTGGGCAATCTCCACAAATGGGCCTGGACGCCACGCCCCTGCGGCATTCTCTGGGCGGCACCGGAGCGCCGAGCGGGGCTCCACCCGCCGGTCATCTCCTGGGGTCTGGATCAGGGGCTGGCGACCGAGTTCGACCTGTTGGGCACCCGGGATCCGACGGCGAACCTCGCCGCACCTGCGGCGCTCGACCTGCTCAGCTCGATCGGAGCCGAGCGCGTACGCGCCTGGAACGACGGGACCGTCTGGCGCGCCGCCGAGCGGCTCGCCGCGCGCTGGGGGACCCCCCTCGACGTGCCGCGGGCGATGGCGGGGCCGATGGTGACTCTGCCGCTCCCGGAGTCGTTCGGCAGCGCGCCGGCGGACGCCGCGCGGCTGCGCGACGAGCTGCTCTTCGGGGCAGCGATCGAGGTCCAGGTGCACGCCCGCGCCGGGCGGCTCTGGACGCGCATCGCGGCGCAGATCTACAACGAGCCGGCGGACTACGATCGCCTGGGCGACGCGGTCCTGGAGCTCGCCCGGCGATGAATCGCAGCCGCCAAAGGGAGGATCCGTGAGAAGACTGCTGCTGATCTCGAATTCGACCAACCACGGTCAGGGTTACCTCGACCATGTCCTCGCCGAGATGCTGGACCACCTGCAAGGCGTGCGACGGATCCTCTTCGTGCCTTTCGCGCTGCGCGACCGGGCGGCCTATACCGCCAAGTTCCGCGCCCGCCTCGAGCCGGAAGGTCTCGGCGTCGACGAGCTCTCGGCCGACAGTTCCGGGCCGCGTCGGATCGAAACTGCCGAGGCGGTGTTCGTCGGCGGGGGCAACACCTTCCGCCTGCTCAAGACGCTGCTCGACTTCGAGCTGGTCGAGCCGCTGGTCGACCGCGCACTCGGCGGCATGCCCTACCTCGGAGCCTCGGCAGGGATCAACGTCGCCTGCCCGACCATCCGAACGACCAACGACATGCCGATCGTCGAGCCGGCCACGCTCGACGCGCTCGGCTTGATCGACTTCCAGATCAACCCGCACTACGTCGATCCCGACCCCACCTCGACCCACATGGGCGAGACCCGGGAGCAGCGGATCCAGGAGTTCCTGGAGGAGAACAGGACCCCGGTGCTCGGCTTGCGCGAAGGGGGCTGGATTCGGGTCGAGGGCGCCCGCGGATGGCTGGGCGGTACGCGCGGGGCGCGGATCTTCCGGCGCGGCGCGGCACCCGAGGAGCGCCCCCCCGGGGCCGCCGTGGACGACCTGCTCGGCTAGCTCCTGTCGGGCGCCGGCGGCGGCGGGATCGGGTGCACGGTGGCGGTGAGCCGGAAGGCCCGATCGGCCGAGCGCTGCGCCGCATGGTACTTGCGGACCAGGCGCGAGAAGGCCTCCACGAGCTCGGCGGCGAACGCCGAGCGGTCGGCGGCGCTCGCGAACCGGATCTCGGCGTCGAGGGTCAACGTCGCGACGCGTCGCCCCTCGTGGCCCGCTGCCGCCTCCAAGGTGGCCAACTCGCGTATGGACCGTGTGGCGACCGCCATCAGGTAGGTGGAGCTCGCCCGGTCGGCGAACTCGCCACCGCCGGTGTCCGGACCCACGGTTGCAGGGGTGATGACGAACGACGGAGCCGTGGCGCGCATCACCCGTTCGGTGCAGTTGCCCAGCTTGCGCTCCTCGACCAGCTGCACGAAGCCCGCCCGCTCGAGGGCGCGCAAATGGTAGTTGACCCGCTGCCGCGGCAACTCGAGGCGCCTCGCCAGCGCCGCGGCCGAGAGCGGCTCGGTCAGGGTGGAGAGCAGGAGTCGCCGTGTTGGGTCCATCAGAAAAGCTACTTTGTCGGCGTCGAGGACGAGCTTGGTGCCACTGGAGGATCGTGGGTTCGGCTCCATGTGTTTGATTCTATTGCTGACAGCATAGAATGTCAAGAAAAATGAAATGTTCTTGACACTCTTGAAATTCGGCCGCGGCGAGCCCGGCTCGCACCGGGTGAAGACGGAGAGTCACTGAGCAGGCTCTCAGAAGGAGACTCGCCGATCCGCGCTTCAGAGGCCCAGGATGCCTGGCTCGGTCGAGGCGATCCGGACGATGGCCGACGGGTCGTGAGGCGAGCCTCTCCTGGCCCCAAGCAAAGGGCAGGCAAGGTGATTGACTTCCCTCGGTGGTAGTGGTCGGATCTATGAAGCGTTCCACGCCTCGATCAAGGAGGGTTCCATGTCCGACCTGACTCGCGCAGCCGGAAGTTTCATCTTGTCGAGCCTGCTCTCGATGGGCGGATTCGCCATCCAGCCACCTTCGTCGAGCCTCGCGACCGACGATGTCCGCTCCGACGCCGCGGGGACGGAGCTCGCGGCCGAACCAGGACTCGTGTCGAGCCCTGAGCTGCTGGGCATGGTCAACGGGTCGCTCCCCACAGGGAAGTTCATCCGGCCGGAGGCGATCCTCTTCGACAACGGGCCACTGGTGACGCATCCAGGCGGTGGCTCCGGCGGCGCAGACGCCAGTGCTCTGCAAACCGCACTGGGCAACAGCACCTACGGCTTCGGTCACGCGGTGTCCTCCGGCTTCCGGGTGGCCGACGACTTCACGGTGCCGGCCGGGGGATGGAACATCTCGCAGATCACCTTCTTCGCCTATCAGACCGGTTCGACCACGACCACGACGATCAACCACGTCAACCTGCGGATCTGGGACGGCCCGCCCGGCCAGGGCGGCAGCAACATCGTCTTCGGCGACACGACGACCAACCGGCTCGCCGGGAGCAGCTTCTCCAACATCTACCGTGTGCTCGACACGGGACTGTTGGACACCGCGCGGCCGACCATGGCCGACGTGGCGACGGTCGGTACGACGCTGGCCGCCGGCACGTATTGGCTCGATTGGCAAACCGGCGGGACACTCGCCTCCGGCCCTTGGGCGCCGCCGGTGACCCTCCTCGGCCAAGTCGGGAAACCGGGCGCCAACGGTCAGCAGTACAGCCCGACGACCGGGCTCTGGAGCGCGGCGATCGACACGGGGAACGGGTCCGCCCAGGACTTTCCTTTCATCATCGAGGGTACGGTGGCCTCCGGTCCGTCGATCTCGCTCGCCAAGACCGTGGGCACGACGGCTGGCGTCTGCGCGACGACCAGTGCCATCACGGTGGACGAAGGAACGACGGTCTACTACTGCTATGAGGTCACCAACACCGGAACCGTGGCCTTGACGACGCACGACTTGGCGGACGATCAACTGGGCACGATCTTCACCGGCCTCGCCTACAACCTGACTCCGGGCAGCAGCGTGAACACGGTTCAGGCCGGCCTCTCCATCCCGGCGGTGATCAACGCAACCACCACCAACGTCGGCACCTGGACCGCGCACGACGCGGCGGGCGCGCCCACGGTGGCGACGGACTCGGCCACCGTGACGGCGGTTCCACCCCGCTGTCCGGCCGGGTACTCGCAGGTCACGGTCCTCTCGCAGGACTTCACGGGGAGCTTCCCGCCGGCCGGCTGGGTGCTCGCGAACAGCACCACGGGCTGCGTCGCGCCGGGCGTGCCGGACTGGACGAACACCGATCCGGGGGCGCGCGGGAACCTGACCGGCGGCGCCGGCTCGTTCGCGATCGCCGACAGCGACGCCTGCGGCTCGACGAGCATCATGAACGCTCAGATCTGGTCACCGGTCCTGAACCTGACCGGACTCACCGATCCCGAGGTGAGCTATTACACCGACTACAACGACATCTCGTTGACCAGTGACCTCGCCGACCTCGACTTCAGCACCAACGGCGGCGGCGCCTGGACGAACTTGCTCTCGTGGAACGAGGACCATCGCGGCCCGCTGCAGATCGTGCAGCCGTTCGCCGCCGACAACCAGGCGAACACCGTCCTGCGCTGGAACTACATCAACGCGACGTGGGACTGGTGGTGGCAGATCGACCAGGTGGTGGTCACCGCTTGCGAGCCGGCGGGCTGCACGCTCACGCCGCCGGCGAACATCGTGGTCGGGAACGACCCGGGCACCTGCGGCGCGGTGGTGAGCTTCGTCGTCGGGGCGTCGGGAAGCTGTGGCACGGTGACCTGCACGCCGCCGTCGGGTTCGACCTTCCCCGTCGGCCCGACGGTCGTCAACTGCACGTCGTCGGTCGGCGGCGGCGCGACCTCGTTCTCGGTTACGGTGAACGACGTCGAGCTGCCTTCGATCACCTGCCCGGCGGACGTGGTGGGCGACCTGCCTCCAGGATCTGCCGGCGAGAACGTCTTCTTCCCCGATCCTACGGTCGGAGACAACTGCCCCGGCGTGGGAGCGCCGAGCTGCGTTCCGGCCTCGGGGGACTTCTTCCCGGCGGGACAGACGTCGGTGCTCTGTGAGGTCATCGACGCGGCGGGGAATCTCAACAGCTGCAATTTCAACGTCACGCTCGGCGAGGTGACGGTGCTCGAGGTGCCGACCGTGTCGGGTCCGGGTCTGCTGGCGCTCGCCCTGCTGCTGGGTGGAGCGGCCTTCGTCCTGCTGCGGCGGAGGAGCTCGCGCGCGGCCTGATTGCCTCGGCTCTCGCGTCTCGTGGGTTCTACGGGCCTCCCGACCGGGAGGCCCGTTTCGTCGAGGTGCCCTCCGGATCTCTCCGGTGAGCCCGCCGGGTCGCCGCGATCAGTGTCCGCGCGCGACAGCGCGGGCGGCGATGCGATCGATCAGGCCGGGGGCGACCATGCGCACCCAGCGTCCGAGGCGGCCGCGCGGCGAGAGGAGGACCAGGCGCCTGCGCCGGTGGGCGGCGTCGAGGATGCGCGCCGCGCACTCGGCCGCGGTCATGATCTTCGCCTCCTGCATCGGGCTGCTGCCGAGCGGCCGACCGTCGGGACCCAGCGCCCGGCGGTGGATCTCGGAGAGCACGAAGTCGGGGCAGACGAGCGTCACTCCGACCCCGGTGCCGGCGAGCTCGATGCGCAGCGAGTCGAAGAAGCCGTGCAGAGCATGTTTGGACGCCGCATAGCCGGTCCGCGTCGGCACGCCGGTGAGGCCGGCGAGGCTCGAGACGACGACGATGCGCCCGCGGCTGGCCTTGAGGTGGGGGAGCGCGAAGCGGGTGGTCCAGGCCGGGCCGAGATAGTTGACGCGCATCACCCGCTCGAGCACCGAGCTGTCGGCGAGCTCGTCCAGGCGGGCCCACATGTCCTGGCCGGCGTTGAGCAGGAGGAGGTCGAGCCCGCCGAGCCGCTCTGCGGACCGACGCACCAACCGCTCGCAGTCGGTCTCGACGCCGGCGTCGGCCGGGAGGGGAATCGCCTCGCCTCCGCGCGCGCGGCACGCGGCTGCGACCTCGTCGAGCCGGGCGGTGTCGCGCGCCGCGAGGGCCAGACGGGCACCTTCGGAAGCGAGTCCCAGGGCGAGCTCGTGGCCGATACCCGCGGAGGCTCCGGTGAGCAGGACGCGCTGACCCGCGAAACGCTGCCGTGAACGCCGCACGGGCGGCAGTCTACCGGGTGGTCGGCATGGCTTGACCCGGTCCCTGTTTCATGCTTTCATCTGGATTCTAGGATGAAACAGGCACCCCCCCCGACCTCCGCGCCGCTGGTCGCCCGCTTCGAGTCGCTGGCCGACCCGGCGCGACTTCGTCTGCTGGCCTTGCTCGAGGAGCACGAGCTCGGGGTCGGCGAGCTCGCCGAGATCCTGCAGATGGCGCAGTCGAGCGTTTCGCGGCACCTCAAGCTCCTGGCCGAGATCGGGTGGGTGGTCTTCCGCAGCGAGGGGACGGCGAACTTCTACACCTTCGCCAACGGCGAGCTGCCGCCGGCGGCGGGCGCGCTCTGGCGGCTGACCCGCGACGCCATGGCCGACTGGCCGGCGCTCGAGCACGACCGCCTGCGTCTGGCGCGCGTGCTCGCCGCCCGCCGCACCGATGCCCGGGCTTTCTTCGCCGGCGTCGCCTCGGAGTGGGACGGGCTGCGCACCGAGCTCTACGGCGACCGTTTCACCCTCGAGGCGATCGCCGCCCTCCTGCCGGAAAGCGCCGTGGTCGCCGACCTCGCCTGCGGCAGCGGCGCGGTCACCGCGCTGCTCGCGCCGGCGGTCGGCCGCGTCGTCGCGGTCGACGCCTCGCCCGAGATGCTGCGCGCGGCGCGCGTCCGGACGAAAGGGCTGGGCAACGTCGAGCTGCGGCGTGGCGACCTCGCCGCGCTGCCGGTGGCGAGCGCGAGCTGCGACGCCGCGCTTCTGCTGCTCGCTCTCACCCACGTGCCCGAACCCGCCGCCGCGCTCGCCGAGATGGCGCGCATCCTCGCTCCGGGAGGGCGGGCGGTGGTGGTCGACCTGTTGCGCCACGACCGCGACGCCTTCCGCCGGCGACTCGGGCAGCTCAGCAACGGCTTCGAGCCGGATGAGCTCGCCGGCCTGCTCGCGGCGGCCGGGATCGGCGCCGTCCGTTGCCGGCCCCTCGCCCCCGAACCGCAAGCCAAAGGTCCGGCGCTGCTGCTCGCGACCGGCACTCTGACCCATCCGAAACGAAGCGCTCCCGGCACTCGCCGGAGCCGAGAAAGGACGCCACGATGAGCACCGCCGTCGCCGCCGCCAAGCAGCTCGACTATCACGTCAAAGACCTTACGCTCGCCGAGTGGGGCCGCAACGAGATCCGTCTGGCCGAACAGGAGATGCCGGGCCTCATGGCGGTGCGCGAGGAATACGCCGCCGCGCAGCCGCTCAAGGGGCAGCGCATCATGGGCTCGCTGCACATGACCATCCAGACCGCGGTGCTCATCGAGACGCTCGATGCGCTCGGCGCCGACGTGCGCTGGGTGTCGTGCAACATCTTCTCGACCCAGGATCACGCTGCTGCGGCGGTGGTGGTGGGCCCGCACGGCACGCCGGAGAAGCCGCTGGGGATCCCGGTCTTCGCCTACAAGGGCGAGTCGCTCGAGGAGTACTGGGACTTCACCGCCCGTGCCCTCGACTTCGGTTCGGGCCTGGGGCCGACCCAGATCGTCGACGACGGCGGAGATGCCACGCTCCTGGTGCACAAGGGCTTCGAGTTCGAGCTCGCCGGCAAGGTGCCGGCGCCCGAGAGCGCCGAGAGCGAGGAGTACGCCTTCGTCCTCGCGCTGCTCGGGCGCCTACAGCGTGAGGATCCCGAGCGCTGGCGCCGGACGGCGCCGGCGATCCATGGCGTCTCGGAGGAGACCACCACCGGTGTCCACCGTCTCTACGAGATGGAGAACGCGGGCACGCTGC
>CAZPZW010000051.1:0-18548 GCA_964591165.1 uncultured Thermoanaerobaculia bacterium | reverse complement strand
GTCCGATCAGACGCTTGACCGCGAAGACCGTCTGCTGCGGGTTGGTGATCGCCTGGCGCTTGGCGATCTGTCCGACCAGGCGATCGCCGTCGGGGGTGAAGGCGACGATCGAGGGGGTCGTCCGGCTGCCGTCCCGGTTGGCCAGCACGCGGGGCGAGAAGGCCTCGACCACCGCGATACAGCTATTGGTGGTGCCGAGATCGATGCCGATGATCTTGCCCACGTCGTCCCCTTCGCGTAAGCCGCCGGCCGTCAGGCCTGCGGCAGGTTCTCCGGCATTTCGCCCGGCGGCTCGCCCGGCGCGCCTTCCTGCGGCATGGCCACCCGGACCAGCGCCGGCCGGAGCAGCCGCTCGTGCAGGCGGTAGCCGCGTTGCAGCTCGGCCACGACGGTCGGCACCGCCACCGCCTCGGACTCTTCCTGCGAAACGGCCTCGTGCACCGACGGATCGAAGCGCGAACCGACCGCCGGCACGGCCGCGAGCCCCAGGCGGCGCAGCACGTCGTGCAGCTGGCGCAGGATCATCTCGACCCCCCGGCGCAGGTCGCCGGCCTCGCCCGGCGCCGCCAGCGCGCGCTCCAGGTTGTCGACCACCGGCAGCAGGTCGCGCAGCGGCTCGATCAGAGCGTAACGTCCGATCTCGCTCCGTTCGCGCTCGACCCGCTTGCGGAAGTTGTCGAAGTCGGCGCGCAGCCTGAGATAGCGCTCGTTGGCGCTCGCCAGCTCGCCCGCGAGGCGACGCACTTCCTCGCTCGCGATGGTCGCGGGGGGCTCGGCCGCGGGCTCCTCTCCCTCCTCGCCGATCGACAGGATCTCGACCATGGTGTCATCGAGCTCGCCGAGCTCCGCGCTCTCCCTCTCGCCCGGGAGCCGGTCGTCGGTCTTCTCGTCGTTCATGGCCGGCCACCGCCTCCCCGGCCGGCGCTCGCCTCGAGGGCCCGGCTGAGCGACTCGCCCAGATAGTCGACCAACGGGATGATCCGCTCGTAGGGCATCCGCGAGGGACCGAAGATCCCCAGCGAGCCCCGCGCCTCTTCGCCGGCGCCGTACGGGCGCGCCACCAGGCTGAAGCCGAGGTCCGAGGTGACCGAGCTGTCCTCGCCGATCACCACCCGGACTCCGCCCCCCTCCATGCACTGGTTGAGCAGGCCGACCAGCCGCTGCCGGTCCGCGAAGGTGTCGAGCAGGCGGCGGATGCGGCTGATGTTCTCGAGCTCCGGCCGGGCGAGCAGCTGCGCCGTGCCTTCGACCAGTACCTCCTGCGCCTGGCTGGCCTCGAAGCCGCGCTGCGCGAGGAGGATCGCGCGGCTCAGCAGTTGATCGACCTGCGCCCGCTCCTCGCGCATCTGCCCGAGCAGGCGCTCGCGGATGGCGCGCAGCGTCTTGCCGCGGAAGCTCTCGGTGAGGTAGTTCGAGATCCGCACCAGCTCGTCGCGCGAGATCTCCTCCTCGACCTCGATGAGCTTGTTCTCGACGAAACCGGCCTCGGAGACCACGACGCAGAGCATCCTCCGGCCCGACAGCTGGACGAAATCGACCGCGCGCAGCACGGTGTCGCCGATCGCCGGCGTGACGATGATGCCGATCTGGCCCGAGAGATCGGAGAGCAGCTGGGAGGTGGTCTCCATCAGCTTGTCGGGCGTCGCCGCGGCGTGCTCCATCTCCTGCTCGATGCGCTGGCGGTCCTCGGGCGTGACCCCACGCTGGTCCATCAGGGTCTCGATGTAGAAGTGGTAGCCGACCCGGCTCGGAACGCGGCCCGCCGAGGCATGCGGCTGGTCGAGGTAGCCCCAGTCTTCGAGATCGGCCATGACGTTGCGGATGGTGGCCGCGGAGACGCCGTGGCGCGAGTGCTTGGCGACCAGCCGGGAGCTGACCGGCTCACCGCTCAGGATGTAGGTGTGCACGACGTCCTTGAGGATCTCGCGATCCCTGGCGTTGAGCTCGATGGCGGGGCGCACGGGGTGCATGTCGGACGAGAGAAATTCCACAGCCCACAGGCACTTGTCGCCGTTGCCTCGGGCTCCGGATCCCACGTATCTTACCGCAGTGACCGCTCCGCACCGGCCGCTCGCCGGCCTCACCTTCGCCCTGGTCGGTCCGGGAAGGGTCGGCGCCACGCTGGCCACCCGCCTCGCGGCGCGCGGCGCCCGCTGCTCGGCGGTAGCCGGTCAACCGTCGAGCCGCGCGACCGCCGACCTCGCGCCGCGACTCCAGGCCGCGGCGGTGGAGCTCGCGGCGCTGGCCAGCGACGGCGAGGAGCTCCTGCTGCTCGCCCTGCCGGATCGCGCCCTCGCGCCGGCGGCGGAGGTGCTCGCCAGGCGACGCCAGGCCCGGGTGGCGCTCCATGTCGCCGGTGCGCTCGGCGCCTCGGCGCTCGCGCCGCTGGCGTCGGCAGGTGTCGCGACCGGGACCTTCCACCCGCTGCGCGCCTTTCCGCGAGCGGAGCTCGACCAGGGCGACGCGCCGCTCGGCTGCTTCTTTGCGCTCGACGGCGCGCCGTCCGCCATCGAGCTCGGCCGCCGGCTCGCCGCCGCCCTGGGCGGGACGGCCGAGGTCGTGCCGGAATCCCGGCGCCTCCTCTACCACCTCGCGGCGACTCTCTTCGCCGGCGGCGTCGCTACGGTGATCGCCGCGGCGCGCGAGATCGTCGAGCGGGGCGGACTCCCGGCGGCTTCCGCGGCGGGCTACGCGGATCTCGCGCGCGGCGCCCTCGAGGCGGCGCTCGCTGCCGAGCGGCCCGGGCGGGCGATCACCGGTCCGGCGGCGCGCGGCGACGGCGAGATCGTGCTCGCCGAGCTCGGCGAAGTCGTCCGAGCCGCACCCGAGGTCGCGCCGCTGGTCGTCGCGCTCGCCCGCGAGAGTCTGCGGCAACAGGCTCGGCTCGGCCCGCTCTCGGCTCCCCAAGCAAGCCTTTACGAGACGTTGTCGCGCGCCGATCTCCTTGACCTCGCGAAAGTTCGGGTGCTAACTTCGGAGCGCCCCGACACGGGGTAAGCCCATGGTGTTCTTCAACTACAGCACGATGCAGATGGCGGCCAAGATCGTCTACTACGGCCCCGGTCTGTGCGGCAAGACCACCAACCTGCAGTACATCTACGGCCACACCGCGCAGGACAGCCGCGGCGAGATGGTCTCGCTCGAGACCGAAACCGACCGCACGCTCTTCTTCGATCTCCTGCCGATCGACGTCGGCTCGATCGCCGGATTCAACACCCGCATCCAGCTCTACACCGTCCCCGGACAGGTCTTCTACAACACCACGCGGAAGCTGGTGCTCAAGGGGGTCGACGGCGTGGTCTTCGTCGCCGACTCGCAGCGTCCGATGCTGCAATCCAACGTCGATTCGCTGAAGAACCTCGAGGAGAACCTGGGGGAGCTCGGCCTGTCGCTCGACAGCCTGCCGATCGCCTTGCAGTACAACAAGCGCGATCTGCCGGACGTGTGCAGCGTCGAGGAGCTCGACCAGGCGCTCAACCGGCGCGGCTGGCCGAGCTTCGAGGCCTCGGCGGTCTCGGGCAAGGGCGTGTTCGAGACCCTCAAGGGGATCTCGAAGCTGACCCTGATCAACCTCAAGAAGCGGCTCACCAAGGCCGGCACCGAACCGGCCCAGTCCGGCCGGATGATCGCGATGGCGTCTCCGCCGCAGCGGCCCGCCGCCCCTGCCGCGCCCCCGCTGCGCGCTGCGAGCCACCCCGCCGCGGCGGCTCCGGCCCCGACGGCAGCTCCGGCACCGACGCCGGCAGCGCCTCCGCGGCCCGAGCCGGCGCCCGCCCGTTCGGCGCCCACCACCCCGCCGCTCTCGCCGGCCGCCAAGGCGAAGTCGGCCAAGGTCGACGTTCTCGCCGAGCTCGAGAAGATCCGCAAGCAGGCGATGAAGCCGCAGCAGGCCCCGGCTCCTCACGTCCCGACACCGGCCGCGCCGGCGGCCGCGGGCGCCACCTCGGGCGCGCATCCCAAGTTCTCCGGCCTGAACGGCAAAGGGGAGATCCACCGCTCGGTGGAGCTCACCATGAAGCGTACCGAGCTGCGCCGTGCCCGTCGCTTCCTCCTGAACCTCCGGGTGGAGGACGCCGACCGCCAGGTGGTCGAAGCGATCCGCGACCTGCCGATCGAGATCCAGGACGCCGCCAGCCTCGAACGTGTCCTCCTGCAGTTGAACGTCGCCCTGAAACCGCGCGACTGAGCGCGCCCCAGCTCTCGATGCGGAAGCTCCTCGCCGCCGCCGCGGTCGCCCTGGTCGCCGCGCCGTCCGCGGCGCAACCGCTCTCCCGTCAACAATTGCTGGAGCTGGTCGAGAAGGGGGTCGCAGAGGACCTCGTGCGCTCCCTAGTCGCCTGCACCTGCGTCGATTTCGTGGTCGACGAGGCGACCCTCGTCGAGCTCCGCCGCGAGCTTCCGGCGACGGTCGTCGCAGCGCTGATCGACTGCCGCGGCGGCGCCGCGGCCCGGCCCGAGGGGGACGGATCTCCGCGAGCCTTGAGCCCTGGGGCCGAGGGCGCCACCCCGCCGACCGCCCAGGCATCCCGTCCTGCCGCGCTCGCCTCGGTCGGCATCGTGGCCGTCGCCCCCATCGTCCTCGACGGCAAGAGCGACCCCGAGCTGACCTCCTACCTGATCGAACAGACGCGAGCGCGCCGCCCGTCCTGGACACTGCTCGACGCACCGCAGCCCGCCCTCGCGGCGGACCGGCCGCCCGCGATCACCGAGCGCATCGACGCCCCGGCGACGCGCGACGCCGCCCGCGAGCTCGGCGCCCAAGCGCTTCTCACCGCCCAGGGAGACACCGGCACGAGCGCCATGGGCTCGACCGAGGTCCTCCTCGAGCTGCGACTGGTGGCAGTCGATGGCGGCGCGCTGCTCTGGAGCGCCAGCGGCAGCTCCGAGGGCGGCGCCCTCACCCGCAAGCACGCCGCTCGCCTCGCCGTGCGCGCGGCGCTCAAGAAACTGCCCGAGTAACGCCTCCCGCGATTCGCTCCGCTACGACCCTCCCCCGGCCGGCTCCGTCGCCGAGCCCTGCGGTAGAGTCCGGGCCGATGCGTTGCCCCTTCTGCGGGACCAGCGAGGACCGGGTCGTCGACTCCCGCGAGAGCCGTGACCGCGCGACGATCCGGCGCCGGCGGGAGTGCCTCGCCTGCAGCCGGCGGTTCACCACCTACGAGAAGGTCGAAGAGATCACCTACCGGGTGGTGAAGAACGACGGCACGCGGCAGGACTTCGACCGCACCAAGCTGCTGCGCGGCCTCGAAAGGGCCTGCGAGAAGCGGCCGGTCTCGCCCCGCCAGCTCGAGGAGATCGTGGACGCCGCCGAGGCGCTGCTCACCGAGAAAGAGGACCGCGAGATCTCCACCCGCGAGATCGGCGCCTTCGTCATGGAGCGGCTGCGCGAGCTCGACCAGGTGGCCTACGTCCGCTTCGCTTCGGTCTATCGCCGTTTCGAGGACGTCGGGGAGTTCATGGAGGAGCTGAAGACCCTGCTCAAGCGGAAGGGCGAGCCGTGAAGCCGCGCGAGACACCCGCCGACGACGCGCCGCGCCTGCCCGACCTGCTGCCCGTGCTGCCACTCAAGGACGCGGTGCTCTACCCCTACATCATCGTGCCGCTCTCGCTCGGCCGCGAGAGCTCGATCCGCGCCGTCGACGAGGCGCTGTCCGACAGCCGCATGGTGCTGCTCGCCGCGCAGCGCGATCCCGAGGTCGAGGAGCCCGAACAGGACGACCTCTACCCGGTGGGCACCGCGGCCTCGATCATGCGCATGCTGAAGCTGCCCGACGGCCGCATCCGCCTGCTCGTCCAAGGGGTGGCGCGGGTGCGCATCGAGCACCTCTCGCGCGCCGAGGACTTCGCCCAGGCGCGGGTCGCGGCGGTCGCCGAGCCGGCGCTGCCCGAGCCGACCCTCGCCGTGCAGGCGCTGGTGCGCTCCGCCAAGGAGAGCATGGACCGCATCGTCGGCCTGGGGAAAGGCGTCTCCCCCGAGGTGATGGTGCTGGTCGCCAACCTCGAGGACCCCGGGCGGCTCGCCGATCTCATCGCCAGCAACCTCGAGCTGACCATCCCCGACGCCCAGCGCATCCTCGAGATGTTCGACCCGCTCGAGCGGCTCCGCCAGGTGGCCGAGCTGATGCAGCGCGAGATCCAGCTGCTCACCATGCAGCAGGAGATCTCCTCCCAGGCGCGCGGCGAGATCGACCGCTCGCAGCGCGAGTACTTCCTGCGCCAGCAGCTGCGCGCCATCCAGCAGGAGCTCGGCGAGGAGAACGAGCTCGCCGAGGAGGTGGCGCGCTACCGCCAGCTCGCCGACGAAAAGGGGTTGACCGAAGAGGCGCGCGAGGAGATGGAGCGCCAGATCCGCCGGCTCGAGCGCGGACATCCCGACAGCGCCGAGTCGTCGGTCCAGCGCACCTACCTCGACTGGCTCACCGGACTGCCCTGGCGCACCACCAGCGAGGACCACCTCGATCTCGCCAACGCCCGGCGCATCCTCGACGAGGACCACTACGACCTCGAGAAGATCAAGCAGCGCATCCTCGAGTTCCTCGCGGTGCGCAAGCTCAAGGGGGACGCGCGCGGACCGATTCTCTGCTTCGTCGGCCCGCCGGGCGTCGGCAAGACCTCGCTCGGCCGCTCGATCGCCCGCGCCATGGGGCGCAAGTTCGCCCGCCTGTCGCTCGGCGGCGTGCGCGACGAAGCCGAGATCCGCGGCCACCGCCGCACCTACGTCGGCGCGCTGCCGGGACGGATCCTCCAGGCCCTGAACCAGTGCGGGACCTCCAATCCGGTCTTCATGCTCGACGAGATCGACAAGGTGGGGTCCGATTTCCGCGGCGATCCCTCCTCGGCGCTGCTCGAGGTGCTCGATCCGGAGCAGAACTCGACCTTCCGCGATCACTACCTCGGCGTCGCGTTCGACCTGTCGAAGGTCCTCTTCGTGACCACGGCGAACCTGCTCGAGCCGATCCAGCCGGCGTTCCTCGACCGGATGGAGGTGCTGCGGCTCTCCGGCTACACCATCGAGGAGAAGGTGGTGATCGCCCATCGTCACCTGATCCCGAAACAGCTCGCCGAGAACGGGCTCGCTGCGAACCAGCTCGCTTTCAGCGACCCGGCGCTGCGCAAGATGATCGCCGGCTACACCCGCGAGGCCGGGCTGCGCGGGCTCGAGCGCGAGATCGCCGGGGTCTGCCGCAAGACCGCCGTGGCGGTCGCCGGCGGCTCGGCGCGGCGCGTCGGGCTGGGGCCGCGCGGCGTCGAGAAGTACCTCGGACAGCCCAAGTTCCAGAGCGAGGATCTGCTCGAGCGCGACCGCGTCGGGGTGGCCACCGGCCTCGCCTGGACGGCCGCCGGCGGCGAGCTGATGTTCATCGAGGTGCTCGCCACGCCCGGCAAGGGCCAGCTGCTGCTCACCGGCCAACTCGGCGAGGTGATGAAGGAGTCGGCGCAGGCCGCGCTCTCCTTCGCGCGCGACTGGGCGGCTCGGCACGGCCAGGAGGCCGACTTCTTCACCAAGAACGACCTCCACGTCCACGTGCCGGCGGGGGCGATCCCCAAGGACGGGCCGTCGGCCGGCATCACGGTCGCGACCGCCATCGTCTCGGCGCTCACCGGCCAGCAGGTCGACCGGCGCCTCGCCATGACCGGCGAGATCACCCTGCGCGGCGAGGTGATGGCGATCGGCGGCACGAAGGAGAAGCTGCTCGCCGCGCAGGCGGCCGGGATCCGTGCCGTGCTCCTGCCGAAGCTCAACCGCCGCGACCTCGAAGAAGTGCCGGACGGCGCCAAGCGCGCCCTCGACCTGATCTTCGTCGACTCGATGGACGACGTGCTGGCGCGTGCCCTGCTCACGCCCCGCCGCGCCGGGCGGCGGAGCGTCCGGGCCGTGGCGGCGCGCCGTGCCGCTCGGAAGCGCGCGCGGTGAGCGGTGAAGAGCAGCTGATCGCCTGGCTGCGCGGCCGGCTCGGCCGCGGCGATCTGCTGGGCGACGACACGGCGACGATCCCGGCGCTGCGGCGCGCGGTGGTCACCGTCGATCAGCAGAGCGAGGGGACCCACTTCTACCCCGGGCTCGCACCGGCGGACCTGGCGCGGCGCCTGCTCGCGATCAACCTCTCGGACCTCGCGGCGAGCGGGGCGGCGCCTCGCCTCGCCTTCCTCGCCCTCGCGGCGCCGCACGGTTTCGATCACCGCGCCTTCTTCCGCGCCCTGCTCGCCGCGGCGAAACGGCATGGCGTCGTGCTGGCGGGAGGTGACCTCGCGCACGCCGACCGGATCCACCTCGCGCTCACTCTGATCGGCGAACGCCCCGCGGGCGGCGCGTCGCTGGGGCGCGAGCGGGCGCGGCCCGGCCAGCGGCTCTGGCTCGGCGGCCCGGTCGGCGAATCGGCGCTCGGCTCCGAGCTGGTGGCGCGCGGCGCGCGCCTCGCCGGGAGCGGCGTCCTGGGGCTGCCCAAGCGGGTCGCGGCCGGTCACGCGAGGCTGGCCGGCGCGGCGCGGCGGGCGATTCGCCGCCATCTCCAGCCCACCCCGCAGCTCGCCCTCGGCAGCTGGCTCGCCGGGCTCGGGCGACGCGCCGGCGCGGCGATCGACCTCTCGGACGGCCTCGCCAAGGACCTCCGCCGGCTGTGCGCCGCGAGCGGCGTCGGGGCGGAGCTCGATCTGCGCCAGGTGAGGCAGGTCGTGGCGCCGCATTTCGTCGAGCTCGCCCAGGCGCTCGGGCTCGATCCGATCGCGGTGGCGCTCGCCGGCGGCGAGGACTACGTGCTGCTCTTCACCCTGCCGGAGGGGATCCTGCCGCCGCGCGCCTTCCGCGCTCACGCCGTCGGTCGCATCACCCGATCGCCCGAGGTCCTCTTCCTCGATGCCGACGGCGAGCGCCACCCGCTGCCCAACCTGGGCTGGGATCACCTCGCCGGCTAGCTTCCGGGCGTGGGCTCGATGGCCAGCTCGCGCACGAGGTAGGAGAGCGCCTGACGCGACAGCCCGAGGCGGCGCGCCGCCTCGGCGCGATTGCCCCGTGCGGCGACCAGGGCGTTGCGCACCGCGGCGCGGCGAAACTCCTCCACCGAGCGATGGTAGTCCCCCACCGCCAGCTCGCCGTGCGGTTCGAGGTCGAGATGGCAGCGCTCGATCGTCCCGTCACCGGCCAGCGTCGCCGCGGCCGAAAGCACGTGACCGAGCTCGCGCACGTTGCCCGGCCACGGGTAGGCGAGGAGCGCCTGCCGCGCCTCGGGCGCCAGCCGCAGGCGTGGGCTGCGTTGCCGGAGCTTGGCGAGGAAGTGCTCGGCGAGGAGCAGCACGTCGTCACCCCGCTCGCGCAGCGGCGGAATGGCCACCGCGCAGACCTTGAGGCGGTAGAAGAGATCCTGGCGGAAGGCGCCGCAGCGCACCATCTCGGAGAGATCGCGGTGGGTCGCGGCGACCACGCGGACGTCGACCTTGCGCGGCATCGTCTCGCCCAGGCGCCGGATCTCGCCCTCTTGCAGCGCGCGCAGCAGGTTGCCCTGCGCGACCGGTGCCAGGTCGCCGATCTCGTCGAGGAAGACGGTGCCGCGATGCGCGCTCTCGAAGATGCCGGCGTGCGCACGGTCGGCGCCGGTGAACGCCCCGCGCGCGTGCCCGAAGAGCTCGGAAAGCGCCAGGGTCTCGGAGAGCGCCGCGCAGTTGAGGGTCATCCACGGCCCCGAGGCGCGCGGACCGAGGCGCCGGATCTCCTGCGCCGCGAGCTCCTTGCCGGTGCCGCTCTCGCCCAGCAGGAGCACCGGCATCTCGCTCGCCGCGAAGCGCTGCAGCCGCTCCACCGCGGCGCGGAAGTTCGGCGAGCGTCCGATCAACGGACCGTCGCTGGCCTGCGGCGCACTCGGCAACGCGGCGGGCGCGAGGTCGCGCGCCACCAGGGCGAAAGCGGCGCGCAACGCCTCGTCGATCACTCCGGCCGCGAGCTGGAGCACGCCGCCGCCGGCCGGCGCCGAGAGCTCCTCGCCGGCCTCGCCGCTCCCCTCGACGAGCCGCCGATCGCCGCCCGGACCGCGCCAGATCAGCCGCGCTTCAGGGTGGCCGAGCGCCCGTAAGAGCTCGGCGAGCGCCGCCGGGTCGGCCGGCGGGCGTTCCACGTAGGCGCGCAGCGCCCGCCAGCCGCCGCACTCGCCGCGCTCCAGGAGCGCGGCGTAACGCGTGGCGCCGAGGCGGCGGAAGTGGGTCGCGGCGGCGGCACGCGGCGCTTCCGGCAGGACGCCGGGCGCGACCAACTCGAGGTCGAGCACGAGGCGCGCCCGGCGGAAGCTCTCCAGCCGGTCGAGCCTGGCGAGCGCGGCGGCCGACGGGGGCGTGCCCTCGAGCACCGCCTGCCAGAGCGGCGCGATCTCGCCCCGCCGCGCGAGCTCACGGGCCCGCTCGTGGCGGCCGGCGAGAGCGTAGAGCGCCGGGAGCTCCTCGGGCTCGAGCTCGGCGAGCGCTTCGCGCGAGATTCCTGCGAGCTCGTGGGCCGCTTCCTCCGGCCGCTCGAGCCAGCCCAGCGCGCGCGCGGCGAGCACCTTGAGGTTCGCCCGATGGTCGTCGCTCCCCCAGCGCTCCTGTTCCTCCAGGAACCGGCGGTAGCGCGCCAGCGCGCTCTCCGGCTGGCCGCGCACCAGGTCGAGTCGGATCCAGAGCCCTTCGTCGAAGGCGAGCCCGCGGCGATTCCCCGAGCGCCGATTGTGCTCCGTCGCCGCGCGCAGCAGCGGCTCGACGTCGAGCAGGCGACCATTGCGCAGCCGGACGTCGGCCAAGTTCCACTGCGCGAGCGTGAGGGCGAGCGGTCCGTCGCACAGACGCAGCAGCCGCGCCGACTGGTGGAACGCGCGCTCGGCGCGCGCGAAGTCGCCGCGCCCGGAGTAGCCGATGCCCAGGTTGTTCCAGGCGCGCCCCGCCTCGAAACGGCGCATCCGCCGCCGGCGGCCGAGCAGCAGCGCGCGCGAGTGCTCGACGACCGCGGCGCTCGTCTCGCTCTCCAGCGCCTGCCAGACCTTGACCTCGTGCCAGCGCCAGGCGAGCTCCGGCCGCTCGCGGAGCGCCTCGGCAGCAAGCAGATGACGCTCGGCGGCCGCCGGATCTTCGCGATCGAGCGCTGCGGTCGCGGCCAGCAGATGGGCCAGGAGCTTGCCGTCGCCGCGCGTCGCGGCGAGCGCCGCAGCCGCCCAGTCGGCCGCCGCCTGGCGCTCGCCGGCGAGCGCCAGGACGCGCAGCACCACGTCGCCCGCCGCGAGCCGCTCGGCCGGGGCGAGATCCGCCGCCTCCAGCCGGCCGACCGCGTCGCGCGCCGCCGCGAGGTCGCCCAGCAGCAGATGACAACCCGCGGCGAGGGTCAGCGCTGCCGCGTCCTCGCGCCCCCCGAGCACCAGCAGCGCGGCTTCGAAGCGACCGAGAGCGTAGAGCGCCTCGCCGTAGGCCAGTTGGTCTTCGGCAGACTTGGGCGGCGCTTCGCGCCAGCGTCGCACGGCTTCCTCGGCGCGACCCGACGCGGCGAGCTGACGCGGAGGAGCTTGCGCTGCGGGGCGCGACGAGTCGTCTCCCGCCATGCGCCGCCGGCGGACGGCGGGCGGGCCAGCGAGCCAGAGGCTGGTCCGCCCCTGTCGGACGAGACCGCCGGCGAGCGCCTGCCGGGCCGCGGTGAACTCCGGGAGCCAGAGGAACGGCGCGGCGTCGAGGATCCGGCCGATCGCCTCGTCAGCCGACATCGGCGCGAGCGTCCCCTGCCAGCTGGCCAGCAGCTCGCGCGCGGCGCGCCGCGCCTCGCCCCGGCCGGCGATCCGCTCCGCGCCGCGGAAGAGTGCCAGCAGCAATCCGCGCAGGAGCTCCTGCGCGCTCTGGCGGGAGCTTCCCGGCCGCGCCGAGAGACCGCTGAGAACACCCGCGCGGTCGACCGCCGCGCCGCTCCAGCCGCGCGCCAGGCTCCAGCCCGCCGCCTCGCAGAGCGAGAGCAGACCGGCGGCTTGCAGCAGCACCGCCAGCCGGGCGCGGTCGCTGAGCGGCGCCTCACCCGGCCGCTGCCCCACCGCGGGCGCCAGCGCCGGATGGACCAGGGCCTCGGCGGCGCTCATTCCGGCTCTCCCAACCAGCCGGCGAGCTCGCGCCAGAAGGTGGGATAGGACTTCGCCACGCACCCCGGCTCGGCCACCCGGAGGCCCGGCCGCCGGAGGCCGACCAGCGCCATCGCCATCGCGATGCGGTGATCGCCGTGCGGGTCGACGGTGACCGGCGCTTCGGGGGGCCGCGCCGCGGCCCAGATGCCGGCAATCACCAGTCCGTCGGCGAGCTCCTCGACCGTGGCGCCGGCGCGCCTCAGCTCACCTGCCATCGCCGCCAGGCGGTCGCTCTCCTTGAGGCGCAGGTGTGCCACGTTGCGGATCCGCGTGGTGCCGCGCGCGAAGGGGGCGAGCGCCGCGAGCGTCGGCACCTGGTCCGGCACGTCCGCCAGGTCGGCGTCGAAGGCGACCAGCCCGCCGCCCGCGACGCGCACCCCCGCGGCCGTGGGCTCCACGCTGGCGCCCATCGCGGCGAGGATCTCGAGCAGCCGCCGATCCCCCTGGCGCGAGGCGAGCGACACCCCGGCGAGCAGAATCTCGCCGCCGGCGAGCGCCGCAGCGGCTGCCGGATAGGCCGCGGCGGAGAGATCGGGCTCGACCGCGAGGCGTCCCCCGGCGAGTTCGCTCGGCACGACGCGGAAGCGGTGCTCCGCGGGGCGAGCGATCCGCGCCCCTTGGCCCATCAGCAGATCGAGGGTGAGCTCGACATAGGGCGCCGAGACGAGCCCCTCCACGGCGATCTCCACCTCGCGCCGCGCCTGGGTGGCGGCCATCAACAGCGCCGAGAGGTACTGGCTCGACTGCGAAGCGTCGAGGCGCGTGGAACCGCCTTCGAGCGTCGCACCGTGCACCGCGAGCGGAGCGAACCCGGGTTCGCCCAGGTAGTCGATGCGCGCGCCGAGCGCGCGCAGCGCGTCGACCAGCGGCCCTACCGGTCGCTCGTGTAGGCGCGCCACGCCGTCGACGCGCCAGTGTCCGGAGCGCGTCGCGAGGCTCGCCGTCAGCAGGCGGAGCATCGTGCCGGCGTTGCCGCAGAAGAGCTCGCCGCCGGCGGTCCGCGCCGCCGCGGGGTCGATCGCCACTCCCTCCCGGCCCCGCTCGACGCGGCAGCCGAGCCGTTCGAGGGCCGCCAGGAAGAGCGTCGTGTCCTCGGCCTCGAGCGGGCGTTCGACGAAAGTCGGCCGCGCGGCGAGCAACGCCGCGTTGAAGCTGCGGTGGGTCAGGCTCTTCGACGGGGGTGGGCTCGCCCGGCCGCGGACCCGCCGCCCGGCCGGCACCGCCACCGCCTCAGTCGAGCTCCACCACGAGTCCGTCATAGCCCAGCTCGATGCCCGGCGGCAGCGGTTCGCGCAACGCGCCGTGATCGACGTCGTGCGCCAGGTGAGTGAAGATCGTACGTCGCGCGCCGATGCGCTGTGCCGTCGCGACCGCCTCCGCGAGACTGAAATGGGTGGGGTGCGGGCGATAGCGCAGCGCCGAGAGAATCAGCACGTCCAGCCCGGCGAGGAGCGGCCAGCTCGCCTCCGGGATCCGGTTGACGTCGGTGAGGTAGGCGAAGCGCCGGCAGCGGTAGCCGTAGACCTCCAGATCACCGTGCCAGGCGGGGATGGGAAGAAACTCCTCGTCGAGCAGCGCGAAGGGCGCGCGCACCGGATGGAGCTCGAGACGCGGCTTGCCCCCACCCTCCTGCGATTCCTCGAAGACGTAGGAGAAGACCTGGCGCAGCCGGTCGAGCGTCGCCGCCGAGGCGAAGCAGGGGATGGTGCCGTCCTGCCGGAAGTTGAACGGGCGCAGGTCGTCGAGCCCGAAGATGTGATCGGCGTGGGCATGGGTGTAGAGCACCGCGTCGACGCGCCGCAGGCCCGAGCGCAGCGCCTGCTCGCGCAGATCGGGCGGGGTGTCGATGAGCACACTGCCGGCCGCGAGCTCGAGCCAGAGCGCCGGACGTAGCCGGCGATTGCGCGCGTCCGGCGAGCGGCAGACCGCGCAGTCGCACCCCACTACCGGCACGCCGGTCGACGTGCCGCTGCCGAGCATCGTGACTCTCAGGACCCCGCCTCCACCGAATGGAGGCCCAACGTTAGCACTCCGGTGGCGCTCACGCTCCGCCGAGCCACTCGATCTGCCGGGTGCGGAACCAGGCGTCGAGCAGGCGCACTTCGCCGCCGCCGACGCGCCAGACGTGCGGCTCGTGGAAGTGCCCGAGCAGCAGGACGTCGTGACCTTCGGCGAGGCGGCGTTCGGCGTAGCGGCGGATCGCCGCCTCGGGCACCACCGCCTTGTGCTTGAAGTTGGTCTGCGAGAGCCGGCGCTCGGTCGCGTCGACGAAACGCCCGACGATCGCGCGCGGCAGGTGGCGGATCACCGCCTCGACCGCCCAGCTCTTCGACAGCCAGCGCCAGGCGAGGTATTGCCGGTCGCGGTCGTTCAGTCCGTCGCCGTGCACCGCGAGATATCGCCTGCCGCCGCTCGCGAAGGCGGTTTCGGCGCCCACCGAATCGAACGCGGCGCGGTACGGCCCGTCGGCGAGGAAGAAGTCCCGGTTGCCCTCGACGTAGTCGACCCGCAGGCCGCGCGCGCGCAGCCCGCCGAGCTCGGCCACGAGGGCGCGTACCGCTGCGGTCTCGTACTGCGGGAAGCCGATCCAGGCCTGGAAGAGATCGCCCAGCAGGAGCAATCGCTCGGCGCCCGCCGCGGGCAGCCCGGCGAGCTGCTCGAGCAGCGGCTCGACTCCTCCGCCCGGACCGCCGAGGTGCGCGTCCGCCACGATCGCCGTGCGCATGCGATGTAGAGGATAGCGCCTCGCGGCCCGCCCCAAAGGAGGGGAGCCTCCCCCACCGGCAGACGTTCTCCACCGCACGGGCCGGCCCTACGCTGGAATCGGCCGGATGGCGCGGCCCTCCCGTGGAGGAAGCGATGGCCAAGCCGCTCAACAACCTCGTGGTCGGCAGCTCGCTCGAACCGGCGAGCGACGTCGTCGTGGCGAGCGCGCTCGGGCTCGCCCGGCTCGCCGGCGCCCGACTGCACCTGGCGCACGCGTACGTCCCGCCGATGCCCTACGTTGGCGATCCCTTTCCGGTCGCCTGGGCGAGCGACGAGCTGGTGGCCAAACACGAGGACGATCTCAGGCAGGCCCTGGCGGAGCAGGCGGTCCGCGCCGGCGCGACGCCGGGCGAGATCGCCGGCTTCCATCTCTCGCAGGGCCCGGCGCACCTAGCGCTCGAGGAGATCGCCCAGCGCGTTGGAGCGGAGCTGGTGGTCGTCGGGCCCGCCGAGAGCGGGTCGCGCCTCGGCCGCAGGATCCTCGGATCGACCGCCGACCGCCTGTTGCGCCACGCCCGGCGGCCGGTGCTGTTGTCGCGCGGCCCGTTCACCGAGCCGCCTCGCCGCGTGCTGCTGCCGGTCGATTTCTCGGCGGCTTCGACCGACGCCTTCGCCTGGGGGCTCGGCCTGCTGCGCGAGCTCTGCCCGGAGCGTTGGCCGGCGGTCGAAGCGCTGTTCGTCCTGCTCCCCTTCCCGCAGCAGATCCCGCTGCAGTTCACCGCCGAGCAGGTGAGCCGGCTCGCCGCCGACGAGCTCGAGCGGCTGATCGCCGAGCACGGCGACCCGGCGAGCGTCCGGCCCCGGGCGCGCACCGGCAAGCCGACCGAGGAGATCCTCGCCGAGATCCGCGAGCGTTCGACCGACCTGGTGATCCTCGGCACGCACGGCCGGAGCGGCATCGAGCGCTACCTGCTGGGCAGCGTCGCCTGCGAGGTGGCGCGCGAGGCGCCGGTCTCGGTGCTGGTGGTTCCGCCGCGGGCGCGGTAGCTTCCGCCCGTGAGCTATCGCATCCTGCCGCACACTGCCGACTGGCGAGCCGAGCTCGAGGCCCGGGACCTCGACGGCCTCTACCAGAGCGCCGTCGATTGGGTGCGCGAGACGGTGGTGGGGAGCTCGCCGGTCGAGGCGCGCGAGGTGCGCACTCTCGACCCTTCGGGCGAAGACGACGAGGAACGCTTCTTCCGTTTCGTGCGCGAGCTCGTCTTCCTCTACGACGCCGAGGGCTTCCTCCCGGCGCGGGTGGAGCGCGGCGTGCCGCTCGTCCTCCTGGGCGACCGCTTCGACCCGATGCGCCACGCGAGTGAGCGGCCGGTCAAGGCGTTGACCCGCCACGGCTATCTCTTCGAGCACACCCCGGAAGGTTTCCTCGCCGAGCTGATCCTCGACCTGTGAGTCGCCCCCGCGACGCCGGCCCGCCACGCGCGCCTCGCCGCCTCGCCGGCGAGCGCGTCGACCGGTATCGCTACCGCATTCCGCGGCAGGGCAGGATGCGCGGCGACGCGCTGGTCTTCGCCGACCAACGCCTGTTCGCCGAGCTCGAGGGGGACGAGGCGCTCGACCAGATCGCCAACGTCGCCCAGCTCCCAGGTCTGGTCGGTCCCGCCATCGCCATGCCCGACGTGCACTGGGGGTACGGCTTTCCGATCGGTGGCGTCGCGGCGTTCGATCCGGCGAGCGGAGTGATCTCGCCCGGCGGGGTCGGGTACGACATCAACTGTGGCGTGCGGCTGCTCGCCGTCCCGCTCTCCGCCGAGGAGGCGGCGCCAAGGCTGCGGTGCCTGGTCGACCGGCTCTTCACCGACCTCCCGGCGGGCGTCGGCTCGGCGCGTTCCGATCTCAGCCTCGCCGACCGCGAGCTCGACCGGGTGCTCGCCGACGGCGCCCAGTGGGCGATCGAGCGCGGCTACGGCACGCCGGACGACCTCGCGGCGATCGAAGCCGGCGGCCGGCTGGCGCCGGCCGATCCGGGCCAGGTCTCGGCGCGCGCGCGGCAGCGCGGACGCGATCAGTTGGGGACTCTCGGCTCGGGGAATCACTTCTGCGAGATCGGCAAGGTCGAGGAGGTGCATCACGCCACGGCGGCCGCCGAGCTCGGGTTGGGGCTGGGCTGCCTCGTCGTCCTGATCCACTGCGGCTCGCGCGGCCTGGGCCACCAGACCTGCGACGATTTCCTCGACCGCATGCTGGCGGCGAGCCGCAGGCACGGCATCGAGCTCCCCGATCCGCAGCTCTGCGCGGCGCCGCTCGGCAGCCCGGACGCTGAGGCCTATTGGGGGGCGATGAACGCCGCCGCCAACTTCGCCTTCGCCAACCGCCAGGTGATCACCCACTTCGTCCGCGGGGCGCTCGCCGCGACCTTCGGCGACCGGGTGGCGGAAGGCACGCGGCTGGTCTACGACGTGGCGCACAACATCGCCAAGCTCGAAGAGCACTGGGTCGGAGATCGCAGGCGCCGGGTCTGCGTGCACCGCAAGGGGGCGACGCGCGCCCTGCCCCCCGGGCACCCGGAGCTCGCGCCGCGCTTCCGCGAGCTCGGCCAACCGGTGCTCATCCCGGGCGACATGGGGCGCGCGAGCTACGTCCTGCTGGGCACCGAGCAGGCGGCGCGCGAGACCTTCGCCTCCTGCTGCCACGGCGCCGGCCGCCGCATGTCGCGCCACGCCGCCAAGCGCGCGGCGAAGCACCGCGATCTGGTCGCCGAGCTCGCCGCGCAGGGGGTCCTCGTCCGCGCCGCCAGCCGCGCCACCGTCGACGAGGAGATGCCGGAGGCCTACAAGGACGTCAGCAGGGTGGTCGACATCGTCGCCGGCGCCGGCATCGCCCAGATCGTCGCCCGCCTCCGCCCGCTCGGGGTGGTCAAGGGGTGAGGCTCAGGAGATCGAGATCGCGCGCTCGCCCAGGCGGGCGATCCAGGGGCGGGTGGGCCGCTCGGCGGTGAGCAGCGGTGCCTCCTGGTCGAGGGCGAGCGCGACATAGGTCGCGTCGTAGACCGTGATGTCCCACTCGAGCGCGAGCTCGAGCGGCCGGGCGAGCGCCGGCTCGACCACCTCGAGATCCGCCTCGAGGTGCAGCGCGAAGATCTCGCGGGCCAGCGCCGCATCGAGCGCTCCGGCCTTCACCTGGGTGCGCAAGACGTTCGCCACCTCGAGGAAATGCAGACCCGGAACCAGAAGGCGGATGCGCCCCTCGGCGAGTCGATCCCGATAGACCCGCGCCGCGGGCGAGAAGCGCTCGGGGAGATACCAGGCGATGGCGACGCTGGCGTCGAGGACGAAGCGGTTCACGGCCGGTCGCGGTCGGACCGCAGGATCTCGACCGCGCTCTCGGTCAGTCGAATGCCGGCGGTTCTCGCCTCGAGATCGGCCAGCCGCTCGCGGTAGGTCTTGCGCCGCTCCTCGCTGGTCCGGCTGGCGACGTAAGCGCGTAATGCCGCCTCGATGGCGGCGCGTTTGGTTCGCGCCCCCGACAACCGCATCGCCGCCTCGACGAGCGCTTCGTCGAGATGGACGTTCGTCCGCATGCACTGAATTGTACACCTTAGGTGCAAAGCTCTGCACCGCCGACTCGATTTCCCTCCACCACTCCGGCTAAACCTCAGAGCAGCTTGATCTTGTCGCGGCTGGCGAGCTCCTTGGCGACGGCGGTCGAGACTGCCTCGGCGAGCCGGAG
>CAZPZW010000050.1:0-19112 GCA_964591165.1 uncultured Thermoanaerobaculia bacterium | reverse complement strand
GCGGCCACGCCTGCAACGAAACGGCGTCGGAGATTCCTGTCACCGCTGGTATGAGCCGCAGACCGGCCGCTACGTGAGCGCTGACCCCCACGCGAGAAAGGGATGGCTTGGTCTCGACCTCCTGTACTCCTATGCAGCATCGCGCCCGACAGCGATGGTCGACCCGCTCGGGCTCAAGGTTGAGGTTGGCGACACCGGCCTTCAGGACGACTACGACAGGCTCAAGAAGTGCTACCCGCTGTTCCGTAGCGTTGCCGACCACTTCGAGTCGGACAACACGACCTGGAAGATCTCTCGCCCGGACGACCGGGGATTCCCCTGCTCCCAGGGTGGAAACCGGTTTAGCGACCGGCACAAGATCTGGGTGCCGCAGGATCTCGGCTGCAAGGAGAGCCTGCGTTGCATCTTCCACGAGTTCTACGAGCGATGGGCCATCGACGGTGCTGGCTTTCCGAAGACTCAGATGGGTGGCGGCGCTGCGGACGATCAGGCGCGCCACTTCGAGCAGCTGCTTCCAGGCAAGAAGTGCTGTGAGTGCGACCCGGGGAGCCCCGCGGAGTAGCAACTCCAATGACCTGGTCTACTCAGCGTCTCTACTTCGCCTCGGTCGGTGCTGTTGGGTTGGCAACTCTCGTGGGCGTCTACGCGTTGGCGACGCCCCACTACGTCTACTTCATCGGTGCTCTCGGTATCGTCCACGCAGCAGTTGCTTCCGCGGGCGCCAAGGCCACGGGGTTCCGCTTCTTGGTGCTGGAGACAGCGCTAGCTTCACTCGCCGTTGGGGCGGTGTGGCTCCATACGCTACGTGTGTTGCCTGGCGCTAGCGGAGTCGGAGAAGCACTTCGGCGCATCCTGGTGGCTGACCTCCTGAGCCGCGCTGGAGTTGGGTCGCTGTTTGCCTACGTCCTTTCGTGGGGGGCCCTGATCGGCATTCTTAGTTGTGGGATTGCCTTCCTGTTCAGAGATAGCCATGGCTCTCTGCCAGATCGTTGGCTACGGAGTGCGCTGGGCCTAGCCGCAACGAATGTGCTGTTCCGATTCGCCCTCTACAATCCGATTACTGAGGTGGGAGTGTGGCAGCCTAAGGGCAGCGAAGCGCTGGTGGGCGCGATGGCCTTGGGCGCACTCATCGAGCCGCTCGTTCTGTTCCTTCTCACCCTGGCAACAACGGCGGGGCACCGATGGCTCACCGTCGCGCCCAAGAGCGTTCGCGGTCTGTAGATCCGTCATCGCGCATTGACGCGTAGTGGCGCCGTGAATACGCGCGCGACAGCGGCCCACAGTCTGCACCGCTAGTAAGAGGCGTGCGCTCAGGATTGCGTCCGACGGAGTGATGCCCCGCTATCCGTAAATGTGCGTGAAGGTGCTAGGCGATTCGTGCGACTGACCACCTCGACACGCCTATCCTCGCGATCAACAGCGCCTCACCGCCCTCTGGAGCGGCGGTTTCGAGCCCTTCGGGAAGGACTTCGCGAACCCGACCGCCGCGAGCGCCGGCGTCTTCCTGCGCTTCCCTGGCCAGTGGTCGAACGGCGCCTGGACCGACGCCACTCTCGGCACCGAGCTCTACTACAACTTGCATCGCTGGTATGACACCGGGACGGAGAGGTACATGAGCGGCGATCCTGCGTCATCGCAAACTCGCCTCTCGGTGCTCAGGTCCTCCGGCTCGGGCCCTATCGTCGGGCTTGCCCTGGCCAGCTACGACTACGCTCTCGACAACCCGCTGCGCTTTGTCGATCCGACCTACGAGCTCGCCATCCTCGCGCCGCTGCTCTGTGCTCCGGCGACTGCTCAAGCCTGGCTCTCGGCCGCATTGCGCCGAGCGGCGCGGGCGATCACGCCGAAGGGGAGATCGGTGGGGGCGGGCGACCGCCGCAGGAGCACACGGCCCTGCACCGTTCGGCACCCCGGTCCGGCTGGCGGGTCGTTCTGGGCGCGCGGCGGCGTCAGCCGCCGGAGACGCGGCGGAGGGCGGCCTGCTTGAGGGCCATGCTGGTCGCGGCGCCCTTGGCGATTCGCCGGACCTCGGCGTCGGGCAGCGTCGGGAGGATGCGGAGAGCGAAGGGGAGCGGGACCTTCGCGTTGTGGACGAGCGCCAGCCGGACGTCGACGTTGGAGAACCAAGGGCTGGTCTTGAGGATCAGCTCCGCGGCCTGGAAGCCGAGGAACGACGACTTGGCGATCCGGATCACCTCGTCGATCGTAAGACGCGGGTTGCGGAGCAGGGCGAACAGCACCTGAGGGTCGCTCTCCTGCACCAGGATGGCGCGCGCGAACCGGTCGGCCTTCGGCGCGAGCAGGATCTTCTGCGGCGGCGCGAGGCTGCGCAGCGTCTCCCAGAGCGATCCGGAGGCCTCTCCCTCCGGCCCTTCGCCCGGAGCCGCGAGCAGCGCGGCGACGATCTCTGGCGGGTCGGCCGCGAGCTGCAGCGCCAGCGCGCCGGGCGGCGTCGCCACCACCTGGGCGCGGACCGTGGTCTCCCCGCCGCCCGCCAGGCGCAACGTCAGGTCGATCGTCGAGAGCGCCGCGAACCGGGCGTCGGTCCGCACCATCAGGCCGCCGACCGCGAGATTGGCTCGCTCCTCGGCGCGCAGCTCCTCCTCGGACTCGAACTCGACCCGGAGCGCGGAGTCGGCGGTCGCTTCGATCCTCATCGGTCGTGGGCAATGCCGAGCGGGGCGAGGAAGCGGACCTGGCGCTCGAGGCGGGCGCCGGTCGCCGGGTCGCGAATCTCGACGGCGAGCTCGACCGGATGTTCCAGCTCCTCGCGCTCGATCGAGACCGAGATGGGGATCCGCGCGTCGCTGAGCGAGGCCACCTCGACCTCGGGGGTCGCGATGCGGATGTCGGCTTCGACCGGCGAGTTGACCGTGATGGCGAAACGCGCCGCGGCCGGGCCCTTGTTGACCAGATGGATCTCGAAGGCGTTCCGCACCACCTCGCCGTCGATCACGAAGGGGTTGGCCCCCTTGGGGCGCACGATGTTGGCCTCGAACGGCGTGCGGCCGGCGAGGCTCGCCCCCAGGGTCGTGACGGCGACCAGGAAGAGCGCGCCGTAGATCGCCATGCGCGGGCGCAGGAAGCGGGTCGACTTGCCGGCCTGCTCCTGCTGCGACATCAGGCGGATGAGGCCCGTGGGGCGCTTGACCTTGGTCATCACTTCGTCGCAGGCGTCGGCGCACTGCAGGCAGGCCAGGCACTCCATCTGGAGGCCGTTGCGGATGTCGATCGCGGTCGGGCAGACCACCACGCAGCGCCGGCAGTCGATGCAGTCGCCGAGCTCGGGTGCGTCCGCCGCCTTGCTCACCCTGCCGCGCGGCTCGCCGCGCCGTTCGTCGTAGGCCACGGTGATCGAGTCGCGGTCGTGGAGCACCGACTGCAGCCGGCCGTAGGGGCAGAGGACGACGCAGAACTGCTCGCGGAACCAGGTGAAGTTGAACATCAGGAGGACCGTGAAGCCCATGGTCAGGCCGAAGGCCACCTGGTGGGTCGCCGGGCCCTCCTCGATCATCGCGAAGAGCTCGCGCGGTCCGACGAAGAGCGCGGTCGCGGTGTGCGCGATGCCGAGCGACACCGCGGCGTAGAGCAGGAGCTTCAAGGCGCGGCGGGCGACTCCGGAGGCCGTCCAGGGCTCGGCCGCCGCCTTGATCCGCCGCTCGCGCGGCCCCTCGAGCCAGCGCTCGATGGGGCGGTAGATCCCCTCCAGGTAGACCGTCTGCGGGCAGGCCCAGCCGCACCAGATGCGGCCCCGCCAGGCGGTGATGAAGAGCAAACCGAAGACGAAGGAGAGGGTGATCAGGAGCACCAGCCAGAAGTCCTGCGCGTTGAAGGTCTGGCCGAAGAGGTAGAACCGCCGGTGCTGGACGTCGAGCTGGATCGCGGGATGGCCGCCGAGGGTCACCAGCGGCGCGAGCACGTAGAAGGCGACGAGAAGGACGAAGACGAGGCGCCGGCGGTTGAGCCAGCGCCCCTTCACGTCGGCGGGATGGACCATCAGCCGCGACCCGTCGGGTCGCATCGAGCCCAGAATCGGCGGCGGTGCCTTCGACATCGAGCGCCTCAGTCCCTCAGCTCACCCTGGGGCGCCTTGCCCGGGACTTCGGTGTTGCGCAGCGACCAGCCATAGGCGGCGCCCTGCACCGCCTTGGCGGGGCCGAGAATCTGGCCCCAGGCGGGCATCCCCTTGGCCGGGAAGCCGTCCATCGCCGCCTTGAGGATGTCGGCCGGCTGGTTGCCGTAGATCCAGTAGCGATCGGTCAGGTTCGGGCCGATCAGCCCCTCGCCCTTCTGGCCGTGGCAGGCGGCGCAGACGGTCATCCAGACCTGCTTCGCCTCCTCGAGCTTCACCGGGTCGCGGGCGATCACCAGCATCGCTTCGGGAGAGGTTGGATTGGCCTTGGCGCGCGCTTCGATCAGGGCCGCGACCTCGGCTTGGTAGACCTCGGGCGGATTCGGCCGCAGCTTCGCGGTATGGAAGACGAACCAGTAGCCGAACGCGAAGACCATGGTCGCGTAGAGGATGAAGAGCCACCAGTTCGGCAGGTGGTTGTCCTCTTCCTGAATGTCGTCGTAGACGTGGACGACCTTGTCCTTGGGGTCGGGGGTGCTCACGACTTCACCTCCTGTGGGCCGTTGCGGTGTTCATCGTCGGCGAGCGGCAGGGCCGCGACGGAATCGAAATCGCTCCGGCGCTTGAAGACGAAGGTGCGCAGGAGCATCAAGACGAAGACGAGGATGAAGAACCCCATCGCCAGGAGCGGCAGCAGGGGAGACTCCATCCCGGCGAAGAACTGGCGGTACATCTAGCGGGCTCCGCCGGCCGAAGGCGCCGTCGGCTCGGCCGCCGAGGCGGCGGGCGCGGCGGGCGTGTCGACCGCCGGCGCCGGTTGGGCGATCACGATGCCCTGGTCGCGGCCCAGACGCTGCAGGTAGGCGATCAGCGCGACGATGTCGGTGTTCCACTCGGCCTTGACGCCGTTGGCGGCGAGCTCGGCGACCACCGCCTCGGCCTGCGCCTTCAGGTCCTGCTCGGCGCGGTCGACCTGGTCGTTGGAGTACGGCACACCGAGCTTCTGCATCAGCACGAGCCGTCGCGGCGCGAGGCTCGAGCTGAAGGCGTGGCTGGCGAGCCAGGGGTAGGCGGGCATGTTGGAGCCCGGTGACACCGCGCGCGGGTCCATCATGTGGGTGTAGTGCCAGAGGCTCGGGTACTTGCCGCCGATCCGGTGGAGATCCGGTCCGGTGCGTTTCGAGCCCCACTGGAACGGGTGGTCGTAGATGAACTCCTCGGCCCGCGAAGCCTCGCCGTAACGCTGATACTCGGCGATCATCGGCCGGATCATCTGCGAGTGGCAGACGTAGCAGCCCTCGCGGGTGTAGACGTCGCGCCCCTGGAGCTCGAGCGGCGTGTAGACCTTCTGGGCGGCCCCGGTGAACGGAACCGCCTGCTTGACGAGGATCGTGGGCAACAGCTCGACGACGCCGCCGATCAGGATCGCGACGAGGACACACACCGTGAAGGCGAGCGGCCGGCGCTCGATGATCCCGAACCAGGAGGGCCTGCCGGCCGCGCGGTCGCGCTTGGCGAGCACGTAGCCGACCTCGGCGATGACGAAGGTCAGGGCGGCCAGGAGAATGGCCGGGACGGTCGAGACCACCGCGAAGAAGCAGGCGGCGACGAAGGCGAGCAGCGAGAACCAGAGCGGCCGGCCGGCGAGCACGTCCTTGACGCCGATCTTGATCAGCGCCTCGGGCTTGTCCTCGGTCACCACCTCCACCACGGCGTTGGCCGGCTTGCCGGCGCGGATCGTCTTGGTGAGGTTCCAGATCATCATCACGAAGCCGGCGAGGTACATCGCTCCGCCGAGGAAGCGGACGATGTACATCGGCCGGATGGCGATCAGCGTCTCGACGAAGTTGGGATAGGTGAGCGTGCCGTCGGGATTGGTGGCGCGCCACATCAACCCCTGGTTGACGCCGGAGACCCACATCGCCACCATGTAGGTGACGATGCCGATCGTGGCCAGCCAGAAGTGGGTGTCGGCCGCCTTCTTGGAGTGCAGCGGCGTGCCGTAGATCTTGGGGACCAGCCAGTAGAACATGCCGGCCGCCATCAGGCCGTTCCAGCCCAGGGCGCCGCCGTGGGCGTGGCCAATGATCCAGTCGGTGTAGTGGGAGAGCGCGGAGACCGACTTGATCGACATCAGCGGGCCTTCGAAAGTCGACATGCCGTAGAAGGTGACCGCCGCGACGTAGAACTTGAGCACCGGCTCCTGGCGCACCTTGTCCCAGGCGCCGCGCAGGGTGAGCAGGCCGTTCAGCATGCCGCCCCAGCTCGGCGCCCAGAGCATCAGGCTGAAGACCATGCCGAGCGATTGCGCCCAGTCCGGCAGCGCGGTGTAGAGCAGGTGGTGCGGGCCGGCCCAGATGTACATGAAGACCAGGCCCCAGAAGTGGACCACCGAGAGGCGGTAGGAGTAGACCGGGCGCTCCGCCGCCTTGGGCAGGAAGTAGTACATGATGCCCAGGATCGGCGTGGTGAGGAAGAAGGCCACCGCGTTGTGCCCGTACCACCACTGGACGAGCGCGTCCTGCACCCCGGCGAAGATCGAGTAGCTCTTGAGCGGCCCGAGCGGCAGGGCGAGCGAGTTGACGATGTGCAGCACCGCCACGGTGACGATCGTCGCGATGTAGAACCAGATCGCGACGTAGAGATGTTTCTCGTTGCGCCGGGCGAGCGTCCAGAAGAAGTTGATCGCGAAGATCACCCAGACCACGGCGATCGCGATGTCGATCGGCCACTCGAGCTCGGCGTACTCCTTGGAGGTGGTGAAGCCGAGCGGCAGCGTCACCGCCGCGGCCACGATGATCGCCTGCCAGCCCCAGAAGTGGAGCTTCGACAGCAGGTCCGACGCCATGCGGGCGCGCAGCAGCCGCTGGGTGGAGTAGTAGATGCCGGCGAACATCATGTTGCCGACGAAGGCGAAGATCACCGCGTTGGTGTGCAGCGGCCGCAGGCGCGAGAAGGTCGTGAACGGGATGCCGAAGTTCATCTGCCACCAGGCGAGCTGGCTGGCGATGAGCAACCCGACCACGAGACCCACGGCGCCGAAGACGACCGAGGCGAGCACGAAGCTCCGGACGATCTTGTCGTCGTATTCGATGCGTTGTGTCCGCATCACTCACTCTCCTCCTTGACGGGATCCGCGGCCGGCTCGTCGGCACGGGGGTCGGCGTCGTCCTCGAGCGGGGCGAGCGCCAGACGGTCGGCGTGTTCGAGCGTCCGGGATCGGATGGTGAAGACAAACAGGGCGATCGAGCCTGCGACCAGCATCAGGCTGATGAAGACCTGCAGCACGAGAACGGTCATGTGCGCGCCTCGACGAGCGGCAACGCCGTGCCGGCGCCTGCGGTGCGGAGCCGGCGGGGCGCGAGCGCGTAGACGGTGAGCCCGAGCAGGGTCAGGGTGCTCGCCGGCATGGCGATCGCGGCGACCACCGGCGAAACCCAGCCGGCGAGCGCGGCCGCGACGACGAGCGCGTTGTAGGCGATCGAGACGCCGATCAGGCGGCGCACCACGCGGCGCAGCGCGCGCGCGCCGTCGAGCCCGGCGGCGAGCGAGGCCAGGCCCTCGCCGGTCAGGAAGAAGTCGCTCTTGCCCGGCATCACCGGGCGGTCGATGGCCGGTGTGCCGGCGACGAAAGCGCGCTCGAAGGCGAGCGCGTCGTTGACGCCGTCGCCCAGGAAGAGCGCGTCGTCGGCGTCGAGGCGGGCGACCGTGGCGGCCTTGTCGGTCGGCGAGAGGGCGCCCAAGGCGCGGCCCGGCGCGAGATCGAGCCGGCCGGCGAGCGCAGCGACCTTGTCGGCGGAGTCGCCGGAGAGCAGCCAGATCTCGTAGCCCCGGCGCTCGAGCGCCGCGAGCTCCTCGCGGGCGTCGACCCGCAGCGCCTCGCGCACGGCCAAGCGGGCGAGAACGACGCCGTCGCGGGCGAGGACGGCGTCGCGGCCGGGTTGGCCTGCGGCCCAGAGCGCGCTGCCCAGTCGCCAGCGTCCGTCGGCGCGCTGCCATTCGATGCCGGCGCCGGGCTGCTCGTGGATTCGGGCCGCCGGGTCGTAGGGCAGAGGCTCGTCGGCGAGCAGGTCGGCGACCGCCTGGGCGACCGGGTGACCGCTGCGCACCGCGAGGTTGTAGGCGATCGCGCGCGCCTCGCGGTCGAGCGTGGCGAAGGCCTGGGGATCGGCGAGCACCAGCCGGCCGAGGGTCAGGGTGCCGGTCTTGTCGAACAGGAGCTTGCGCACCCGGGTGAGCCGGTCGAGCAGGTCCTCGCCGCGGGCGAAGAACCCGGCCTGGCGGAGCCTGAGATGAGTGAGCTCGTAGGCGAGCGGGATGGCGATCCCGATGGCGCAGGGGCAGGTGACGACGAGCAGCGCGGCGGCCACGGCGAGCGCCGGGTCGAGGCCCTGCGGCAACCAGGCCACGAAGCCGAGTCCGGCGGCGGCGACCACGCCCGACACCCAGCCGCGCGCCAGGCGGTCGAAGAGGCGGCGATGGCCGCCGCGGACGGCGTCCCGCGCCGCCGGCTGACGCAGCAGGTCGACCAGTGGCGAGCCCGCGAAGTCGGTCTGGGCGGTGGCGTGGAAGGCGGCGCGGCCGGCGTTGAAGCTGCCGGCGGCGATCGATCCACCGGCGAGGACCGAATGCGGCTCGGATTCGCCGCTCACCCAGTCGGTCGAGATCGCAGCTGCGGCGTCGTCGAGCGTGGCGTCGACCGGGACCAGATCGCCCGGGGCGATCAGCAGCGCGTCACCGGCGCGGACCTTGGCCGCCGCGACCACCGACGGCCGCCCGCCGGCGAGCAACCGGACGTAGATGCCCTCGGCGCCGTCGTCCTCGAGCAGGAACCGGCGGTTGCGCTCGACCAGCCGGACCTGCAGGAAGCGGCCGGCGAGCATCAGGGTGATGAACGTGTCGAGGGTGTCGAAGTAGCCGAGGTCGCCCCGTCCGTCGCGCAGCTGGACGAGCGAAGAGAGGTAGACCAGCAGGATGCCGACGGCGATCGGCAGGTCGAGATGCAGCACGCCGCGGCGCAGGCCGCGCCAGGCGGCGGCGAGGAAGGGCCAGCCGCCGATCGCGACCACCGCGCTCGACAGCGCCACCGAGAGCCAGGTGAAGAGGCGGAAGATCTCCGGGTCGGAAGGGTCGAGGCCGAAGTAGAAGCTGACCGAGAAGAGCATGGCGTTGGCGGTCAGCGCCGCCGAGATGCCGAGCCGCAGGGGCAGGTCGATCGAGGCGCGGGAGGGGCGCTTGCGCGCCGGTCCGAAGCGGTACCCGAACGCCTCGACCTCGGCCAGCCAGGCGACGACGTCGAAACCGCCCTTACGGAAGGTGAGCCGGAGCTGACCGAGCGCCGGATTGACCGTCACCGCGCCGCCGGCGCGCCGGCGGCGGAAGGTCTCCTGCAGGAGCCAGACGCAGGCCGCGCAGTGCACCCCTTGGATGTCCAGACGGAGGGTGCAGAGCTCTCCCTCGGGACGGTCCTTGAAGGGCTCGAGCAACGGCTCGAGCCAGTGGAAACTGTGCGCGCCGGGCAGCACCGGAACGGGCGCCGGGCTCGCGCCGGCGAGGTCGTAGTAGCGCGTCAGGCCGTTCTCGACCAGCAGCGCGTGCACCGCGGCGCAACCGTGGCAACAGAATGGAGCAGTCCCCGCCCCGGCCGGAATCGGATTGTGGCAGTGGGAACAACGCCCCCCTGCGGGCGACTCGCTCATCCGCCTCCTGGGTCCCCCTGGTCTAGACTTGTCTCCGCGCGGGGTTTCAGGAGGCGGAAACTACTGGAAAGAAATGGACACGACACCACTCTTTTGGGCAGGCGCGCTCGGACTCCTGGCCTCGGGGCTCGCCGGAAGCGTCCACTGCACGTTGATGTGCGGTCCGCTCGCCTGCGCTGCTCTCCCTGCGGGAGGCGCGGCGAGCCGGCGCGCCTTGATCGCCGCCTGGCAGAGCGGCCGGATCCTCGCCTACCTCCTGGTGGGCGCGGCGCTCGGGCTCGCCGGCCAAGGACTGGTCCGGGCGCTCGCCGGCCGGATCCAGCCCTATCTGCCCTGGGTGATGGCCGTAGGCCTCGCCGCGACCGCGCTCGAGCTCGGCCGACGACTGCGTCCGCTGCCGGGCATCGCTCGGCTCAGCGGTGGGCTGGCACGTCTCGGCCAGCGGCTCTCGCCGGCGCGCCGCGCCTTCGCCCTCGGCGCGGCGACCCCGTTTCTCCCCTGCGGTCTGCTCTACGGCATCTTCGTCGTGGCGATTGCCGCGGGAGGCCCGATCGAAGGGGCAGCGGTGCTCGGCCTCTTCGGGCTGGGCGCCATTCCGGCGCTCGCCGCGGTGCAGCTGGGGGCGTCGTGGTGGGGGCGCTACCCGCGGGTCGGTCAGGTGCTGCGCCGGGTCGTTCCCCTGGTGGCCGCCGCGGTGCTGGTCTGGCGGGCCCTGGCGACGCCGGCGGGCGGCGGCGCGCCGAACTGTCATTGAGGGGCGGTCAGAGAGGTTCGGGAGGGCGGTGCTAGAATGGGTGACGCCCGCAGCGACCCGCCCCTCGCCGGCCCCCCGTTGAGCAGACAATCAGAAGACCCGTTTTCGGAGGTGGTTTGCATGACCCGATGGAACCCGATGGAGATGGCGCGATGAGCCCGTGGTGGCTGCGTCCGCCAGGCGAAGAGAACGACAGCAACGAGCCGCCCGACAGCCCCGCGCCGCCGCCCGCGCGCGAGGAGCGCATCCCGACGATCGCCGACCTCGTGGCGGGCCGCGAGCTGGAGCCCGAAGCGGTTCCGGTGGCAGCCGTGATCGCGGACGAGGCGCTTCCGGAGGCCGAGCGGAGCGAGGCGGCCGAGCCAGCCGAGCCGGTCGAGCGCACCGGTCGCCGGCGCCGGCGTCGGCGGCGAGGCGGCCGTGGCGGCGCCGCGCAGCCCGAGGAGGAAGCGCGGACGAACGGCGGTCGCGAGACCGCGGCGCGCAACTGGGAAGAGGACGACGAGGAGGAAGAGGATGACGATCAGGATCTGGCGCGCGAGCTGCTGATGTCGATGCCGGTCGCCGTGCCGCCGCGTTCCGCCGAGAGCGAAGAGCGCAAGATCGCCCTCTTCTGCGACCTCGAGAACGTCGCCCTGGGCGTGCGCGACAGCGACGTCAAGAAGTTCGACATCAACCTGGTGCTCGAGCGCCTGCTCGAGAAGGGCAAGATCATCGTCAAGCGGGCCTATGCCGACTGGGAGCGCTACAGCGACTACAAGCGCCCCTTCCACGAGGCCGCGATCGAGCTGATCGACATCCCGCAGAAGCACTACTCGGGCAAGAACAGCGCCGACATCAAGATGGTGGTCGACGCCATGGACCTCTCCTACGCCAAGGAGCACCTCGACACCTTCGTCATCCTGTCGGGGGACTCGGACTTCTCGCCGTTGGTCTCCAAGCTCAAGGAGAACAACAAGTACGTCATCGGCATCGGAGTCAAGAACTCCTCTTCCAACCTGCTGATCGACAACTGCGACGAGTTCATCTACTACGAGGACGTCTGGCGCGACCAGCAGAAGGGCCCCGAGCTCACCGGGGTGACCAAGAAGAAGGGCGAGGTCTTCAGCCTGATGATCGAGTCGATCCTGGCGTTGCAGCGCGAGAACAAGGACGTCCTCTGGGGCTCCATGGTCAAGCAGACGATGCAGCGCAAGAAGCCGTCGTTCAACGAGGGCTACTACGGCTATTCGACCTTCTCGGAGCTGCTCCAGGACGCCGAGCGCAACGGCCTCTTGAAGCTGCGCAAGGACGAGCGCTCCGGCAGCTGGGTGGTCACCGGGTTCGCCAAGAAGCGCTGAGCGCGCCGGCCGGCGGGCGGCGCCGGAGTCAGAGCTTCGCGAGCGCCGCGGCGACGCGCTCGATGGCCGGCGGGATCTCGTCGACGCCGACCGCGCCGGCGGAGAGCCGGAACCAGGCGTTGTCGTTGGCGGTGCCGAAGGCGTGGAAGGGGACGATCGCGAATCCGGCCTCTTCCAGCAGGAACTTGCGGATCGCGCGGTTGTCGGCGAAGCGCGGGCGCAGGTCGAACTGGGCCGAAAGGTAGAGCGCGCCGGCCGGTGGCAGGTGTCGCACCGGGAATCCCCGTTCGGCGAGCGCGGTGAGACCGCGATCGAGCGCCGCGAGGCGCTGGTCGACCCCGTCGCGCACCGCGCGCGCCAGCCGCAGGGTGAGCTCGACGTCGGCGAACAGCTCGGCGGTCGCCGCCTGCTCGGGGCGTGGCGCCCAGGCGCCGACGTGCCCGAGCAGGTCCTTCATCCGGGCGATGAGGAACGGCGGACCGAGCGCCCAACCGACGCGCAGGCCGGTCGCCGCGAAGGCCTTGCTGATCCCGTCGATCATCACCGTGAAGGGTGCGACCTCGGGCACCAGCTCGACCGGCGTCGCGTGCGGTGCCGAGTCGTCGGCGATCAGCCAGTAGATCTGGTCGTAGAGCAGGAAGAGCGGCTTCGCCCCCGGGCCCCGCCGCCGGTTTTCCTCGACCACGAGACGGGCGATCGCCGCCAGCTCCTCGTGGCGGAGCCCGGTGCCCGCCGGGTTGAGCGGGCTGTTGAGAGTGAGCAGCCGGGCCTCGGCGAGATGCGGCGCGAGCGCCGCCGCGGTCGGCTGGAAACCGTCCTCGCTCCGCGTGTCGACCGCGATGCCGCGGGCCCCCGCCAAGTGGCAGTAGTGGTTGTTGTTCCACGACGGAATCGGGTAGACCACCGTGTCGCCGGGGTCGAGCAGCGCGCGGTAGAGGCCGTAGATCAGCGGCCGGGCGCCGGCGGCGACGAGCACCGACTCGAGCGGATAGTCGAGCGCCAACTGCGCGCGGTAGAACGCCTGGATCGCACGGCGCAGCTCCGGCAGACCGTCCGAGGGCGGATAGTTGGTCTGCCCGGCGGCGAGGGCGCGGCCGATCGCCGCTTCGAGCTCGCGCGGGATGCGGAAGTGCTGCGGCGCGAAGTCGCCGACCGTCAGGTTCAACACCGGACGACCGGTCGCCGCGAGCGCGCGGACCTCCGCGGCGATGCGCAGGATCTCCGAGCCGACGAGCGTCGACACCATGGCGCCGAGCCCCTGATTCGGAGCCGCAGGCGGATCGAGCTGCAGCGGCGCGTCGGTCGTCGTCGGGCGCATCGGCATCCTCCGAGAATTCGGCAAGGCTACCCGAGCGAGCACTTCGTGGGAAGAGCCGCCGCAGCGCGCCGAGCCGCGCTGCAGCATGGCCCGAGAGCATCGCTGGCCCCGAGGTTGCACGGTGCTCGCGCGGCGGGAGCGAGGGATTGACAGGCGCGCCCAGGGGGCGTACGGTCGCCTTGCTTCGCGAGGCAACGACGTCATGGAGGTCGCGACGAGATGACGCCACCGGACCAGCGACAGCCCTCGAGGCCCGACGCCGCGACGGCGGAGGGCGCAGAGGGCGCCGAGCGGCTCCGGAGGACAGCTTAGCGATCACGCTCCGACGGTACGAGGCAAGCAGCGCGACCGGGGAGCCCGGGCCCTGAAGGCCCCAACGCCGAGTGAGTCCTCCGGGAGGCCGCGATCCACCAGGGGAGGCCAGTGCGGCCTCCCCTGTCGTTTTTCTCCCAGCGAGCGTCAGCCAGTTTCGTCCGAGCGGCGCTCGAAGAGCGCTTCGCACTCGAGCAGCCGGACGCCGTCGGCGTCGGCGATGGCGTAGCGCGCCACCGCGCCGCCGGTCGCGCGATAGAGCGAGACGCCGGCGAACCGGCCGGCGCGGTCGAGGGCGTAGAACTGCAGGTTGAACTTCGGCCGGCCGTCAGCCAGGCGCAGGCGCGCCGCGCCGTTGCGCTCGACGATCCGCCGCAGCGCCGCCATTGCGGCGTCCTTCGGGTGGGCGCCGCGCCGCATCTCTTCGACGATCCAGAACGACGACAGGCTCTCGAGGTTCGCTTCGCCGCGTCCCGTCGAGCCGGCCGAGCCCACCGCGCCGTCGACGTAGAGCCCGGCGCCGAGGATCGGCGAGTCGCCGACCCGGCCGGGGATCTTCCAGGCGAGCCCGCTGGTCGAGGTGCCGCCCGCCAGCACGCCCTGGCCGTCGAGCGCGCTCAGGTGGCAGGTCCCCTGGAGGTGCAACGGGTCGAGCAGGGCGTCGGCGATCATGCTCTCGCGCGCCCGCTCCGCGGCCTCCGATCGCCGCTCCGGGTCGAGCCAATGCTCGGGATCGAGTCGCCGCTTCCATTCGAGCCAGAGCCGGCGCGAGGTCTCGGTGTTGAGGTCCTCCTCGATCCGGAAGCCCATGCGACGGGCGAACTGGCGCGCTCCCTCGCCGGCGAGCAGATGGTGGTCGGTCGAGTCGGCGACCGCGAGCGCGACGCGCGAAGGGTTGCGCACGCCCTGCAGCGCGGCGACCGCGCCGGCGCGCCGCCTTCCGCCGTGCATCAGCGAGGCATCGAGCTCGACCACGCCGTCGGCGTTGGGCAGACCGCCATAGCCGACGCTGCTCTCCTCGGGGTCGAGCTCGCAGATCTCGATCCCGGCGACCACCGCGGCCAGGGGATCCACCCCCCGCACGAGCTCGGCGAAGCAGGTCTCGATCCCGGTTCGCTCGCCGCCGTTCTTGAAGCGATGCAGATTCGAGGTGGCGACGGCGCAGGGCGGCCGGAGCCGGTCGGGGGCGGCCGCGGCGGAGGGCTCGGCGCGCGCCGAAGGGACCGCGGCGGCAGCCGCGGCGCCGCCGATCGTCGACAGCAGCTCGCGTCGCGTCCATGAGCTCGTCATTGCGGACTCCTCCCGCGCGCTCGGCGCCCGACGAGTTTAGCTCTGCTAGTCTGCCCGCCGCTCGCCCGTCCGCATGAACGTCCATCGTCTCGCCCGCCACCGGTTCACGCTGGGTCTCCTCGCCCTCGCCGCCGCGGCGCTCGCGCTGCGCATCGCGCCGGGCGCCGGCGAGGTCTTCGCGGGAGCCGGAGCCGACGGCGTCGTGCTGCGCGAGATCGATCCCTGGTACCACCTGCGGGCGATCGAGCACCAGGTGGCGAACTTCCCGGAGCGCTTCCGTTTCGATCCTTACCTGCGACATCCGGCAGGGGACGAGGTGCCGCTCGCGCCATTGCTCGACGGGCTGGTCGCCGCCGCGGCGCTGCTCGTCGGCTTCGGATCGCCGACGCCGCGGCAGGTGGCGGTCACGGCGGCGCTGGCGTCGCCGGTGCTCGCGGCGCTCACCCTCTGGCCGGTGGCGGCGCTCGCCCGCCGGCGCTCGGGCGAGCTCGCGGCGCTGCTCGCGGCGGCGGCCATCGCTCTGCTGCCGGGGCAGTTCCTGGGCCGCTCGCTGCTCGGCTTCGTCGATCACCACGTCCTCGAGGTGCTGCTCTCGGTGCTCTTCCTGGCCGGCCTCACCGCCGGGTTGACGAGCCCCGACGCCAGCCGAGAGCGACGGACCTGGGGGCTCGCCGCCGGGCTCGCGCTCGGCCTCTACCTGCTCGCCTGGGTGGGCGGCGCCGCGCTGGTTCTGCTGCTGGCCGGCTGGATCGCGCTGCAGTACACGATCGATGTGGTCGCCGGCCGCCCGCCGGCCTGGCTCGGCGAGCTGGCGCTGCCGGCATCGGCCGTCGCGCTCGCCCTGGTGGCGCTCGCCTACGACGGCATCACCGTGCCGCGGCGCAATCTCCTCGCCGCGGGCGCGCTGTCGGCGGGCACGATGACGCTCTGGGCCATCGCGCGGGCGACCCACGCGGCGCCGCGCCGGCGACTCCTCGCGCTGGCGCTGCCGGCGCTCGGCTTGGCGGGCGCTCTCGCGGCGCTGGCGCACTTCGCGCCCGCGCTGTGGGGCGAGCTCACGGTCGACCTGTCGCGGGTGCTGCCCGGTCACGGTGCCGCGGGAAGGGTGAGCGAAATGGCCCCGGTGGCGGCCCTCGGGCCGCTCGGAGCCACCACCTGGCGGGAGCTCGGAGTGGCGGGCTTCCTGCTGCCGGTCGCCGCCGGCGGCTGGCTGTGGTGCGGGCTCGTGCGCGGCCGGCGAGAGGATCTCTTGCTGGCCCTCTGGACGGTCGGCCTCGCCGGTTTCACCTGGGGGCAGAACCGCTTCCTCTACTACCTCGTGGTTCCCGCGGCGCTCGCCGCCGCGTGGGCGCTCGCCGCGCTGCTCGAGCTCGCGCCGGGCCCGAGAAGCGGAGTCCGCGAGCGCCTCGGGCGCGGCCTGCTCGGCGCGGGGGCCGCGGCCCTCGTGCTGCTGCCCGGACTGCCGGCAGCGATCGAGCGCTCGGGTGCACCGGTCGAGCTCGATGCCGACTGGCGCTCGGCCCTCGCTTGGCTGCGCAGCTCGACCCCCGAGCCGTTCGCCGACCCGGCTGCCTATCGGCTGGTGGCGCGGCGGGGAGATCCCGCAGCGCCGCGGTCGAGCTACGGCGTCCTGGCGTGGTGGGACTACGGATACTGGATCCTGCAGCGCGCCCGCCGCGTGCCGATCGCCAACCCGACCCAGGCCGGGGCGAGCGAGGTGGCGCGCCTCCTGCTCGCGACCGACGACGCGGCGGCGCTCGCGGCGAGCGATCGGCTCGGGGCGCGCTATCTCGTGCTCGACGACGAGCTGCTGCTGCTCGTCCGCCGCGGCTCGACCACCGCGTCGGGCAAGGTCCGCGCGATCGCCGATTGGGCGGGGGAGCGCCCAGAGCGCTACGTCGAGCGCGTGCGGGCGCGCTCCTCGACGGGGCGCCACGAAGCGCGCACGGTGTTCTATCCCGAGTACTACCGCACGCTCCTGGTGCGCCTCTATCTCTTCGGCGGGCGGGGCTATGTACCGCGCGGACCGGCCTATGTCGCCGAGATCGCGGCCGGCGCGGCCGGGATCCCGCCCGAGATGGTGCGCTTGAGCGAGCACCCGAGCCTCGCTGCCGCGAGCGCTTGGCTCGCCGGTCGGGATCCGTCGCGTTTCCGGCTGGTGGGGCTCGACCCGGCCGTCCCCTGCGTACCGCTCCCGGCCAGCCCGGCCTTCACGCTGCGCTTCAACTCGCCGACCGCGGCTCTGCTGCGCGACGGCGAGCCGGTGGGCCAGGTAGTGGTCTTCGAGATAGGGTCGAGCCCGCGGGGCGCGCTCGCCCCATGATCGCGCGCCCGTTCGCAGGGCTGGCCGGTCGTCGCCGGGTCGCGCTCGCCCTCGCGCTCGCCTACGGCCTCGCCACCATCCTGCCGCACGAGGCGGTCAACGACGGCGTTCTCCGGCTCCAGCAGGCCCTCGGCCGCGGGCGCTTCGTCGCCTGGGTCGGCGCGCTCGGTCTGGCGGTGTTGGTCGGGATGGTGACTCTGATCGCGCGCGCCTGCCGTCGCCCGGCGGTCCGGCGGTCCCTCCTCGTCTGGAGCCTGCTGGTGGCGGCGGCGCTCACGGCGAGCCAGGTGGCGCTGATCTCGGTGGTGAGTGAAGGGGTTCACTTCGTGCAGTACGCGTTGCTGGTGCTGCTGCTCCTGCCGGTGATCGGCCGGGTGGGGGCGACGATGCTCTGGGCGACGCTGGTCGGCGTGCTCGACGAGGGCTACCAGTTCTGGGTGCTGCATCGCGATTGGGGGATCTACCTCGACTTCAACGACATCCTGCTCAACGCGGTCGGCGCGGGGCTCGGGGGATTGCTCGCCGCCGCGGCGCTCGGCATGAGGGTGGCGCGCGATGCGCCCCGCTGGCGACGGGCCGGGTCGCTCGGCCTCACGGTCGCCGCGGGCGCGCTCGCGCTCGGCGGCGCCCTCGCGGCGGCCGGCCGGATTGCGCTGGCGCCCGGTCCGGCGGCGGCCGACGCCTGGCTGCTGCTCGATCGCGGGGCTCCGCCGCCGGCGTTCTGGACCTTCGCCGAGTGGGCCCAGAAGCGCTACCACGTGCTCGCCGCGGGCGAAGGAGCGCTGCTCCTCGCGTTCGGTGTCCTGCTCTTCGCGTTCGCCGACGCTTGGTTCGAGCCCTGGGCAACCGGAGCGGCTACGGAAGCCGTCTCCCCGAGGGTCCCTGGTACTTCGGGCGAGTCCTGAGGACGGGCCGCCGGATCAAGGAAACGTCAATGACCAGGAAGAGGTGTCCGAGGACTCGAATCCGTCGGCGAAGATCGCCGCGGGTTGAGCGGGCTCCCCGATCCCGATGGCGGTCGAGAACACGATCGAGGCACCACTCGCCAACTGAACCTCGCGCCATTCAAACGCGCCGGTGTAATCCCCTGGACCAAAGGGAAGGCCTGTATCGAGCAGATCGTCCTCGATGCCGTCAGCAAGTGCGAGGCAGAGTTGGTTGTAGGCGACTACGCGGTAACCCGAGGGCGCGAGCGCGCGATGATCCTGGTAGTTCGTGGGAACGGCTGGATCGGTGATTCGAATCCAGGTCGCGTCGCCTGGGGCAACACGATCCGCCAAGTCGCCGTTGTAGGTGCCGCCGACTTCGATATCGGCGTATTGGAAGACGTCGAGGGTCACCGGGTTCGGTGAACCGTTGAAGATCGTAAGCTCCTCTTGCCAATTGGCCGCGTTGTCCACCGCACCGTCGATCACGCGGCCGATCAGCGTCGCGTCGAGTCCGCTGATACCGATCGAGGAGAAGCTGAGCGTCGCGGTATCCCCTACGTAGGACTGCGTGCTAGGTGTCGGGAGTTGTGATTCCGGGGCGCCGTTGATTCCGAGCCACCACCAGTTCTGCCACGCGACATCGACGGTGCTGCCGACTGTGCCCGGCACAAAGCTGACGCGATCGGCACAAGAGCCATTGTCGAATCCGACATAGGTGAACGATGCATCTCCGTCTGTCACAGTACCTTGAGCCCGAACGGCAGGGGTCGTCGCTGCCACGAGAAGCAAGCTTGCCGCTATCCGAAGATGTGCCGTGTAGCTTGCTCCCCTGGTCACCCTGTGTGGGGTACTCTCGCGCCGCCAGCCTCCAGAAACGTGGTTGCCCATTCCTTCCTCCCCCTTTCCGCGCGGACGCGGTGGTTTGATAATTCGCGGAAGCCTAGGCGCTGGCAGGAGCCCTCGGCATGACGAGCGTCATATGCGTCACCCTCCTGGAAGTCCTTGCGTCTCTCGTCGTTCCGCCGCCGGAGCCGCCGCGGGAGTACCTCTGCCGGCGCGCCGCGGCGCCGCCCGT
>CAZPZW010000049.1:9506-19245 GCA_964591165.1 uncultured Thermoanaerobaculia bacterium | reverse complement strand
CCCTTCTTCTCGTTGACCGGGATCTGCGTGATGCCGCGCAGCTGGTACTCGACCGGATCCTCGATGGTGATGATCTTGTCCTCGGGGGACTGGATCTCGGAGAGGCAGGCGTAGAGGGTCGTCGTCTTGCCGCTGCCGGTCGGGCCGGTGACCAGAACCATGCCGTAGGGCTCGCGGATCGCCTTGCGCACCTTGCGCATGGTCTCCTCGTCGAAACCCAGGATGTCGAGCCGCAGGTTCTTGAACTCGGCCGACATCGACTCCTTGTCGAGGATGCGGATCACGCAGTCCTCGCCGTGCACGGACGGCATGATCGAGACGCGGAAGTCGATCGTCCGCCCCTTCAGGCGCAGCTTGAAGCGGCCGTCCTGCGGCACCCGTTTCTCGGCGATATCGAGCTCCGACATCACCTTGATGCGGCTGATGATCGTCTGGTGGTGGCGTTTGTCGATCGGCTCCATCGCCTGGTAGAGGACACCGTCGATGCGGTACTTGATCACCACCTCCTGGTCGCGGGTTTCGATGTGGATGTCCGAGGCCCGGCGCTGGATGGCGTTGAACACCGTCGAGTCGACCAGCTTGATGACCGGCGAGGCATCGGCGGTGATGCGGTCGATCGACAGCACCTCCTCGCCCTGCTCGTCCTCCTGCACCAGCTGAATGCGGAACTCTTCGGTCGCTTCGTCGAGCACCCGCTGCGTGGACTCCGACTTCTGCAGGATCTCGTCGATCGCCGAGGGCGCGCCGACCCGCACCTCGAGCGGCTGTCCGAGCAGCAGCTCGAGCTCGTCGAGCTTGCCCACGTCGGTCGGGTCCTTGAGCACCACCGCCAGCCGACCGCGCAGCTGCTCCTGGGGGAGGAAGCCGTAGCGCAACATCAGCTCGAAGGGGATCGAATGGAAGAGGTCCGAGTCGACCCGGAAGTGCTCGAGGTCGACGAACTCCAGACCGTGGCGCTCCGCCAGATGCTCAGCCGACCGCCGCTCCTCGCCCGGCCGCAGCCCATCCTCCGCGGCGAGCAAGGCCGGGTCGACGGGATGTTGCGGAATCACCATGCGCCGTCCCCCTCCCCTCTCACTGCATCCGGCCCAGGGCGCTGAACATCGGCAGGTAGACCGAAACCAGGAGCAGCGCCACGATGGTCCCCATCACGATGAGCATCAACGGCTCGACGAGCGAGAGGATGCGTTGCATCCGTACCTCGACCTCCTCGTCGAGGAAATCGGAGACGTTCGAGAGCATGACATCGAGGGAGCCGGTTGCCTCGCCGACCTTGACCATGTCCACCGCCAGATCGGCCACCACGCCGGTGGTTTCGAGCGCCTCGTGCAGCGAGCGGCCTTCGCGCACCTGCTGCAGCGTGGGAGCGATCTTGCTGCGGATGTATCGGTTGCTGATCGCCCGGATGGAGATCTCCATCGACGGGACCAGAGGGAAACCGCCCGCGAGGAGGGTCGCCAGCGAGCGGCAGAACTCCGCCAGGGAGAAGCGGTGCAGCACCGGTCCGAGGAAGGGAATGCGCAGGCGGAGCCGGTCGAGCGCCAGGCCGCCAGCCGCGGTGCGGCTCATCCGGCGCAGCAGGAACCAGCCGACGACCGCGGCGAGGATCAGGAAGACCAGGTTGTCGCGCAGGAAGAGGGACGTGCCGACGGTCACCCTGGTGATGAGCGGCAGCTCGAGGTCCATGGCGTCGTAGAACACGGTGAAGCGCGGCACCACGAAGATCGCCATGATGAACAGCATGCCGATCGACAGCGCGACCAGCACCGCCGGGTAGACCAGGGCCGAGATCACCCGCTTGCGGGCCTCGATGACCAACCGGAGATAGCGGATGAAGCGGCGGATCACCTGCTCGAGCTCGCCGGTCCGCTCGCCGGCCTTGAGGGTCGCAGCGTAGAGCGGCGGGAACATCGTCTCGAAGGCCGCGAAGGCGTCGGAGAGCTCCTCGCCGCTCTTGACCCGGTCCCGTACCTGGGTCAGCACGTCGCGGAAAGTCGGGTCGCGCAGGCGCTCGAGCATCAGGTTGAGCCCCTGCAGCAGCGGCAGCCCGGCCTTGAGCAGGGCGGCGAGCTCCTGGTTGAAGACCAGCAGGGTCTTGAGCGGGAGCCGGCGGCTGCGGCGCCAGGCCGCGACGAGCTCGCCCAGCGAGTCGAGCCCCACCCGGCGCTGGATCGAGAAGACGTGCAGGCCCTGGCGGATCAGCTCCTCGCGCAACGCACGCTCGCTCGCCGCGGCGCGCGTCTCGCGCACCACACGACCGTCCGGGGTGCCGAAGTGGCAGACGAACTCCATCTCAGGGGCCCGTCTGCGGGCGTTCGCAGCGCAGGACGAGCATCAACGCCCGGTCGGCCGACTCGTCGCGGGTCAGGCCGAGGATGAGCGGCTGCTGGAGGCCCAGATTGACCGAGGTGTGCACCAGCTCGCGCTCGGGAGCGCCCGTGGCGAGTCGCACCATGCGCAGATCCGAGAGGCGCACCCGCCGGCCGTCGACCACCGTGCCGACGCGGAACGTCAGCCGGTAACGGTCGCCCAGCTGGTAGGTCACCTGCTCGCCCTCGCGACTCTCGATCTCCGCCCGTCCGATCCGCGCGTAGTGCTGGAAACGGAGCAGCTGCTTCAGTTTGGCGAGCAGCGCGGGGTCCAGGTCGTCGCTCGGCGGCACCGGCGAGAGCGCCGACGTCTCGGCGTGCACCAGCTGCACTTCGAAGCGCAGCGGCTGGGCCGCGTGGTCGAAAGCGCGGATCGCCATGGTCACCCGGCTGAGCGACGCCAGGGTGTCGCGCACCGCGAGGGTGTTGGCCGTCTCGTCCAGATCCACCGCGCCGCGCACCGAGAGCAACGGCCGGATGACCGCCAGCGCTTCGATCGCGCGCTGATGCTGCAGGGTGAAGACGTGCAGGCGCAGCTCCTCGGGCGCCGGGAGGGGCGGCCGGGGCGCCGCAGGAGGACCGACCGACGAGCGCGGCGCGGGGGCCGGCGCGCTCTGCGCAGCGAGCGAACCGGCGAGCGCGGCGACGAGCGCGAGCGCGAGGGCGCTCGCCCGGCGGAGGTCCGCGAGACCGGTCCAGCCGGCCGGCGACTCAGACATCGAGGCTCGAGTCGACGATCATCACGACCGCGAGATCGTCCTGTGGCAGCTCGTAGACGCGCGCTCCCGGGCGGTCCAGGTCCTCGAGTATCGCCGCCGCGGGACCCTGGTCGATCTCGAGCGCGTCCGCCGCGGCGCGGATCGCCGGTTCCGGGGCCCGCCCCGGCGGGTTCCCGTAGAACATCAGCAGCGCCACGGTGCCCAACCCCGCGGCGAGCTTGGTGAGCCCGGCGGCTCGCGGCGAGCGGCGCGGCGTCTCCAGGCGGGCAGCGCGGATCATGGCGGCGACCGCGCCCTGCATCTCGTGTTCCATGTCGGGGTCGGCGGGCGGCTCGGCGAGCCGGGTGAAGGCGAGCAGCGGGTCGGTCGCGACGGCCTCTCGGCGGCAGGCCGGGCAGCTCGCGAGATGGCGGCGAACAGCCTCCCAGCCGGGTGGATCGAGCTCCGGCTGCGCCTCGCGCAGGGCGGCGAGCCGCCGCCAATCGGGACAGCTCATGGCGCGCCTCCGTTGCGCCCGCCGGCGTACTCGGGATAGCGGCTGAGCAGCGCCGAGCGCAGCACCTTGCGGGCGTTGAACAGGTGATTGCGCACCGTCGACTCCTCGCAACCCGCGATCTCCGCCACCTCGTGCGAGCTCAATCCCTCGATCTCGCGCAGCACGAAGATCAGCCGTTGTTTCTCCGTCAGATCCTGCGCGAGCTCGCGGAAGATCCGCTCCACTTCATGGCCTTTGAGCTCGGCGAGGGTGCCGAGGTCGTTGCCCTCGGCGCGCTGCAGGAGGTGGAAGCGCACCGGCTCCGCGGCCTGATCACGGCTCCGCCGGGAGCGCCAATGGTCGATCGCCAGGTTGGTGGCGATCCGGTAAATCCAGGTGTTGGGGCTCCAGCGCGGGTCGTACTTCCGCCGGTTCTCCCACAGGCGGAAGAAGGCGACCTGGACGACGTCGCGGGCCTCCTCCTCGTCGGCCAGGATGCGTCCGACCACCTGCACCAGGGCGCGGGTCTTGCGCGCCACCAGCTCCGCCAGGGCGAGCTCGTCGTCGCCGGCGAGCAGGTCGAGCAGCTCGCGGTCGCTCCGCTCGGCGAGGCTCGAGCGGTGACGGTTCGCGGAGTAGATCAACTCGGGCATACCTGGTTCCATTCGCTTCTACGACCGCCGAGGTCCGGGCGTCTAGGCTCTCCCCGCCCCTCGGCCGATTCGGGCAAAACCTTGAAGCGCTTGATTATACTGCCGCGAACGCGATGTGGTGGCTCTATCAAGCAGGGCTCGCTCTGGCGCTCGCCGTGGCGGGTCCATTCCTCCTCCTGGCGCGCGGCCGGCATTACCTGCCGACCCTCGCCGGGCGCTTCGGTCGGAGCTCCGGCGCGCCGCGTGCCGGCGGACGCCGCCCGCTCTGGATCCACGCCGTCTCGGTGGGCGAGGCGAACCTCGCCGCGGCGCTCCTCAGCGAGCTGCCGGCCGATCTCCCCCTGCTGCTGACCACGATCACGCCGACCGGCCAGGCGCGCGCCCGATCGGCGGTCGCGCCGCTCGGCGAGCGAGCGGCCGCCGCCTACCTGCCGTTCGACCTCGGGTTCGCCGTACGCCGCTTCTTCGCCCGGCACGACCCTACCGCTTTGGTGCTGGTCGAGGGGGACCTCTGGCCGCTGCTGCTGCGCGAAGTATCGCGCCGTGGGATGCCCGCCGCGGTGGTCAACGGCCGGGTGAGCGATCGCAGCTTCGCCCGCCTGCGCCGGCTCCGCCGCTGGGTCCGCCCGCTGCTGCTCGACCCGGTCGAGCGCTTCGGCGTGCAGACCGAGCTCGATCGCGAGCGCCTGCTGGCACTCGGCGTCGCGCCCGAGCGGATCCGCGTAACCGGCAACCTCAAGTTCGAGAGTCCCGAGCCGCCCCTCCTGCCGGCGCTCGCCGAGCGCCTCTCCCGGCTCGCGGCTGGCCGGCCGATCCTGGTCGCCGGTTCGACCATGGCTCGCGAGGACGAGGCGGTGCTCGAGGCGTTCGCTGCGGCCGGCGGCGCGGAGGCGGCGCTGCTCGTCTTGGCGCCCCGCCACCCGGAGCGTTTCTCGGCGGTCGCGGCGCTCGCTGCGGCGCGTTACCCCCAACTCGTCCGACGCTCGGGCGACGACCGGCCGCGCCCCGGCGTCTTCCTGCTCGACTCGATCGGCGAGCTCGCCGCGACCTATCGTCAGGCGACGGCGGCGTTCATCGGCGGGACGCTGGTGCCCACCGGCGGCCACAACCCGCTCGAGGCGGCGCGCTTCGGCGTGCCGGTCGCCGTCGGGCCGTCGATGGAGAACTTCCGCGAGATCGCCGAAGTCTTCGACCGTGCCGAGGCCTGGGCGCGGGTCGGCGGAGCCCCCGAGCTCGGCGCCACCTGGCGCGCCTGGCTCGCCGAGCCGGCGCGCGCCAGCGCGCTCGGCGAGCGCGGGCGCGCGCTGGTCGCCGCCCATCGCGGCGCCACCCGGCGGACGCTGGAGCTCCTGGCACCGCTCCTCGAAATAGCGGCGGAGGCCCCGCGGTGACGCTCTCGCCTCCCCCCGCCGGCCGCTCCCCCTGGCAACGGCTCTACGCCGCGGCGCTCGCGCTCCGCCGCCGACGTGGCCTCCGCGACGCGGAGCGGCTTTCCAGGCCGGTGGTGAGCGTCGGCAATCTGCACTGGGGAGGCGGCGGGAAGACGCCGTTCACCTTCGCCCTCGCGGCCGGTCTCCGTCAGCGCCGGCTGCGGGTGACGATCCTCTCGCGCGGCTATCGGCGGACCAGTCGCGGGCCGCTCCTGGTCTCGCGCGGCGCCGGCCCGCTGGTCGGCTGGCGAGTCGCCGGCGACGAGCCGTTTCTGCTGGCGCGCTCCCTCCCCGGCGTGGCCGTCGCGGTGGGCGAGTCTCGCGCCTCCGCCGGCCGGCTGGCGCTGCGCGAGCTCGAGCCGGCGCCCGATCTCTTCCTGCTCGACGACGGCTTCTCGCACGTCGCCCTGGCGCGCGACCTCGATCTGCTGCTCTTCCCCGCCGCCGATCCCTTCGGCGGCGGCAAGCTCGCCCCCGGCGGCCGGCTGCGCGAGCCGCTCGCCGCCGCGCGCCACGCCTCCGCCGCGATCCTCACCGCAGCCCCCGCCGACCGCCCTGCGGCCGGCGAAGAGCTGGCGCGCACCCTCGCCCCGCACGGCTTCCGCGGCCCGGGCTTCGCCAGCGCGACACGGGCCCTCGCACCGCAGATCGCCCCCGGGGCGCGCATCGTCGCGGTGGCCGGCGTCGCCCGTCCGGAGCCCTTCTTCTCCAGCCTGGGCGCCTTCGACCTCGAGCTCGCCGCCCGGCTCGCCTTCCCCGACCACCACGCCTATCCCGACGAGAGCATCGCCAGAATCGAGCGCGCGGCGCAGCGCCATCGCGCAACAGCAGTGGTGGCGACCGCCAAGGACGCGCTGAAGCTCGAGGGGCGGTTGCGCCTGCCGCTGGTGCCGCTGGCCATCGAGGCGTGCCCGGAGGCGGCTTTCTGGAGCTGGCTCGAGCTACGGATCGCGGAGCTCGTGCGATGAAGGAGGCCCCGCTGCGCCACGCGGTGGAGTTTGCCGCCTACCTGCCGTTCGCGGGGCTGCTGCGGCTCCTCCCCCACGCGGCGAGCCGCCGCCTCGGCGCGGCGCTCGGCGGGCTCGCCGACCGGGTCGACCGGCGGCGCCGGCGGATCGCCGACGAGAATCTGACCGCCGTACTTCCCGAGCTCTCCGCCGTGGAGCGCCGGCGGATCGTCCGCGCCTGCTTCCGGCAGTTCGGCGCGTCGGCCTGCGATGCCCTCTCGGCGCAGCGCTTCTCCGCCGACGAGCTCCTGGCGCGCGTCGAGCGCCGGGGCTGGGAACACTTCGCGACCGCCGCGGCAGCGGGTCGCGGCACGATCGTCCTCGGCGCGCACTTCGGCAACTGGGAGGTGGTCTCGCCCACTATCGCGCTCACCGTGGGGACGATGGCGATCGTCGGCCGCCGGGCCGACAATCCGCACTTCGATCGCGCCATGCAGGCGGTGCGGGTGCGCTTCGGCAATCGTTCGCTCGACAAGCGGGGCGCGGTGCGCGCCATGTTCCGCGAGCTCGCCGCGGGCGGGCGGCTCGGTCTCCTGGTCGATCAGCGGGTGCACCGCGACGAGGCGATCGAGGTCCCCTTCCTCGGCCGGCCGGCGCTCACCAGCCCGATCGTGGCGCGCCTCTCGGCGCGCACCGGCGCGCCGGTGGTGCCGGTCTTCGGCGAGCATCTGCCGGCGGGGCGCTACCGGCTCGAGGCGCTGCCGCCGCTCACGGTCGCCCCCGGCGAGGACGACGTCGCCTTCACCCGGCGCTGCCTCGTCCCGCTCGAGGAGCGGATCCGCACCCGCCCCGAGCTCTGGCTCTGGCTCCACCGGCGGTGGAAGTCGTGAGCCGCCGGACGCTGGTGGTCGCGCCCAACTGGGTCGGCGACGTCGTGATGGCGGAGGCGCTCTGCCGCGCGCTCGCAGCGAGCGGGCGCGAGCTCGCGCTGCTCGGCAAGCGGCCGCTCCATCCGCTGCTCGCCCTCCTGCCCGGCGTCGCCGAGCTCCTCGAACGGGGCGAGGAACGCGCGACCATCGAGCGCCTGGTGGCCGGCGCTTACGGCGAAGCGGTGATCCTGCCCAACTCGCTGCGCTCGGCGCGCCTCGTGGCGCGCGCCGGCATCCCGCGGCGCTTCGGCTATCGCGGCGACTTCCGCGCTCCTTGGCTCGCCCCGGCGGTGCCGCGCCCGCGCGGCAAGCGGCCGCAGATCGAGGACTACCGCGAGCTCGTCGCGGCGCTGGGCATCGCTCCGCCGGCCAGCTGGATACCCCGCCTCGCGCTGCCCGCGGCGCTCGGCGAGCGCGGGCGCGAGCGGCTGGCGCGCGGCCATCTCACCCCCGGCGGCGGGCCGCTGGTCGGCCTCTTCCCCGGCGCCGAGTGGGGCCCCTCGAAGCGCTGGCCATGGCGCCGCTTCGCCGAGCTCGCGACCGAGCTCCGGCGGCGGATTCCCGGCGTGCAGCAGGCGATCCTCGTCGGTCCCAAGGAGGTCTGGCTGGGGGTCCGGGTGCACGAAGAGAGCGGCAAGCTCCACCCGGTGATCGGGCCCGATCTCGATCTCGCCGGGCTCGCGGGCGTGCTCGCCCAGCTCGATCTGCTGGTGACCAACGACTCGGGGCCGATGCACCTCGCCGCCGCCTTGGGCGTGCCGACCGTCGCGCTCTTCGGCCCCACCGACCGCCGTCGTACCGCGCCCGCGGGCGAGGGCCACACCGTCCTCTCGCGCGACCTCTGGTGCTCCCCCTGCTTCAAACGGCACTGCCCGCTGCTGCATCATGGCTGCCTGCGCGGCATCACTGTCGCAGAAGTCGTCGACGCCGCCGCCGATCGCCTCGCGCCGCGCAGCTGAGCGCCGCTCTCCGCTCTGGGTGCCAGCCGATTCGTGGAAGTTTGTCGGCCACGAACTCGTCTCTTGGGACATCATGGGCCGACGAATCCGATTCGTTCCGCCAGACTCGCTCGTCGAGGTCACCTGTCGCACCGTTCAGGGCCGTCTGTTACTGCGACCGAGCCCGATCCTGCGCGACCTGACGCTTGGCATTCTCGCCCGCGCCGCACGGCTCTACCCCGTGCGGGTCCATGCTTTTGCCTTCCTCTCCAACCACTTCCACCTCCTCCTGACCGTCCCGGACGCCCAGCGACTCGCCGCCTTCATGGGCTATCTCAACTCCAACCTCGCTCGCGAGGCCGGACGCCTCATCCGTTGGCGCGAGAAGTTCTGGGGGCGTAGATACCAGGCGATCCTCGTCTCCAACGAGGAAGCCAGTCAGGTCGCGCGGCTGCGCTACATCCTGAGCCACGGCACCAAGGAGGGCTTGGTCCGGTCACCCAAGGAGTGGCCGGGCGCCCACGCTGCTCCCTTCCTCCTCTCGGGAGATCCCGTCCGCGGCCGCTGGATCAACCACACGCTCGAGTACACGGCCTGCCGCAAGGGGACCTCGCTCCGACCGCACGACCTCATCGAGCAAGAGAGGCTTGAGCTTGCTCCTATTCCTTGTTGGGCCGAGCTCGATGGGGAGGAATACCGGGCCCGTGCGGCCGAGATGATCGAATCTCTCGAGAGGGACGGCGAACGGAGGGTCGAGGAGACTGGGAAGCCGGTCGCTGGCCCCCTATTCGTGCAGAGCCAGGATCCTCACTTCGAGCCCAACCGGATCAAGCGGGGATCTGCTCCGCTTATCCACGCCATCTCGCGAAGGGTTCGGAAAGACATTCGCAACGCCTATTCACTCTTCCTCGCAGCGTACCGACGAGCTTCCGAGCAGCTCCGAAGCGGCCGCCTCGACGCTTGCTTCCCGTCAGGCAGCTTCCCTCCGGCCATGCCCTTTCGAAGTGCCGAGCTCCTGCTCTGACGAGAACGCAGTCCTGACGAAGGAAACCCGTGTGTAACGAAGCGATCCGAGCCAGCGCCCGGTATCGGTCTGTTCATCTCCGCGCGGGCCACGACGACTGAGGCACACGAACTCTAATCTCAGTCAGATGCCTCTTGGGGCTCCAACGCCCTCAAGCCCCTTTTCAGAGACTGGGCCGCGCCCCTGGTCGGCCCAGACCCCTGAGGTCGAAGGGGCCCGACTTCTTGATCCTCACTATTCACGTGGCACTCTTCG
>CAZPZW010000049.1:0-9406 GCA_964591165.1 uncultured Thermoanaerobaculia bacterium | reverse complement strand
ACTCGCCGAGCGTCGCAGGATCCCTCGCCACCCACTCACCAGGGTGGGCAGTCGCGAGTGATGCCTCCGCGGCAAGGCTCAGCCGGCGCGCTGCAGCAGCGCGGTGAAGCGCGGGTGGCTGGCGAGGCCGGCGAACTCGGGCTCGCTCTTGAGGCGGGCAACGGTGAAGCGCGGTCGCTCGGCGGCGCAGCGCTCGAGGTCCGCGAGCGCGCGCTCGGCGTCCCCGGCGAGGGCGTGGATCGCCGCGGCGTAGAACCGGGTGAAGGGCTCGTCGGCGCCGAGCGCCAGGCGCTGTTCCCAGGTCTCGATTCCGGAGGCAAGGTGCACTTTGGCCTCCTCCTGCCTTCCGAGCGCCTGCAGCGTCGCGCCGAGCCGCAGGTGGAGCTCGACCGAAATCCGGTTGCGCAGCGCGTGATCGATCCCGGCGATGAACGCCACCTCACGCTGGAACGACTCGAGCGCCGCCGGCCAGCGCCCCGCGCGGGCGTCGACGTGACCGAGCCGCATGTGGGCTCCGACGATGCGCGACCCCTCGCGCCCGGCGATCAGCCGCTCCTGGAGCTCCACGGCGCGCAGCGCGGCGTCGCGCGCCGGAGCGAGCTCGCCCAGCAGCGTCCGGCAGTGGGCGAGCTGCAGCCAGGACCAGCCGCTGTGCGGATTCGCCGCCACCGCGCGCTCGTACCAGCGCGCCGCCGCCGCGAAGTCAGCGCGGCCGAGGAAGTGGGCGCGGGCGAGCCCGGAGAGCACCGTCGCGTCCTCGGGCGCCAGGGCGAGCGCGCGCTCGAGCGACTCGATCCCCGCTTCGTCGCGCCCCAGGGCGACCAGAATCGATCCCACCTCGCGATGCGGCCGCGCCCAGTCGGGGCGCAGCCGGCGCGCCGCGACCGCCGCCGAGAGGGCGCGCTCGAAGAGCTCGCGCACGACCAGGAGGTTCGCCAGGTCGGCGAGCGCGTTCGCCAGCTCGCAGTGGGCGCGCGCGTAGCCGGGATCGAGCGCCACGGCGCGCTCGAAGTAGGCGATCGCCCGCGACAGACCTTCGAAGGAGAAAGCGCGCACGTTCAGCATGCCGCGCGACAGCGCCTCGAAGGCCGCCACCACCGTGGTCTCCTCCTCCGGCGCCGCGCGCTCGGCGCGCGTCGAGAGCCGGCGGGCGAGCTCGGCCACCGCCCGGTCCTGCAGCGCGAACAGACGGTCGAGCGCCTCGTCGAAGCGCCAACTCTCGACCGCGCTCTGGCGCGCGAGATCGACCAGCCGCAGGGTGACCCGCACCGTCTCGCCCAGCCGCTGCACCGCGCCTGCTACCACGTAGCGCGCCCCGAGGGCGCGACCCAGCCGGACCTCGCGCTCCCCGGCTCCGGGGACGGCGCCCGCCGCGAGACGGCGCTCGGCGTCGGCGACGCGCTCGCGGGAGATCACCTCGATCTCGGTGAGCCGCGCGAGATCCGCCGCCAGGGTTTCGACCAGCCCGGCGCCGATCCAGGCGTCCTCGCTGTCGCCGGTCAGGTTCTCGAAGCCCACGACTGCGACACCCGCTCCAGCGGTGAAGCGGCCGAGCGCCTCGTCCGGCAGGCGGCGGAGCGCGGCGAGCTCGCGCGCCACGGTGGCGAGATCGGCCGGCCGCGCTGCCGGATCCTTGGCGAGCAGGCGCTCGACGAGGGCGGCTAGCGGGGCGCTGCGCGGATCCTCGGCGGGCAGCGGCAAGGGCGGCGGCGGGCGGTGGAGCACCGCGGCCACCATCTCCCAGGAGGTCGCGCCGGCGAAGGGGTGGAGGCCGGCCACCAACTCGTAGAGCACGATGCCGAAAGCAAAGTGGTCGGCGCGGGCGTCGACCGCACGGCCGAGCAGCTGCTCGGGAGCCATGTAGCCCATCGTCCCGGCGGCCGCGTCGCCCGGCCCGGCGTCGCGGCTGGCGGTCGTCGCGTCCGGCACGGCGGCGACCGGCCGGCGTGCCAGCCCGAAGTCGAGCACCTTGACCCGGCCGGAATCGGCGACGATCAGGTTCGACGGCTTGACGTCGCGGTGCACGATGCCGTGCGCATGGGCGTGGGCGAGCGCGGCGGCGATCTCCTCGGCCACCTCCAGGATGCGATCGAGACCTGGGCGCGCCCGCTTCGCCCAGGCGTCGAGCGGCGTGCCGGAAACGTACTCCATGGCGAGGAGCGCGAACGGACCGTCTTCCGCGGCGATCTCGTCGACCTCGTAGACCACCGCGATGTTCGGATGGTTGAGCGCCGACGCCAAGCGCGCTTCGGCGAGCAGCCGGGCGCGCTCTTCCGCCTGCTCGCGCCGGCAGGCGGGGAGCATCTTGAGCGCCACTGGCCGCTGCAGGCGGAGGTCCTCGGCGAGATAGACCTCGCCCATGCCGCCCTCGCCGAGCCGCTCGAGGATGCGATAGTGGGAGAGGATCCGCCCGATCACACCGTCACCGTGGGACCGAGCCTAAGGGAAGCCGCCGGCGCTGGAAAGCACCGGCGGCAGGAGGGGCCTCAGCGCGGCAGGGCGGTCGGCGTCTTCACCGGATCCGACGGACGCGCGGGGAGTTTGCGCGGTTCGCGCTCCATCGCCGCGAGCACCTCGACGATGGCGCGGTCGAGTTGCGGATCGCGCCCGGCGAGGACCGACGCCGGGTCGTTCTCCACCACGATGTCGGGATCGACGCCGTAGCCCTCGATGATGTAGCTCCCGTCGACGTCGTTGGTCGCCTGCTGCGGCACGAAGACGGTGCCGCCGTCGACGAGCGGCCCGGTGCCCGAGATGCCGACCACGCCCCCCCACGAGCGCTTGCCGATGAGCGGCCCGAGGCCGGCCTTCTTGAAGCGCGCCGGGAAGATGTCGCCATCCGAGGCCGAGGTCTCGTTCAAGAGGCAGACCATGTGGCCGTGGAACACCGTCGCCGGGTAGGTCGCCGGGTGATCGGAGGCGTAGCCGAAGCGGGTGCCCAGGAGCTTCGAATCGAGGCGCTCGATCACCCACTGCGAGATGTTGCCGCCGCCGTTCGAACGCACGTCGACGACGAGGCCCTCCTTGCGGATCTGCGGGTAGTACCACTTGAGGAACTCGTAGGCGCCGGAACCGCCCATGTCCGGCAGGTGCAGGTAGCCGACGCGGCCGCCGGTCTGCTCGGCGACGTAGCGCCGGTTGCCCGCCACCCATTCGAGGTAGAGCAGGTCGCGCTCGTCGTCGATCGGCCGGTAGGTCACCTTGCGCGCCCCGGCGAGGCTCGGTTGGGCATTCACCGTCAGGGTCACCGGATCGGTCTTGTGGCGCAGCAGGCGGTACGGGTTCTCGCTCGCCGTGAGCTCGACGCCGTCGATCGCCAGGACGTAGTTCCCCTCGCGGACGTCGACCCCGACCTCGGCCAGGGGCGCGCGGTACTTCTCCTCGGCATTGTCGCCGCGGAAGATCTTGGCCAGCCGGTAGCGCCCGCTCGCCGCGTCGAGCGCGAAGCGCGCGCCGGGCAGGCCGACCTTGGGGCGCGCCGGCAGCTCGATGTCGCCCCCTTCGATGTAGGCGTGCCCGATGTTGAGCTCGGCGACCATCTCGCCGAGAACGTAGTTGAGGTCGGAGCGGTGCGCGAGATGCGGCAGCCAGCGGCGGTAGCGCTCGCCGATCGCCGCCCAGTCGTAGCCGTGGAGGTTCCGCACGTAGAAGAAGTCGCGGTAGCGGCGCCAGACCTCGTCGAAGATCTCGGCCCACTCCTCGAGCGGCACGCGATCGACCATCAGCCCGGCGGTCGAGACCGCCTTCTTCTCGGCGCCCTTGGGCTTGACGTCCCAGAGGGCGAAGTCGCTCCCCTGGCGCACCAGCACCTTGGCGCCGTCGCGCGAAACCGCCCAGCCGTTCACTCCTTCCACGAGCGTGCTCGATTCCCGCTCTTCGAAGTCGAAGAGCTGCAGCCGCGGCTTGCTGTCGCTCGACCGGCCGTAGAACGGAGCGCCGGCCACCTCGAAGAGCAGGTGCTTGCCGGCCACCGCCAGGGCGCCGATGTTGTCCGCCTCGACCGGCACCGCCGACACTCGCTCGCCCAGACCGGCGAAATCGATGCGCACCGGCTTCGCGAGCGCGGGCTTCGCCGCCGCCTCCTTGGCTTCCGGCTTCGCCTTACCCTTCTCCCGGTCCGCCTCCTCGCTGTCGGCCGGCTTCGCCGGTTCCTCGGGCTTCACTTCGTCGCTCTCGGGTGGGAAGGGGTGCGGCGTGTCCTTCGCCAGGGCGAGCGCGAAGATGCCGGTCATCCGGTTGCCGGCGAAATTCCACTCGATCTGCGAGATCTGCGGCGCGAACTGGCGATCGGAGAGGAAGTAGAGGTAGCGGCCCTCGGGATCCCAGACCGGATTCACCTCGTTGAAGTTCCCGTCGGTCGCCCGCTCGAGGCGGCCGCCCGCACGCGACCAGATCCAGAGCGAGCTCGTGCTGTTCGGGTCGTTGAGCGAGAAAGCGAGGAAGGCCGAGTCGGGCGACCAGGCGTAGTCGAAGACCCGTCCGTACTCGTCGTCGGCGATCTCCAGGAGCTTGCGGTCGGCGACCCCGACCACGTAGACCTTGCCGTTCTTGTCGGAGAAGGCGATCTGCTGGCCGTCGGGCGACCAGGCGGGCGCGTAGAGCATCGCCGCGAGGCCGCTGGTCAACTGGCTCGGTGGCCCGCCGCCGTCCTGGTCGACCAGCCAGATCTGATCCTCGCCGCCGCGGTCGGAGACGTAGGCGACCCGCCGGCCGTCGGGCGACCAGCGCGCCCAGCGATCATGGGCCCGCGAGGAGTTGGTCAGGTTGCGCGTCGGCCCCTTCTCGATCGGCGCGCTGAACAGCTCGCCGCGCGCCACGAAGAGCGCGCGCTCCCCCTTGGGCGAGAGCTCGAAGTCCTCGATCTGCTGGACAGCCGAGATGCGCGCCGGCCGGCGGCGGACTCCGTCGTCCGGCACCACGATCGGCAAGCGGCGGGCGGCGGACGACGCGGCGTCGAAGAGCGCCAGCTCGCCATCGAGCTCGTAGACGATCTGCGAGCTGTTGTCCGAGCTCGCCCAGCGCACGTCCCAGACCTTCTCCTGGGTGAGCTGGGTGGTCGCCTTGGTGGCGAGGTCGTAGCGGAAGAGGTTCAACACCCCGTCGCGATCGGAGACGAAGTAGATCGCCTCGCCGAGCCACATCGGGTCGCGCTCGGTGCGCGGCGTGGGCGAGACCGGCTCGAGCGCCGCGGTCGCCGGGTCGAAGACGAAGAGGTTCTGCGCCCAGCCCCCCTGATAGCGTTTCCAGGTGCGGAAGTCGCGGAACAGCGGCGAGTAGACCAGCCGGCGGCCGTCCGGCGCGAAGTCCCCTGCGCCGGCGGTCGGCATCGGCAGCCGGGTGGGCAGGCCGCCGGCGACCGCCACGGTGTAGAGCGCGCTCTCGGTGCGTCCGCCATCGGCATCCTGCAGCGAGCGGAAGAGGATCTGCCGGCCGTCCGGCGTCCAGCCATAGACCTGGTGGTCGTAACCCCAGCGCGGCGCGAGCGGCCCGTGCGCCGGATAGAAGGTGAGCTGGCGCGGCTCGCCGCCGGTCGCGGGGACGACATAGACCTGCTCGTCGCCGTCGTACTGGCCGGTGAAGGCGATCGCGCTGCCGTCGGGCGAGAACCTGGCGAACAGCTCGAGGCCCGGATGGGCGGTGAGCCGGGTCGCCAGACTGCCCTTCGCCGCGTCGGTCGAGGCGGTCCAGAGATCGCCGCCGTAGGTGAAGACGACGCGATCGCCGTGAACGTCGGGGAAGCGCAACAACTTGGTCGGCGGCGGATCGCTCGCCAGCGCGGGGAGCGCGGCGAACGTGCCAACCAGGACGGCAAGGAGCACGAGACTTCGGCGCATCGGGGAGACCTCCTCGGAAGCGGACGCCAACGATCGGACGGGCGCCCGAACGAGCGGACGCCTCCAACCTACTTCAAACGTGGGCCGGCGCGGCGGGTTTCAGCTCAACCGGCCCTGGCGCGGTTCGTCCGCCCCGTAAGGTTGCCGGCGACGCGGCTGGCTGCCGCGGGTTCGGGTTTCTAGGGAGCCGGGTTGCTCGTGGGCTGCGGAGCGCCGGAGGGCGCTGCCGGCAGGACGAGGACCACGTCGTCGTTCGCCACCAGGCCGAGCTCCTGCCGCGCCGCGCGGTCGAGCGCCAGCGGATCGCGTTGCAGCCGTTCGATGCGCTCGCGCAGCGCTTCGATCCGCCGTTCGCTCGCCGCCACTTCCGCCGCCAGCGCGCGCTCGTGCGCCCGCACCTCGCTCAACTCCTGCCAGCCGCGCAACCCGAAGGTGGCGAGCAGCAGCACGAGGAAGACCACCACGGCCGAGAGCAGCGAGCGCAGCGGCCGCGGGCGGGCCGAGTCGGCTGGGGCGGCGACGGTCATCCGCCGAATCGCGGGAAAGCGGCGGGCCCTGGGAAGACCGCCGCTTCGTCCAGCTCCTCCTCGATGCGCAACAGCCGGTTGTACTTGGCGACCCGGTCGCTGCGGCAGGGGGCGCCGGTCTTGATCTGCCCCGAGCGCGTCGCGACGGCGAGGTCGGCGATGGTGGTGTCCTCGGTCTCGCCCGAGCGGTGGCTGATGATGTTGGCGTAGCCGCGCGATCTGGCGAGATCGACCGCGGTGAGCGTCTCGGTGAGCGTGCCGATCTGGTTCACCTTGACGAGCAGCGCGTTGGCGATGCCGCGCGCGATGCCGCGCGCCAGGATTTCGGGGTTGGTGACGAAGATGTCGTCGCCGATCAGCTGGACGCGGGCGCCCAGCCGGCGGGTCAACCGCTCCCAGCCGTCCCAGTCTCCCTCGGCGAGCCCGTCCTCGATCGAGACCAGCGGATAGGCGCCGCACCAGCCTTCGTAGAGGTCGATGAGGTCGTCGGACGAGAGGCCGGTGCGCCCCTCACCGTCCAGCCGGTAGCTGAACCCCTCCCCGGCCGACTCGCCGAGCTCGGAGGCCGCGACGTCGAGCGCCAGGGCGATCTGCGCCCCCGGCTCGTAGCCGGCCTGCTCGATCGCTGCGGTGAGCAGGTCGAGCGCTTCGCGGTTGCTCGCCAGGTTGGGAGCGAATCCCCCCTCGTCGCCGACCGCCGTCGCCAGGTTCTTCTTCTTCAGCACCTTCTTCAGCTGATGGTAGACCTCGACCCCGGCGCGCAGCGCCTCCGAGTAGCGCTCGAAGCCGAGCGGCACCAGCATGAACTCCTGAATGTCGACCGAGTTGTCGGCGTGCGCCCCGCCGTTGACCACGTTGAGCAACGGCACCGGCAACACCGTCGCTCCCGGTCCGCCGAGGTAGGAGTAGAGCGGCAGGCCGGCCGCCGCCGCGGCCGCCTTGGCCACCGCGAGCGAGACGCCGAGGATGGCGTTGGCGCCCAGCCGCTCCTTGTTCTTGGTGCCGTCGAGCTCGCAGAGCGTCCGGTCGATCAGCGCCTGGTCGCGGGCGTCCATCTCCTCGAGCTCGGGCGCGATCTCGTCGTGAACGAAGTCGACTGCCTTGGAGACCCCCTTGCCCAGGTAGCGCGCGCCGCCGTCGCGCAGCTCGAGCGCTTCGCGGCTTCCGGTCGAGGCGCCGGAAGGCACCGCCGCCGTCCCGACCGCCCCGCCCTCGAGGACGCAGTCGACCTCCACCGTCGGGTTGCCGCGCGAATCGAGCACTTCGCGCGCGACGACCTCCTCGATCGTGAACATGTTTCCTCCCCGCGGGCTGAGCTCCAGATCCTTCGCGGCAAGGGTAACCCGAGGTCGGCGGCGATTCAAGGACGCGCCGCCCGGGCGCGGCTCAGTGTCCGCCGGTGGCCGGCGCTGCGACCTCGGTCGCGTGCTCCGCCGCGCGCGCCGCGCGATCGCTCCGCTTGTCGGTCGGGTGCCAGCCAAGGAGGAGGAGAAGCGCTGCGAACCCGACGACGTAGGCCACCACGACGTGCCAGCCGTGGCGCAACCAGTTGGCGACCGACTTCGCTTCCGGGTACATGTTGGAGATGGCGACCCCGGCCGACGAGCCGAACCAGATCATCGAGCCGCCGAAGCCGACCGCGTAGGCGAGCACCCCCCAGTCGTAACCCCCCTGCTTCAGAGCGAGGGCGGTCAGCGGGATGTTGTCGAAGACCGACGACAGGAAGCCCAACCCGAGCGCCGTGGTCCAGGCGGCCTCCGGGAGCTTCTCGACCGGCATCATGGTCGCCGAGGTCACCAGCGAGAGCAGGAAGATCGACCCCTTGACCGATTCGGGCACCAGGCTCCAATCCGGCTTGCGCAGCGGCACCGAGACCAGGAGCGCCAACCAGACGGCGACGCCGATGAAGGGGAAGCTCTCGGCGATCTCCGGGAACTTCACGTTGACCACCACGTTGGCGCTGATCGCGCCGACCAGGATCAGCCCGACGATGCCCACCCGCGCCCAGTCGACGTGCGTGCCGGCCGGCACGTCGCGCAGGATCGGCGAGTGCTTGTGCTGCTGGAAGGAAGCCGGAATGCCGAAGACCACCAGCGCCACGCCCGCCGCGACGAAAGCGTGCAGCACCGCGACAGGCGAGACGCCGCTGATCCACATCATGGTGGTGGTGGTGTCGCCGACCACGCTCCCCGCGCCGCCGGCGTTGGAGGCCGCGACGATCGCGGCGAGATAGCCGATGTGCAGTTTCTTGCTGAAGACGGTGTGCGCCATCGCGCCGCCGATCAGCGCCCCGGCTATGTTGTCGAGGAAGGACGAGAGGACGAAGACCATGACCAGCAGGGCGAAGGCGCCCCGCCAGTCGTCGGGCAGGAACTTCGGAAGCACCTTCGGGACTTCGCTCTCCTCGAAGTGGTTGGCGAGCAGGGCGAAACCGACCAGGAGACAAAAGAGGTTGACGATGATCACCCACTCGTGGCCGAGATGGCCCAACCAACCGGCGAATCCCGGCCCCGTCTTGAAGCCGGTGAAGAAGATCTTGTAGAGCGAAATCACGGCGAGGCCGGAGAGCCCGACCTGCAGCGTCTTGTGGTGGAAGAGCGCGACGCCGAGAAGCGTCAGCCCGAAGAGGATGAAGTCGACGGGCACGCCGAAGAGCTCCGGCCCCGCCGGCGCCGCGCCCTCGGCGGCGAACGCCGCAGCCGGCCCGGCGAACAGACCGACGGCGCCCGCCACGATCCACCTAGATCCTCGCCCGACTCGCTTCATCCCTCGCTCCTTTCAGATCGCGGCTCGACCTCGCTGCGGCGCGCGCCCTGGCGCGCCGCGGAAGGCGGATTCTACGCGGCGACCGGCTCAGTGGCCTACGATCGCGGGAGCCTCCGCGACGGGGGCATCGGCCGGTGTCGGATGGCCCTCGGGCGTCGGGTGCCAGCCGAGGACGAAGAGCAGCACGAAGAAGCCGAGGACGTAAGCGAGCGTGACGTGCCAGCCGTGCTTCAGCCACTGGCCGACCGACTTCGCCTGCGGGTACATGTTGGAGATCGC
>CAZPZW010000048.1:11722-19298 GCA_964591165.1 uncultured Thermoanaerobaculia bacterium | reverse complement strand
ACCCGGCGGGCCTCGAGGCCGAGCTCCTGGCGGAGATCGGCCGGCAGCGGGCACTTCGGGGCGTAGGTGAACTGCACGAAGCGGCCGCTCGGGCGCAGCACGGCGAGCGCCGCCTCCATCAGCCGCTGCTGGTCCGGCCGATTCATGTTGAGCAGCCCCAGGCCGCTCGCGATCGCGTCCACGCGGCCGACCCGCAGGCCGCGGGAGCGGCGCACCGTCTCGACCAGGTCGAAGGCGTCGGCGCGCGCGATCTCGACCTCCGGGAAACGGGCCGCGAGATGGGCGTGGAGCGCCGGGTTGCGCTCCAGGACCAGCAGGTGCTCGGACGCGATGCCGCGGGCGAGCAGCGCCTCGGTCACCACGCCGGTGCCCCCTCCCAGCTCGACCACCGAGCGGGCGCCGCGGCCGCAGGCGGCCGCCATGCGGCGGGCGAGCTCGCGTCCCGAGGGGGCGAGCGCGGCCATCGACCGCGGCTCGCGCAGCCACTGGCGGAAGAAGCTGAACGCCGCCTCGAAGTCGCTCGACGAGTTGCCCGGCTGCTCCTGGCGCGCGGAGGTTTCGATGGGAGCTGTCCGCCTGCCCTGGGCCACGCGCGCCATACCCGCAACTCTGGCGCAAAGCGCGGCGCGAGGAAAGCACCGCCCCGGCGGAAGGGCTAGACTTCGTGGGAAAGGAGCCGCACATGGGCATCTTCGATTTCGTCAAGGACGCCGGCGCCTCGATCTTCGACAAGGAAGCCAAAGCCCCCGCCGCGCCGCAGCCACGCACCCACCAGGTCTCCCCACAGGAGCTCGAGGCGATGAAGCGCCGCAAGGCGCTCGAGAAGCTCCTCGCCGAGCTCGCGTTGCAGGTCGAGGAGCTGCGCATCGACGTCGCTGGGACCACGGCGACCGTCCACGGCAAGGTGGACGATCAGGCCGAGCGCGAGAAGGTCGTGCTGGCGGTCGGCAACGTGGCCGGTATCGCTCGCGTCGACGACCGTCTCGAGACCAAGAAGAAGGCGCCCGAATCGACCCTCTACACCGTGGCGAGCGGCGATTCGCTCTCCAAGATCGCCAAGAAACACTACGGCGACGCCAGCAAGTACATGACGATCTTCGCGGCCAATCAGCCGATGCTCAAGGATCCGAACAAGATCTATCCCGGCCAGGTGTTGCGCATCCCGCCGCTCGGCTGACGCCTCCCCCCTCCCCCGCCCGACGCCGGCCCGGTGCCGACGCACGGCCCTGCCGCGTCCGGAACCGGCCGGCGGGGGGGGCGCGCAACTCCTTGTCGCATCGGCACTTTCGTCCCTTCTCAAGACTCTGTGCAGCAACAAGCTTAAGTGTGCTAGCTTTTTGTCTTAGCCGAGCTTTTTTTAATCTAAATTCACACTCACGAGGAGAAGAGATGGAAACGGCGCTGCGCGACTTCCTGGAGATCCCCTACGAGAAGCTGGAAGAGCTGAACCTGGAGGCGAAGGCGGAGCGCCTGGGCCGCAAGGACCCGTCCAAGGTCCAGGAGGCGCGGATGCGCTATCTCACCGACGAGCGGCGCATCAAGGCGGTGACCGTCTGCTTCACCGACCTCGAAGGCCGCCTCCACATGCTCGACTACGACAAGAAGTTCCTCCTCAAGTCGGCCGACAACCTGACCTTCGACGGCTCCTCGATCCGCGGTTTCTCGCAGCAGGCCGAGTCCGACTTGCGACTGTCGATCGACTGGCCGTCCTTCTACTGGCTCCCGGCCGACGTCTTCGGGCCGGGCAAGGTGCTCGCCTTCGGCGAGGTCCAGGAACGCGACGGCTCGGCCTATCGCGCCGACCTGCGGACCAAGCTCAAGAGCTACACCGAGAAACTGTGGGCCAAGGACCAGACCGTGGCCTACGTCTCCAACGAGATCGAGGGCTTCCTCTTCCGCGGCCGCGACGCCGAACGGCGCTACCCCGAGACCGGCCAGTTCGAGTTCATCTCGACCGGCGGCTACTATCATTCGCTGCCCGGCGACGCGCTCCGTCAGTTCATCGACAGCGCGGCCGAGGTGCAGCGCGCCATGGGGTTCGGCAACGAGAAGGACCATCCCGAGGTGGCGCCGTCGCAGTTCGAGATGAACTACAGCTACACCGAGGCGATCGTCGCCGCCGACCAGGTGCAGCTCTACAAGCTGCTCTCGCGCCAGGTCGCGGCGCGCCTCGACATGACCGCCTGCTTCCTGCCCAAGCCGGTCACCGGAGTCAACGGCAACGGCATGCACACCAACATGTCGCTCGCCCGCAAGGGGAAGAATCTGTTCCACGACAAGAAGGGGGAGGACGGACTCTCTCCGCTCGGCTGGAGCTACATCCAGCGCATCCTGGCCAATGCCAACGACCTCTGCCTGATCCTCAACTCCTCGGTCAACTCCTATCGCCGGCTCGACCCCCACTTCGAGGCGCCGAACCAGATCAAGGCGTCGCCGATCGATCGTGGCTCGATGGTGCGCATTCCGCTCGGCAACGAGAAGTCGGCCCGGGTCGAGGTGCGCTCGATCGCGCCGGACGCCAACCCCTATCTCGCGATCTACGCGCTGCTGCGCACCGGCATCGAGGGCCCGCTCGAGGAGTCCGACAACGACGGCAAGCGGCCGCGCACCCGCTTCCTGCCCGACAACATCTACGACGCCACCCGCCTCTTCAAGGCGAGCCGCTGGGCGGTCGAGCTGATGGGCGAAGAGGTGCACGGCAAGTACGCCGACCTCAAGCTCGCCTCGGCTGAGCGCTGCCCGAAGGCGCTGGGCACCCGCGTCAAGCGCAGCGAGATCCAGTTCCACCACGAGGTCACCAACCAGTATCTCTGGTCGAAGTTCTAGATTCGCCGGCCGTCCCCGGCGCCCGCTGGCCCGCGGGGTGGGCGCCGGGGGCTTCGCCCCCACCGTCGGGGCGGTGCCGCACTGCGGCAAAGTGTCCTAGAGTTCTCCCGGGGCCCGATGTCCGGACCCCTCCGCGGTCAGGAGAACTCCATGACGCCTACCCCTCCCCACCATCGCCCGGCGAAGCTCTGGATGCTCTCGCTCGCGGCGGTCGCCGCTTTCGTCACCACCGGGGCGTTGCTCGCCGGCACTCCGGCGCCGGTCGCCCCGCTCGCCACCGAGGAGCAGCAGATCGACGGCTTCACGGTGCGCGAGGGCTACGATCAGGTCGGACACACCTTCGCCGATCAGCCGGCCCCCGACGCCACCGCCTGCCTGCAGCTCTGCCGGGACAACGAGCGCTGTGTCGCCTTCACCTTCGAGGTCAAGCGCGCGCTCTGTCATCTCAAGGACACGCCGAACCTGATGCGCCCGGCGCCAGGCAAGGTGACCGGCGCACGCAGCAAGTAGTCGATTCGAGAGACCGGGCCCGGAGCCCGGCGAGCGTGGTTGCTCAGGGGAAGACGTCCGACCAGACCCAGGGGTCGCCGGTCTCGAAGCCGTTCCGGAAGACGTCCGGATCGAGCTCGAACTCGATCAGGCCCGGCGCCCAGAAAATCGCGAGCGGCGTCGCCCCCGGCCCGTCCAACCAGCTCGCCGCGGCGTCGAAGGCGAGCGGCGACGACCCGCCCAACGGGGCGTCGAGCCGGATCGGGAGATGCACCAGCAGGAGATCCCCCGGCACGACGTTGAAGCTGTCGTCGGGCGAGACGAAGTCGATCTGCAGCTTGTTCGCGGCCGGGTAGGTGACGGTCAGGTTCGCCACCCCGTGGCGCGAATCACTGGTCACCGTCGGCGGCGCCGCCGCGATCGCCGGGTCGTAGGTCACCACCAACCGCCCCTGCTCGAGCGCGAAGGGCTCGCTGGTGCCGATCTCGATCGTGGCGCCAGAGCCCGGCTGCACCCGGCCGCCGTCGACCTCGACCTGGAGCGGCGTCGCGGGCGAGCGGATCTGGAGCGTGCCCTCGCGCGGCTGGAGCTCGATCGGGTCGTCCTCGACGTCGGTCAGGAACGACTGCAGCCCATCGATCGTCACGTCGTACGTGCTGCCCGGTGTCAGCCCGGCTTCGAGCGTGACGTAGAGCACGCCGAACATTCCGTCGTCACGGTTGATCGTCGCCGAGTCCGAATCGAAGTCGGCGACGATGGTCTGGGTCAGGGGGTCGAAATCGAACGTGCCGATGACGTCTCCCTCGCGGCTGAAGATCAACCCACCGTCGAAGGAGGCGATCGGCGTCGTGGAGCCCAGAGGCGCCACGCCGCCCGCGGGGGTGGTCACGGCCGAGGCGCGACCGCGGCGCACCGGCCGTGGCGCGTAGGTGCGCAGGATGATCGCCGTTTGGGCGCCCGGCGCCCCGATCGCGTCGCCGACCCGCAGCACCAGGGGGTCGACCGCCGCCACCGGCGCGCCAGGCAGCAGCAGGATGGCGCCGGCGAGCAGCGCCCGTCGCATGCCGCCAGTACTGCCACTTTCGCCGGACCTGATCATCGGCACCTCCGGAAACACTCTACGGAATCGAACCGGCGCGGGCAACCGAATCAACCGAGCGGATCCGCCCGCGCACTGGATTGAGACAGTCGACCCGGCCGACCGGAACAGCCGAACGGGATGTTCCGCCGCGAGCTCCCGGCTGTCTCACTTCGCGTTCCGACTTCGACGATGCGCACATCGATCCGCTGGGCCTCGACCTCCTGCTCCCTTGTGCTGCTCGCTGCCCTGGCGACGCCGCCTGCGCTGCGAGCGCAGGCGTCTGCGGCCGACTGCGGCGCCGCGGACCGCCTGGCCGGCCGGATGGCGACGGGCCACGCCGGCGCGGCCCTGGCGCTGGCGCTCCTCACCGACGGGCAGGTGCTCTCCGAAGGCGCCGCCTGGAACAGCCCGGGCGCGGTGCCGCTCGGCGCCGGCGAGCGCTTCGCCTTCGACCTCGGGGATGCGCTGCCGCTGCGCGCCCTGCTCCTGCAGGCCGACGCCAACGACAGCTACCTCGTGGAGGGATCGCTCGACGGCGTCGCTTTCGAGCGCCTCGGACTGCTCCCCGAGCTCGGTGAGCTGCATGGCCTGCGCACCCGCGCGCTCGGCCTCGCCGGGGCGCCGGTGCGCTTCCTGCGGCTGAGGGTCGCCCACGGGGACGGACGCGCCGCAGTGGCCGAGATCCAAGCTTTCTGCGCCGCGCCGGGCGAGTGGGCCCCCCGCCTGCAGGTGATCGCCGCCCCGCTCGATTCCGGCGCCGGGCGCCCGCCGTCACGCTGGAACGACGTCTCGAGCCGCTGGTGGGAGCTCGCTCTGGCGCTCGCCGGCCTCGCCCTCCTCGCCTGGGACGCCCGAAGCGAACGCCGGATCCGTACCGCCGGCGGGGTGCGGCGCCGCAAGGTGGCGTTCACCGTGGCGGGTCTCGTCGCCATCCTCACCTACTTCAACTTCGGCGCTTTCCACTTCGGCAGCTTCGTCCACGGCTGGGACACGTTCCACTACTACATCGGCGCCAAATACTTCCGCGAGCTCGGCTACGAGCGCCTGTACGACTGCGTGGCGGTGGCCGACGCCGCGGAGCCCGCGCTGCGCCCTGCCGTCGAAGGGCGCAAGCTGCGCAATCTGCGCAGCAACGTCCTCGAATCGACGGCCGGAATCCTGGCCGACCCTGGACGCTGCACCGATCGCTTCACCGCGGCGCGTTGGGCCGAGTTCCGCCACGACGTCGCCTGGTTCCGCGAGCGCGAGAGCGCCGATCGCTGGGCGGCCATCTCCTCGGACCACGGCTACAACGCCACGCCGGTCTGGAACGTCGCCGGCTCGCTGCTCGCCAACCTCGCGCCGGCGAGCGATCGCCAGATCCTGCTGCTCTGTCTGCTCGACCCGCTCTACTTCCTGGCGATGGTGGCGGCGCTGGTCTGGGCCTTCGGCCGGCCGGGCGCCGCGGTCGCCCTGCTCGTCCTCGCTACCAGCTTTCCCGCCCGCTTCTACTGGACCGGGGGAGCTTTCCTGCGCTGGGACTGGCTCTGCTTCACCGTGCTCGCCGTCTGTTGCCTGCGCCGCGGCCGGCCGTTCGCAGCCGGCGCGGCGCTCGGCTACGCCGCCCTGCTGCGCGTCTTCCCGGGGCTCCTCGCCGTCGGGCCGGCGCTCGTCGTCCTGCTCGTGCTCGTCGAAGCGGCCCGCTCGGCGCGCGGCGGCGCGCGCTGGCGCGCTGTCGCCGCCGCGTTCGGCGCGCCCCGCCTCGCCGCCGAGCGACGCTTCTTCGCCGGCGCGCTGCTCGCTGGCGCGTTACTCGTCCCGGCGAGCCTCGCAGTGGGCGGCGGGATCGACGCCTACCGCGGCTTCGTCGCCAACACCCGCAAGCACCAAGCGACCCCCCTGACCAACAACATGGGGCTGCGCACCGTGGTCACCTATCGACCGTCCGAGATCGGCCGGCACCTGCACGCCGAGGGCGCGAACGACCCGTGGGGCCGCTGGAAGGTTGCCCGCCTCGCCGCCTGGAAGAGCAGCCGATGGGCGGCGGCGGGCCTCGCCGCGACGGCGCTGCTGCTCGTCGCCCGCGGCGCCCGGCGCTCCGGCGAGCCCTGGATCGCGCTCGCCCTCTCCGCAGCCTGGATTCCGTTCGTCGTCGAGACGACTTCCTACTACTACGCCTTCCTGGTCGTCCCCGCGCTACTCTGGACCGTCCGCCGCTCGGCCGGCATGCTGCTGCTCGCCCTCGGCGCGCTGTCGCTCTGGATCTCGCTCGCGCCGCTCTCCGGCATGCCGACCTGGCGCGACGAACAGTACACCTGGATCTCGCTGGCGACCGTCGGCGTGCTGCTCGCCCTGCTCGTCACCTTCGCCTTTTCGGCCGATCCCGTTCCTGCAGCCGCTCCCGGCTGTCTATCCCCTCCGACAGGGAGAGCCGAGGCACCGCGACGGGCGGACCGACCGGCGCTCCGCAACCGAAAGGAGCTCCGAACATGAGCAGCAGACAGCAGATCCTCGGCGGCCTTCTCGCGCTCGGCCTGGCCTGGTCGAGTCCGTCGGCCCAGGCGGCCGGCCCCGGCAGCGTCAAGTTCGACCAATCGAGCATCGAGATCCTCGAGGAGGCGGGCGTCGCGCTCGTCGTCGTCGAGCGGTCGCACGGCGAAGACGGCGCGATCACCGTCGACTACGCCTCCGCCGACGGCAGCGCGGTCGCCGGGTCGGACTATCAGGCGGTCGCCGGCACGCTCAGCTGGGCGAACGGCGACGGCGGCAACCGCACGATCACCGTGCCGATCTTCGACGACGGCGATCCGGAAGGAATCGAGACCATCACGCTGGCGCTGTCCAATCCGACCGGCGGGGCGGAGATCGAGCCCGGCCGCGGCGAGACCACGGTCGTCATCCTGGCGAGCGATGGCGGCAGTGGCGGCTCCGGCGGATCCGGGGGCAGCGGCGGCAGCGGCGGCTCCGGCGGCAGCGGCGGCTCGGGCGGCAGTGGTGGCTCCGGCGGCAGCGGTGGCTCCGGCGGCAGCGGTGGATCCGGCGGCAGCGGTGGCTCGGGTGGCAGCGGTGGATCCGGCGGCAGCGGTGGATCCGGCGGCAGCGGTGGATCCGGCGGCAGCGGCGGCTCGGGTGGCAGCGGTGGATCCGGCGGCAGCGGCGGCTCCGGCGGCGGCGATGGCGACGGCTCGGGCGTCTTCAAGT
>CAZPZW010000048.1:0-11622 GCA_964591165.1 uncultured Thermoanaerobaculia bacterium | reverse complement strand
GGCGGCTCCGGCGGCGGCGATGGCGACGGCTCGGGCGTCTTCAAGTTCGACGAGAGCACCTTCCTCGCCCTCGAGAGCAGCGGCGTCGCGGTGATCACGGTCGAGCGCTCGCACGGCGAGGACGGCTCCGCGACGGTCGACTACTCGACCGCCGACGGCTCCGCCTCGGCCGGCTCCGACTACCAGGCGGTGGCCGGAACGCTCTCCTGGGGCCCGGGCGACGGATCGACCAAGACGTTCCAGATTCCGCTGGTCGCCGACGGCGTGGTCGAGGGCAACGAGACGATCAACCTGGTGCTCTCCAACCCGACCGGCGGCGCCATCCTCGACGACGAGCGCTCGACCGCCGTGCTCACCCTGATGGACAGCGGCGGCCTGCCTCCCGGCGGTGGCGACGACGGCGACCCCGGCGTCCTCAAGTTCGACGAGGCGTCCTATCAGGTGATCGAGGGCCAGGAGTTCGCGCTCATCACGGTCGAGCGGTCGCAGGGTGAGGGCGGCGCGGTGAGCGTCGACTACTTCGCGACCTCCGGCTCGGCGATCGACGGCGAGGACTTCCAGGCGGTCGCCGGAACGCTCACCTGGGGCAGCGGCGACGGCAGCACCAAGACCTTCCAGGTGCCGATCTTCGACGACGCGATCGCGGAGTCGAGCGAGACCATCAACCTGCAGCTCGCCGACCCGACGGGCGGCGCGACGATCGATCCGCTGCGCGGCTCGGCGCTGCTCAACCTGCTCGACGACGACGGCTCGCAGGCGGCCTGCGTCCCGGGCGGCGGCACTCTCTGCCTGCTCGACGGACGTTTCGCGGCGACCATCACTTACCGGACGCCCAACGTGGGGACCGGCCACGGCCAGGCCGTACCGCTCTCCGGACAGTCGGGGCTCTTCTGGTTCTTCGACGCGGCGAACGCCGAGATGCTCATCAAGGTGATCGACGGCTGCCAGGTGCCGGGCCTCGATGCCTACTGGGTGTTCTACGCGGCCACCACCAACGTCGACTTCACGCTGACCGTGACCGACACGCAGACGGGCGTCGTCAAGCAGTACTTCAACCCTCTCGGCCTCGCGGCCGAGCCCATCCAGGACGTCGCGACCTTCCGCTCCTGCCCGCAGTAACTTCCGCAGCAGTTCCCCCCCGCCGCCGGTCCCGGACGCGTCCTCCGGGGCCGGCGGCGTCGTCTACCGGCGCCGGGAGTCGAGCGGCGCAATCCACACTTCGAGCGCCAAGCTCCTCATAGGCGCTCGCCGCGCGGCGGGCGAGTCTCCTGGCATCACGCGATGGCCGGTCCGCACTCCCGGGACCGACCGGAAACCGGCCGAAGGGGCCGAACCACGGTTCGCACCGGCGGCCATCGCAGTCCGTCGGGTGAGGTCGGCGACTTCGCCGACCCAGCTGCCCGAGCCGACCGCCGTCGACAAGGAGAGACGACCATGACGACCCGCTGGCCCGCACGTATCTTCCTGGTTCTGGGCGCGCTCCTGCTGGCCTTGGGGCCCGCGCCAGGCGCTGCCGTTCCACCTCCGTCGAGCGGCCCCGGCGAGCTGCAGTACAAGCACGGCACCTTCCACGCTCCCGAGGCGGCGGGCGTCGCCGTCATCAGGGTGGAGCGTGAGGCTGGCGACGACGGTGGGGTCAGCGTCAGCTACTCCACCGCCGACGGCACCGCGATCGCCGGCCAGGACTACGTCGCGACCAGCGGCGTGCTCACCTGGGCGGACGGCGACCACGGCCACAAGACCTTCACCGTCGTGATCCTCGGCGACGCGCTCCCTGACGCCGGCGAGACGGTGCAGCTCATCCTCTCCGACCCCACCGGAGGCGCCGTCCTGGGCGACGAGCATCCGACTGCCGTGCTGGTCATCGAAGGCGGCGGCTGTGGCGAGAGCGGCGGAGGAGGCGGCTGCTGCGGCGAGAGCGGCGGAGGTGGGGGCGGCTGCGAGGAGGGCCCCGGGGTCCTCCGGTTCGAGCGCGGCGCCTTCCACGGCATCGAGACCGCCGGCATGGCAATCGTCACGGTGAAGCGGCGGCACGGCGAGACCGGCGACGTGGGGGTGAGCTACGCCACCGCCGACGGCACCGCGGTCGCCGGCCAGGATTACGTCGCGACCAGCGGCCTGCTCGCCTGGGCGGACGGCGACGACGAGGAGAAGAGCTTCATCGTCGAGCTGCTCGACGACGGGCTGCCCGAGGGCGGCGAAACCGTGCAGCTGCTGCTCTCCGACCCCACCGGCGGCGCCACGTTGGATCCGCATCACTCGACCGCGATGCTGGTGATCACCGGCGCCGAGCCGGCCTGCGGCGAGAACGAAGCGGGCGTCTTCGAGTTCACCGGAGCCGAGTTCCAGGTCATCGAGAACGAGCCGTTCGCGGTGATCGGGGTCGCGCGCTCGGACGGCGACGACGGCGCGGTGAGCGTCGACTTCGCCGCGACCGACGGCACCGCCACCGGCGGCAGCGACTACACTCCGGTCAACGGGACGCTCGGTTGGCTGGACGGGGAATCGGGAGAGAAGACGTTCCAGGTGCCCATCCTGCAAGACGAGCTCCCGGAAGAGACCGAGACCATCCTGCTCGCCCTGAGCAATCCCACCGGCGGCGCGGAGATCGACGACGACGAGGGCGCCGCCATCCTCAACCTGCTCGACGACGACGCCGCCACCGAAGCCTGCTCGCCGAGCGCCGACACCCTGTGTCTGGCGGGTGGCCGCTTCGCCGCCGAGATCAGCTACCGCACGCCGAATGCCGGCACCGGTCACGGCCATGCCGTGCCGCTCTCCGGACAGTCCGGCCTCTTCTGGTTCTTCGATCAGGCGAACGCCGAGATGCTGATCAAGGTGATCGACGGCTGCCAGGTCCCGGGGCTCAACGCCTACTGGGTGTTCTACGCCGCGACCACCAACGTCGACTTCACGATGACCGTGACCGACACCGAGACCGGCGTCGTCAAGCAGTACAACAACCCCTACGGCCTCGCGGCCAAGCCGGTCCAGGACGTCTTCACCTTCCGTTCCTGCCCGTAGGCGCGACCTCTCGTCGAGCGCTCAGCGGCGGCCCCGGAGTCTCCTCCGGGGCCGCCGTCGTCTCGGCCTGCCACGCCCGATAGGATCCAGGGGTGCGGCTCCTGCCTCTGCTCGTCACCCTGTTCGCGGCGAACGCCGCGTCGGGAAGCGCCGCGGACGAGCCCGCACGGCGGTTTGCCGCCTGCGCCGAGCTCGGCGACGCCGGCCGCTTCCGCGAAGCTCTGCCGGAGTGCCAGGAGGCGGTGCGCCGGCGGCGCGCACTGGGCGACGAGGCGGCGCTCGGGGAGGCGCTCAACCGGCTCGGCCTGACGCTCGAGATGCTGGGCGACCGCCCGGCGGCCGCGGCGGCCTACGAAGAGGCCCTGGCGATGCACCGCCGGCTCGGCCAAGCTCAAGCCGAAGCGCTCGTGCTGTCGAACCTCGCCGCTTTCGCGATCGGCGGCGGCGACTACGGATCGGCGCTACGTCGGCTGGGCGAAGAGGAGGCGGTCGCCTTGCGCGCGGGCGACGCCGCATGGGTCGCCGAGGAGCTGCGCGTCGTGGCGCAGAACCGCGCCGTTACCCTGGAGCACCTCGGCGCCTACCGCGAGGCGTTGCGCACGCTCCGCGACCTGTCGCGCGCCGGCGAACCTGATCCGTCGATTGCCGCGGCGCTCGACGTCAACCTCGCCGTGCTCTACCGCAACGTCGGCGACCCGCGTCGAGCCCTCGCGCTGCTCGAGCGCGCGGCCGCCACCTACCGCTCGCGCGACGACCTCTCGGCGCTGGCCAACCTGGAGCTCAACCGGGGCCTGGTGCACGCTCTGAACCTGCGCGCGCCGGCGGCCGCGGAGGCGGCCTTCCGCGCCGCGCTCGAGCTTTCCCGACGCAGCGGCGACCGGGGCGAGGAGATCCGCTCGCTCTGCGCTCTCGGCGAGTTGTCGCTCGCCGAGCAGCGGCTCGACGACGCGGACTCGCAGCTCGCGGACTGTCTCGAGCTGGCGAGAGCCGGCGGTGCGCGCGAGGCCGAGTGGACCGCGCTCGCCGGGCTAGGCCGCTTGGCGCGGGCGCGCGGCGACCGCGCGGCGGCGCTCGCTCTGCTCGACGCGGCGATCGCGCGCATCGAGGTGATCGGCGAGACCTCAGGAAGCGTCGAGCTCAAAGGGGGGTTCCTCTCCGACCGGCGCGGCGTCTACGCCGCGGCGGTCGATCTGCTGGCCGAAACCGCTCTCGCCGGCGAGCCGGCGGCCGCGGCGGCGGCCCTGGCGATGGCCGAGCGCGCCAAGGCAAGGGAGCTGCTCGACCTGCTCGCGGCGGGCAGCGGCCGCCCCGCCTCGGCCGCGGAGTTCGCCGCGCTCGGCCGCTCGCACGGCCCCCTCCTCGCCTACTTCGCCGGCGAGCGCACGCTCTGGCGCTGGCTGCTCGCCGCCGACGGCCTCACGCTGGCCGCGGCCGGAGACGCCCGCGAGATCGACGACCTGGTGCGCGCGCAGCATGTCCGCTTGGCGCACGGCCTCGAGCCGGAAGCGCCGGCTCTCGCTCGACTGACCGCCGCGCTGCTCCCGCCGGCGATACCGGGCGGCGAGCTCCGCATCGCTCCCGACGGCAGCCTCTTCTATCTCCCCTTCGAGCTGCTCGACGAGCCGGCCGGCACCGGCAGGCTGCTGCTCGAGCGGCGCGCGGTCAGCTACCTCCCCAGCCTTTCGCTGCTGTCCGGCCGGCCGCCGGCGCGGCCGCCGCCCGCGTTGCGCTTCGTGGGCCTGGCCAATCCGCAGCTTCCGACGCTCACCCCCGAAGCGGCCGGCGCCGCCTCGTTGCTCGCCGAGCGCTTCGGCCTCGCCGCGCTGCCGGCGGCGGAGCGCGAGACGGAGCTCGCCGCCGAGCGCCTCGGCGGCTCGAACGTGGTCGAACGTGGCGCCGGAGCCAGCGAAACCCGGCTGCGCGAGCTGGCCGGTCGAGGCACGGCGGTGCTGCACCTCGCGGCACACACGGTGGTCGACGAAGAGCTGCTCGCCGGCGTGGCGCTCTTCCTCGCCGCCGACGCGACGAGCGACGGGTTCCTGACCGCCGCCGAGCTCGCCGCACTGCCGCTCGACGTCGATCTCGCGGTGCTCTCCGGCTGCCGGACCGCGCTCGGGGCGCGGGGCGACGGGCGTGCGCTGGCGAGCCTTTCGGGCGCCCTCCTCGGCGCCGGGGCGCGCGGCGTCGTCGCCTCCCTCTGGGAAGTCGGCGACCGCTCCACGGCGGCTTTGATGGAACAGTTCTACTTCGAGCTGGCGCGCGGCAGGCAGCCCGCCGAGGCCCTTCGCCGCGCGAAGCTCAGGCTGCGCGCCGACGCCCGCTGGCATCCGGCCGCGCTCTGGGCAGGATTCGTCGTGATCGGCGATCCGGCGGCGATCGTACCGGCGAGCTGGATTCCAGCGCGGGCGCTGCTCGGCATCGGCCTGGCGCTCACCGCGCTCGTCGCGGCGGGCATGCTCTGGCGACGGAGCTTCAGTTGACCAAACGCGCTTCCGGGTCGAGGCGGAACTCCGTCACCTCCGACTGCGCCAGGCGACTCCCGTTCGCGTCGCGCGCGATGACCCGCCAGCGATAGGTCACCAGCGTCTCCAGCCGCGCCCGGATCGCGCCGGGCAGCGCCAGCGTCGTGGCGGAGGCTTCGCCCTCCCAGATCGGCTCGTCGGCGACGTCGGAGAGTTCCACGCGGTAGGTCGCGGCTCGCGCGACGGCCTCCCAGGCGAAGCTCTCCGGCGGCGTCGCCAACGCCCCGGAGGGCGCGAGCGTCACCACGCGCCCCGACCGCACGACGTCGCCGAGCCCGGCGTCGGGCAGCGCCGGAGCGACCCGACTGCGCAGCGCGCTCCAGCCCACGCCCAGACCCACGGTGACCAGGGCGACCGCGGCCGCCCGCAGCCCCCAGGTGGTGAGCGGCGCGCGGCGCCGCAGCTCGAGAACGCGCGCCGGGGCGGGCGCGGTCGACGTCCCCTGGGCGAGCTGGCCGACGATCCACTCCAGATCGGCCGACTCCGCACTCTCGGCCGGGCTCTGGAAGGCTGCGGCGAGCTCCAACTCGGCGGCGCAGGCCGGGCAGCCGGCGGCATGTTCGCGCAGCGCCCTGGCCGCCTCGGCCGCCATCGGGCGGGTGGCCGCTTCGACCAGCTTCCCGAGCGGCGGACAGTCGGGCCGCCGAGCGAGCGCCGCGGCGAGCGGCGAAGTCGTTCCGGCGTCAGCGTGCGTCATGACATCCCCTCCGAGCTCCTGGCGAGCCGCCGGTCGAGACCGGCGAAATGGCGCTGCAGCTTGCGCTTGGCGCTGACCAGATAGGCCTTGGCGCCCGACTTGTTGGTCAGACCGAGCAGGCGGTCGATCGCCGGCAGCGTCAGGGCATCCACGTAGTGCAGGTAGAGGATCCGTGCTTCCATCGGTTCGAGCTCGCTCGCGACCGCGCCACGCAGCAGGGTCTCGAGCTGGGAACGCGCCGCGAGCTCGTCGACCGCCGGCGCGGGATCGACGGGCTCCGAGAATCCCTCGACGTCGATCGAGTCGGCGTCGCGACGCCGATTGGCGATCGAACGGTTGATCGCCACGCTGCGCGTCACCAAGTAGAGCCAGGTGCTGAAGGCGCTCTCGAATCGGAAGGAGTCGAGCCGCTCGTACACCCGGAGGAAGACCTCCTGCGCGAGGTCCGCCGCCTCTTCCCGGCGACCCGAGACCCGCAGGCACCAGCTCGCTACTCGCGTCTGGTAGCGCCGGAAGAGGAGATCTAGATACTCCTGGGACCGTCCCGGCTCCTGCCGGGCCGACCGGATCAGCTCTTCGTCGCTCCAACCGTCGCGATCCGCCACGTTGCGTCCGCCCTTGAGCAGCGCACCCCCGGTCCACGGGGCGGCGCCAGCGGGCGCCGCTTCGGCCGGGGAGGCTTGCCGCTGCAGACTAGCCGATTCGCCACCGACGGCCCAAGCCGACGGAGTCGCTACGATCGGGGGAAGCGGATCGATCCTCACATCCGCTGAGACAGCCGGCGGGACGTGGCGGAACAGCTCACACCCCGCAACGCAGCGCGCGGCCCGGCCGGGACGGGGGGAGGCCTCAGCCGCCGAGCGCTGTGAGCAGGGCGGCGAGCCCCGACTCGGCGCCGTCGGCGAAGTGCACGCGCAGCGCCTGGCGGTCGCGTTGGCAGAGGACCGCGAAGTCGCCCAGCGCCTGGGCCGCGACCACCTGGCCGAAGGTCAACCGCTGGCCCGGCACGGCGAGGTCGCGCCGCGGCCGGTCGGTGAGCTGCAGGAAGAGGCCGCGGTTGGGGCCTCCCTTGTGCGCCTGGCCGGTGGAGTGCAGGAAGCGCGGACCGAAGCCGAGCGACGTCGCGACCCCCGTTCTGCGAGCCACCCGGGCGCGCAGCGCAGTGAGCTTCCGCTCGTGCTCCGGGCACATCTCGAGGAAGGCCAGCAACGCGACGTAGTCGCCCGGCCGGGCGCGCCCGAGATGCGCCTCGAGGAGGCCGGAGAGCGAAGGCTCCTCGGCCGCCGTCAGGATCGCCTGCGCGTTGGCGGGGTCGGCATGGAGCTCGATACCGGGCGCAGAGAAGAAGGGCGCCGCCGCGGGGAGCGCGCCGGTCGACTCGATCTCCGCCGTCACCTTGCGCGCTTCGAGCTTGGCCGCCTCGACGTCCGGTTGGTCGAACGGGTGGACTCCGAGCAGGGCGCCGGCCACCGCGGTCGCCACCTCCCAACGGAAGAACTCGGCGCCGAGCTCGGCGAGCGACGGGCAATCGAGCTCCACCACCGGCTGGCCGGCCCGCGCGAGCGCCGCCAGTCCGGCGCTCTCGGCCGGCGGCAGGTGTCCGGCGAAGCGCAGCGCGACGAACAGCCGGTCGTCGCCGTAGGCCGACGGGGCCGCCAGGGGTTCGCCGTCGATCGGCAGAATGGCCCGACCCAGCTTCCCGGTCGACTCGGCCACCAGCTGCTCCAGCCAGGCTCCGAGCGCCGCGATCTCCGGCGCGAGCACCAGGGTCAGCTTGTCGCGGCCGGCGAGTGCCGCGACCCCCAGCGCCAGACCGAGGGCGACTCCCGGATTCGCCGCGGCGCGGGCCTCCCGGCAGGCTTCGGCGAGCGCTCCGGCCGCGTTCATGTACTCCGCGAGCTCGACGCCGAGCAGGGCCGCAGGCAGCAACCCGAACGGCGACAGCGCGGAGAACCGGCCGCCGATCGTCGGCTCCCCCAAGAGCACGGCACGGAATCCGTGCTCCGCCGCCTCGCGCTCCAGCTTCGATCCGGGATCGGTCACCGCGAGGAAGCGGCCGCCCGCGGCCGCGCCGAGGTCGGTCGCGAAGCGCTCGAGGGTCCAGGCCATGAGCAGGCTGGGCTCGAGCGTCGAGCCGGACTTGCTGGCCACGATCACCCATGCGCTCGCCGGATCGAGCGGCTCGGTGAACGCCGCGACCTGGTCGGGATGGGTCGAATCGAGGACGTGCAGCGCGGGGTTGCCGGGCCGGCGGCCGAACGATCGCCGCAGCACCTCGGCGCCGAGGCTCGAGCCGCCCATGCCGAGCAGCAGGACGTCCGTCACCCCCTCGCGACGCGCGGCGGAGGCGAGTTCCTGGTAGCTGGCGAGCCTTCCGGCTTCGCGGCGCGGACCGTCGAGCCAGCCCAACCAGCGATCTTCGTCGCCACCCGTCCAGAGCCCGGCGTCACGCGCCCAGAGCCGCTCGGTTCCGCCGCCGCGCTCCCACGCCGCTGCAGCCTGTCCCCAGGCCTGCTCGAGCTCCGCCGGAAGGTGGCGGATCATCCCGCGACCTGTCCGGCGAGCTCGCGGCTGCGCCGCCCGACGGCGTCGAGCAGCTTGCGGAAGGGCTCGACGAACTTGGCGATCCCCTCGGCGAGCAGGCGGTCGGTCACCGCCTCGAGCGACAGCCCGACCGCCTCGAGCTCGGCCAGGACGGCGCGGGCCTCGGCGTGCCCCTCGGCCAGCGACGGGCGCGCCCGGCCGTGGTCGCGGAAGGCGTCGACCGTCTCCGGAGGCATGGTGTTGACCGTCGACTCGCCGATCAACTCCTCGACGTAGACGACGTCACGGTAGGCCGGGTTCTTGGTGCTGGTCGAGGCCCAGAGCAGGCGTTGCGGCCGCGCACCGTGACTCTCCTCGAGCCAGCGCCAGCGCGCCGAGCCGACCTGCGCCCGGTAGCTCGCGTAGGCGAGCTTGGCGTTGGCGATCGCGACCTTGCCGTGCAGGGCGGTGAGGCGCGGTGCGGCGAGCGGCTGCTCGGCGGCCAGGCGATCCAGCTCGGCGTCGATCGCCGTATCGATACGGCTGACGAAGAAGCTGGCGACGCTCGCCACCGAATCGATCGACTCGCCGGCCGCCAGCCGTTCCTCCAGCCCCTCGCAGTAGGCCTCGGCGACGCGCTCGTAGGTGGAGCGCGCGAAGAGCAGCGTGACGTTGACCGGGATGCCCTCGCGAATCAGCCGGCGGATCGCCGGAATGCCGGCCGACGTCGCGGGGACCTTGATCATCAGGTTCGGGCGGTGCACGCGGCGGAAGAGTCGGCGCGCCTCGACCAGCGTGCCTTCGGTGTCGTCGGCGAGCTCCGGCGACACCTCGAGGCTGACGAAGCCGTCCCGGCCGTGCGAGGCGCGGTGGACCGGCGAGAGCAGATCGGCGGCGCGCTGGATGTCGGTCACCGCCAGCGACTCGTAGATCGCCTTGGGATCGCTCACCCGGCCGGCGACCAGCGCGGCGATCTGATCGTCGTACTCTGCCGAGCCGGCGATCGCCTTCTCGAAGATCGCCGGATTCGAGGTCATCCCGCGCAATCCGTCCTCGCGGATCAATCGCTCGAGCGTGCCGTCGGCGAGCCAGCCCCGGCGGATGAAGTCCAGCCAGACCGACTGGCCGAGCCCGGCGAGGGCATGCAGAGGATTCGACGCGCTCATCGGGACCTCCTCGATCGGATGAACCCCTACGATACTGGCCGCGCCACGGCGCGACAAGAGCGCTCCCGCTTGCCTCGGAGCTCCGCGCTGGCCTAGATTGCGTCGGATGTCCGTGCGCGCCGCGAGTTCCTCGTTCAACCGTTGGACCTGGGGTGTCCTCTGGCTCAACGTGGCGGTGATCCTGTGGGGCGCCGTGGTGCGTGCCACCGGCTCCGGAGCCGGCTGCGGGTCGCACTGGCCGCTGTGCAACGGCGAGGTCCTGCCCCGCCCCGAGCGCCTCGAGACGGCGATCGAGCTCAGCCACCGCCTGACCAGCGGCCTCGCCTTGCTCTCCGTGGTCGGGCTCTTCATCGCGGCGCGCCGGAGCTTCCCCCGGCGCCACCCGGCGCGCTTCTGGGCGACCGCTTCGCTCGTCCTGATGCTGGTCGAGGCGGCGGTCGGAGCCGGTCTCGTCCTGCTCGCGCTGGTCGGCAAGAACCAGTCGATCGAGCGCGCCGTCTGGATGGGCGCCCATCTCATCAACACGCTGCTCCTGCTGGGGGCCATCGTGCTCACCGCGGACCGCGCGGAGCACCCACCGGGGCCGCCCGCCGACCGATCGCTACGCTGGCGGGCCGCGCTGCTCCTCGGCCTGCTCGCCATCGCCGGAGCGAGCGGTGCGATCGCCGCGCTGGGCGACACGCTCTTCCCTGCGGCGTCGGTCGCCGCCGGGCTGCGCCAGGATCTCGCCCCCGGGTCGCACTTCCTCGTCCAGCTGCGGACTTTGCACCCCCTGCTCGCGATCCTCGCGGGCGGCATGCTGCTCGGCGCGGCGCAGGAGCTCCGCCGCAGCCGGCGCGACGTGGCCCTCCGCACCTGGGCGAACCGCACGGCGTCGCTCGTCCTCTTCCAGATGCTCGTCGGACTGGTCAACATCGGCCTGCTCGCGCCGATCCCCCTGCAGCTCCTGCATCTCCTGGTCGCCGACCTGATCTGGATCGCCACGGTGCTGCTCCTCGCCGCCTCGCGGCGCGCCCCGGCCGCGCGCTGAGCCGCGGATGGCGGGCAGCGCGGCGGGTCCGTTCCACTACCGGCCGGAGATTCTCGCCGCCCTGGCCGGGCACGGGTTGCGGCCCCGCCCGACGAACGATCCGCGGGCGGTCTACGAGTTGCTGAAGAGCCTCTACAGCTGGGAGCTCCGGCGCCTCAAGATCGACTACCGGGAGCTCGAGCGGCGGATCGGTCCGCAGCCGATCGCCAACTACCGCGAGGCCGCGCGGCGCGTGCTCGAGCGCTACGACGTGCTGCGGCGACCACCGCACGAGTGGCTCGACGAATCACCCTGAGCCGGCCCACCCCTTGGGGCGTTTCCGCCCGCGCTCCCGCCGGCGCACCATGACTTGGCCGGCGCGTGGACCCGGCCGACCGGGAGGACGTATGACCCATCACCTCGTGGCGACTGCCGCGGCAGCACTGACCCTGCTGCTCGGCGCGGGCTCGCGTGCCGAGAATCCCGCCTCCGGACTCCCCGACCCCGCGCTCGAGCGGGCGCGCACGGCAGCCCGCGAGCTGGCTGTCGAGCTCAAGGGGCGGCTCGAGCAGGAGCTCGCGGCCGGCGGGCCGGTGGTGGCGGCCCGGGTCTGCAGCGAGGTGGCTCAGTCGCTCGCCGCCGCCCGCGCCGGCGAGGGGCTGGCGATCCGGCGGGTCAGCG
>CAZPZW010000047.1:18262-19346 GCA_964591165.1 uncultured Thermoanaerobaculia bacterium | reverse complement strand
GCCGATCGCACCCGCCTGGTCGCCAACCTCGAGTCCGCGCGGGTCGAGGGCGAAACCGAGCGCCTGCGGACCGCGCTGCTCTCCTCGGTGTCGCATGATCTGCGCTCGCCGCTCGCCTCGGTGATCGGCGCGGCGAGCAGCCTGATCGCCTACGACGCGAGCCTCGCTGAGGCCGACCGGCGGGACCTCCTGGAGTCGATCCGCAGCGAGAGCGAGCGGCTGGACCGCTACATCCAGAACCTGCTCGACATGACGCGGCTGGGCTCGGGTCCGATGAAGCTCCAGCGCGACTGGGTGGCGCTCGAGGAGATCCTCGGGACCGCCGAGGCGCGCTTGCGCAAGCTCTTCCCGGCGGTCCAGGTGGTGGCCGAGCTCGAGCCCGGACTGCCGCCGCTCTTCATGCACGCGGCGCTCGTCGAGCAGGCCCTGTTCAACGTGCTCGAGAACGCCGCCAAGTTCTCACCCGAGGGAGCGCCGATCCGCGTCCGGGCGCGCCGGGACGCGGGCAACCTGGCGCTCGAAGTCTCCGATCGTGGCCCGGGGATCCCGGAAGACGAGCGGAAGCGGATCTTCGATCTCTTCTACACTGCGGCGCGCGGCGACCGCGCGGCACGTGGCAGCGGGCTGGGACTGACCATCGTGCGCGGCATGATCGGCGCTCACGGCGGGAAGGTCGCGGCCGACGCCGGCGAGGGCGGCGTCGGTACCACGATCCGGATCTCCCTGCCGCTCCCCGAGCCGCCGCCCCCGGCAGCGGAGGAGACAGGATGAGCGACCCGGGCGCGCTGCGCCCTCGCGTCCTGGTGATCGACGACGAGCGCCAGATCCGGCGCTTCCTCGAGATCAGCCTGCGCTCCGAGGGCTTCGACGTCGCCGAGGCGGCGACCGGCCGCGAAGGGATCGCGCTGCTCGCGAGGAGCGGTGCCGACCTGGTGGTGCTCGACCTCGGACTTCCCGACCTCGAGGGCCACGAGGTACTCGCCGAGATCCGTTCCTGGTCCGAGGTGCCGGTGATCGTGCTCTCGGTGCGCGCCAGCGAAGCCGAGAAGGTGCGCGCGCTCGACGCCGGCGCGCACGACTACGT
>CAZPZW010000047.1:13436-18162 GCA_964591165.1 uncultured Thermoanaerobaculia bacterium | reverse complement strand
GCCACGTCGAGGACAGCCACTACCTGCGGGTGGTGATCGGCAAGCTCCGGCAGAAGCTGCGCGACGACCCCGCGGCGCCGCGCTACCTCCGGACCGAGCCGGGTGTGGGTTACCGCTTCATCGGCGAGACGCGGCCCGCCGCGGACTGAAGCGCGCCCCGTAGCCGCGCGAGCTGTTCACGGTCGCGCTCGGCAGAGCGTCGTCCGCTCCAGGAACTGCTCCCAGAGCCGCTCCCAGGTCCTCCAATCGTGCCCCCCCGCCTGGGCGTACACCTGTTCTCGAGGCAGTAGCGCAGCGAGCAGCCGGCTGGCGCGCGCGAAGTCGTCCTGCTCTCCCCAGCCGAGGTGCAGAGGCGGTCCACGCTTCGCCGTGGCCCAGGGAGCCAACCAGCTCCAGAGCTCCGCGCCGAATCCGACGCCGTCGCCGGCGTGCCGCGGCCGCCAGTTCGCCGCTCCGCCGGCCGCTTCGATCTCGCCGACGAGGTCCGCCTCGCCGAGGTAGGGCGCCAGGGCGAGCACGCCGGCGAGGTCGGCGGGGTGCTCGCGAAGGTAGGTCAGCCCGCCGAGCCCGCCGAGCGAGATCCCGACGAGCCAGATCTCCCCGTATCCAGCGGCCAGCGCAGGCGCGACGACGTCGGCGCGCAGGCGCTCCACCACCGACCGGTCGCGGTAATAGCCGAGGTGCGCGTCGACCGCGACCAGGTCGAGCTCGAGACCGCGCCGCGCGACCGCCGCGGCGAAGCCCGCCCGTCGGAACCGTTCGGGCTCGTCCCAGCGGCCAGGCAGCAGCACCGCCAGGCAGGAGCCGCCGCTCCGGGGGGCGAGCTCGACCGTGCGCAGCGGCGTCGCCGGAGCCCGCCAGGTCGCGCAGGAGTTCCCCAGGGCGGCGAGCAGCAGCAACGCGGCCGCAGGGAACCGGGGGGTGCACCGAGGCTGCACGGGAGGGGGCGTCATACGGACCGCCGACGGTAGCACCCAGCGCGGAGCGGCGGCGACGCTACGGCTTGGCCGGCGCTTCCGGCACCACGTCCCAGGCGCCGCGCGAGTCGATGAACATCACGCAGTCGGCCGCGCCCTCGCAGCGCGCCGCGTGCGGCGCCCGGTTGGTGAGCGCGAAATAGGATCCCGGGGCGAGCCGGTGCTCCGTACCGTCGACGACCAGCACGAGCTCCCCGCTGACGGTGGTGACGTAGTGATCCGGCGAGTGATGGTGCAGCGGCGTGACCAGACCTTTCGCGTACTTGAGGTAGAAGCGGCTCGGACCGGTCGCCAGGTCCCCCGCGACCACCGCCGTGCTGACTCCGGGGATGGCGCCTGCGACCCAGGCGAGCTTCGCCACGGGCACGACGACCTCGCCCTTTCCACCGCTCGCTCCCGTGATCGGGCCGGCGAACAGACCGACGGCGGCGATGGCGACGACCATCCACTGCGCTCGCTGACGAGACATGGCGCATCCTCCTTGGACCTGGCGGTGCAGGCTCCTGTGGTTTCCGTCAACCTACCATCTAGTAGGTAGGTAGTCAAGCCGTGGCGAGGAGTGCTAGATTGGCCGCCACCGTGGCGAACCCGCGACGCGAACCGCGCGCCCCCAGTCGCCGGCGACGGCCGGCCGGCACCGCCGACCGCATCCTCGACGTCGCCGAGCGCCTGGTGCAGACACGGGGCTTCAACGCCTTCAGCTACGCCGACGTCGCTGCCGAGCTCGGCGTGCGCAAAGCGAGCCTGCATCACCATTTCGCGACCAAGTCCGACCTCGGCCTGGCGCTGGTCGCCCGCTACCGCGGCGACTTCCTGGCGGCTCTCGCGGCGATCGAGAGCGCGACCGGGCGCAGCGTCGAGCGGCTCGCCAGCTACGTCGAGCTCTACGGATCCGTGCTGCGCCGGAAGCGGATGTGCCTCTGCGGCATGATGGCCGCCGACGTGGCCACCCTGCCCAAACCGCTGCGCGAGAGCGTTGCGGAGTTCTTCACCGCGAACGAGGCGTGGCTCGTCCGGGTGCTCGACGACGGGCGGCGCCGGGGTGAGCTGCGGTTCGCCGGTAGTGCCGGCTCGCTCGCCGCGTTCTTCGTCGGCACGCTGGAGGGTGCCATGCTGGTGGCGCGCGGCAGCGGCCGCCGGGAGGACTTCGACGAGGCCGGGCGCCGACTGCTCGCCCTGGTCGCTCCGGCCTCGCCGCCCTAGCGCCCGGCCGGCCCCCCCGGTCCCGTCGGCGCCGCTTCGCCCCCGGTAGCCTCCGGCGCCGAATCCCGTAGTTTTCCCGATGGCGACCCCTCCCGCCCGGCGGGAGCATTCATGCACCGGGGCGACGCTCCAGCGGCCGTGGCGTAGATCCTCGAGGCAGACGAGATCGAGGGCTGGGGTGCTGCCCGACAAAACACTACCCTTGCGATCTCCGCGCGGAGATCGCCGGGCAACGAAAAGGGGAATTCCATGAAGCGAACGATGATGGTGGCATTGGCGACGCTCTCGCTGCTCGCGCTGCCTCTGGGGGCGCAGACCGTGCAGCAGAAGGTCGGGGGCGGCGATGGCAAGGTCTCGGCCGAGCAGTTGGTCGAAATCGAGGCGACCATCCAGTCGATCGACGTCGCGTCCCGCGAGATCGTCCTCAAGCTCGAGAAGGGCGAGGAGCTCGCCCTGGTCGCCGGCCCCGACGTCAAGCGGCTGGCGGACCTCAAGGTCGGAGACCAGGTCTCGATCGAGTACTACGAGTCCCTGACCCTCGCCCTCTCGAAGATCGAAGGCGCCGCGCCTTCGCAGAGCGCGGCGTCGAGCGAGCTGCGCGCCGAGCCGACCGAGCTCCCGGGCGGGATCAAGGCGAAGCAGACCAAGATCTCCGCCAAGGTCACCGCGGTCGACACGACGGCTTCCACGGTCACGTTGGTGGGGCCCAAGGGCCGCTCGGTGACCCTCGACGTGGAGCCGGCGATCGCCGCCAAGATGAAGGTCGGTGACCTGGTCGAGGCGGTCTACACCGAAGCCGTCGCCGTCTCGGTGTCGCGCGCCAAGACAAATTAGGCCTCCGGCGGGCGGCGAGATCCGCTGCCCGCCGAGACTCGATCTCTCCGATCTCCGCCATGAGCCCGCCCACGCACTCAGGCCCTCCGGCAGCGGCGTCACGGGGGATTCGCGTGCGCTTGCCGCGCGGCCGCTGGCTCGAGCGGAGCCTCGTTTATGGTGGCCTTGCCCTGCTCGCCGGGGTCGGCGGCGTCCGCCTGACGGGCGAGCTCCAGCGGCAGCACGATCTCGCGCAGTTCAAGCGGGCGATCCGCTCCGCGGAGTTCGTCGCGACGGCGACGGCCTCGCCCGCTCCAATCTCGAGCCCGGCGGTCGACACCCGGCTCTGGGCGCCGGAGCGGATCCGGGCCTACGAGGAGAGCCTGCGCCGGGACTTCGGTGCGCCGCTCGCTGTCCTCGCGATTCCCGGTCTCGGGCTGGAGGTGCCGGTCCATCCGGGCACCGACGACGCGACGCTGAATCGGGGCGTGGGGCTGATCGCGGGGACCGCGCAGCCGGGCGAGGGGGGCAACGTGGGCATCGCCGGCCATCGCGACGGGTTCTTCCGCGGCCTCAAGGACATCGCGATCGGAGACTCGATCGAGCTCCGGTCGCTCGGCGGGCGGGAGCTCTACGTCGTGGAATCCCTGCGCATCGTCGAGCCGAGCGAAGTCTGGGTCCTCGCGCCGACCCCTTCGCCGGCGCTGACCCTCGTCACCTGCTATCCGTTCTATTTCGCCGGGAGCGCGCCGCAGCGATTCATCGTGCGCGCCACGCGGCGCGACGGGCCGCCGCCCGCGGCGGTGCCCGGCACCCGAACCAGCACACCCGACGAATCGTCGCGAAAGGAGGTCGCCCCGTCTCGCGACATCCGGCTGTGAGCTCACGTTGCAGCGTATTACCAGGTCGGTCCACGCAGTTCCAAGGAGGAGTTGACATGTCCCGCAACCAGAAGCTGTTCACCCTGTTGATCGCCTTCGTGGCGGCGCTCGCGCTCGCCGGCGCCACGTGGGCGCAGACGTCGACGGCGACCATGTCCCGCTCGGGCACGGTCATCGCCAAGTACGACGGCAAGATCGCCGTCAAGATGGACGACGGCACCACCAAGGAGTTCACTCCCGCGCCGGGCAAGACCATCATGGTCAACGGCGTGCCGACCGGGTACGCCGATCTCCAGGTCGGCACGGTCCTCACCGCCGACTTCGTCGCCACCACCAAGACGGTGCCGGTGACGACGACCGAGATCAAGAACGGCACGGTGGTGAAGATCTTCCCGGCCGCGTTCATCGCGTACACCCAGGCCGCGGGATATCAGCACTACGAGGTTCCGAAGGGCTTCCGCTTCCTGGTCGACGGCAAGGAGACCGAGCTCTCCAGCCTGCGTGAAGGGATGAACCTGACCGCCACGATCGTGTCGGTCGAGACCAAGACCATGACCGAGTCGGAAGTGAAGAACGTCGGTGGCAGTCTCGCCGCCGCGCCCGCTCCGGCCCCCGCCCCGGCAGCGGCCCCGAAGGCCGCCGCTCCGGCACCCGCGCCCGCCCCCGCGCCTACCCCCGCTCCGGCGGCAGAGCCGCAACTCCCCAAGACGGCGACGCAGCTCCCGCTGCTGGCGCTTGCCGGCGCGCTGTCGCTGCTCTCCGGTCTCGGCCTGCGTCGGTCGCGCCGCAATCGCTAGAAGTCGCGCGACCGCGGCCACTTCCCGGCGGCTCCTCGCGAGAGGGGCCGCCGTT
>CAZPZW010000047.1:0-13336 GCA_964591165.1 uncultured Thermoanaerobaculia bacterium | reverse complement strand
AAGTCGCGCGACCGCGGCCACTTCCCGGCGGCTCCTCGCGAGAGGGGCCGCCGTTTCTCTTTGCTTCGCCGCGCCGGCCGCAGCGCGCCGCCTCCCGCAGCCCGCCGAGCCGCCTACGCGCGACCCCTCGAGGGCACGACGGCGGGGGTATACTGCCGGCGCAGAGATTCGGACCCCGGGAGACGACGCATGAAGACCCTCCGCACCCTCGCCAACGGCTCGCTCGCCCTGGCGCTCGCTCTGGCAGTCTTCGCCCCCGCCTTCGCCGCCGAAGCCCCCGCGGCCAGCTCGACGATCTCGGCCCGCACGGAGCTCGAGCTGGCGCGCTCGGTCATCGCCGCCGAACGGCAAGCGGTGATCGCCAGCAACCTCACCCTCAGCCAGGAGCAGTCCAAGGTCTTCTGGCCGCTCTACAAGGCCTACCGTGACGAGATGACCGCGCAGGGCGATCGCATGGTCGAGCTGGTCAACGGCTACCACCGCAAGATGGGGGCTTCCGACGCCGACGCGAAGGCCCTTCTCGACGGCTTCGTCGAGGTCGAGAAGCGGCGCGCCGAGATCCTCGCCAAGCACGTTCAGAAGATGCGCGAGGTGCTGCCAGCTCCCGTCGTGGTGCGCTTCGTCGAGCTCGAGGCCAAGATCGACGCCCTGGTGCGCACCAAGATGCTCGAGCTGATCGACCTCGTCACTCTCTGACCGCACGCGCCGCTCGGCGCCCTCGACCGCTTCCCGAATCCCTGGACGACTGCCGGTCCGGTGGCCGCCGCCGCGCCGCCAGCCGGCCGCGATGCGCCTACAATGTCCAGCAGGACCCCACGATCGGGAGGTATCCCATGATCGGAACCCTGTTGGGCCGGAAGGCGCTCGCCGGCGCCTTCGACGCGCTGAACCGCCACGACCTGCCGGCCTTCATGGCCGCCTGGCGGGACGACGGCGTCTTCGTCTACCCCGGCGACATCCCGGCCAGCGGCACCTTTCGCGGCCGCAGCGAAGTCGAAGGCTGGTTCCGGCGCTTCCTCGAGCAGTTTCCGGAGATCCGCTTCGAGCTCCACGACCTGTGCGCCAAGCGGATCTTCGACTTCGTCGGCAGCAACGTGATCGCCGCACACTGGACCATCCACCTGGTGAACCGCGAGGGCCGCGTCGGCGAGAACAGCGGCGTCACCGTGGTGACCGCCGAGCGTGGCAAGGTGGTTTCGGCGAAGGACTACATCTTCGACCTCGGCGAGGAGTTCCACCGCAACTGGAGCGCGAGCGGTTGAAGCGCGGTCTGCGCCGCGCCCGCAGGAGACTGCAGCGGAGACTCGGAAGGGGGCGTCATGACGCAAAGGAATCGCCGGTCGCGTTGGGTTCGGGCCGGGGTGGCAGCCCTGCTGGTCGCGGCGCCGGCGGCGGCTGACGAGCCATCGTTCTCCGTCGTCGAGGCCTCGATCCCCGAGATGCAGGCGGCGATGCGCTCGGGGCGGGTCAGCGCGCACGAGCTGGTGGCGCAGCACCTGCTGCGCCTGGCGCGCTACGAAGACCGGATCAACGCCGCGATCGCCGTCAACCCGCGGGCGCTCGAGGAGGCCGATCGGCTCGACCGCGAGCGCCGCGCGGGGAAGGTGCGCGGCCCCCTGCACGGCATTCCGATCGCGCTCAAGGACAACATCCACACCACCGACCTGCCGACCACCGGCGGTGCGCTGGCCTTCGCGGGTCTGATCCCGCCCTACGAGGCGACGCTGGTGGCCAACCTGCGCGCGGCGGGCGCCATCGTCCTCGCCAAGACGCAGATGACCGAGCTCGCCAACTGGGTGGCCGGCCCACCGGGCATGCCGACCAACTACAACTCGCTCAACGGCTACGGCTTCAACCCCTACGACCCGCGGCGCGACCCGCGCGAGGCGACCGCCGACGGGCGGCCGGCGCTCGCGACCGGCGGCTCGAGCTCGGGCACCGGCACGGCGGCGAGCTTCTGGGCGGCCAACGTCGGGACCGAGACCTCGGGATCGATCCTCTCGCCGGCCAACGCCAACCAGTTGGCGGCGGTCAAGCCGACCGTCGGGAGGATCAGCCGCCACGGCATCATCCCCATCACCGCCGACCAGGACACGGCTGGCCCGATGGCGCGCAGCGTCACCGACGCCGCCATCCTGCTCGGCGTCCTCGAGGGCGCCGCGGCCGACCCGAACGATCCGGCGACGACGCGCTGCGGGCGCGAAACCGACTACACGCGCTACCTCGACCCCGGGGCGCTCGCCGGCGCGCGCATCGGCATCCCGCGCGCCTACTTCTACGCGCCGGTCACCCCTCCGGGCGCCGAGAATCCCCAGGGTGGGCTCGACGAGCCGCAGGCCGCGGCTCTCGGGCAGGCCATCGAGGTACTGCGGCGCGCCGGCGCGATCGTGGTCGATCCGGCCGACATCCCGAGCGTCGTCGACCCCGAGCCCGAAAGCAACTTCCTGCTCTGGCCCATCTGCCGCGGCCTCGACGAGGCCAAGACCCGAGCCTGCTCGATCACTTTCGCCTACGGCATGGAGCGCGACTTCAATCGCTGGCTGGAATCGCTCGGCGACGCGGCGCCGGTGAAGAGCCTGACCGAGCTCCGGCAATGGAACCGCGACCACCAGAAGGCGGGGACGCTCAAGTACGGCCAGGCGCTGCTCGACTTCTCGGACGCCATGGATCTCGAGGTCTATCACGCGCGCTATGCGGCGGATCGCGCCAAGGATCTGCGGCTCGCGGCGGAGCACGGCATCGACGAAGCGTTCGCCCGCCACCGCCTCGACGCGCTGCTCTTCCCCGGCTGGCGCGGCGCCAACCTCGCCGCCCGCCCGGGCTACCCGACCGTCATGGTGCCGATCGGCGCGACCCCCGCCGCCGCGGATCCCCCCTTCCCCGAGGGCTTCGCTCCGGCCCCGGTCCCGCTCGGAGTCAGCTTCACCGGGCCAGCCTGCAGCGAGCCCCGGCTGCTCGCGCTCGCCTACGCCTTCGAGCAGGCGACCCGCGCCCGCGTCCCGCCGCCGGGGATGCCGTAGCGACGGACCGGCCCGCGGGGGGCACCATCCATCAGGCCGGCGGCCACGACCTCACCCACCGCCGAGCTCGCCCCGGCAGACCCTCGCCGACGCCGCGCGCAACTCGATACGATGCGCGGCGACAACGCGTCAGAGAGAGGTGTGATCGCTGCCCATGGGCCGCAAGCGTGAGCCACCCGCCAGCAACTCGACGACCGACGGCGTTCCGTCGCGTGAAGTCGACCGCTGGCGGCGCGTCGAGAACTGGCTCGACGAGCTGCTCGATTGTCCCGACGACGCCACCCGCGAAGCGCGGCTGGCGGCCCTCTCCGCCGAGGATGCGACCCTCGGCGAGGAGGTTCGCCGACTCCTCGCCGCGGCCCAGGCCGGTGGGGGCGATCTGTTCGACCGCCCCCTCGCGGTCTCTCTTCCCGCGCTCGTCGACGGGCTCGAGCTCGCGCACGCCGACCCGGAGGCCGCGCCGACTGGAGCCGAGCGACCGCGCGAGATCGACCGCTACCGCCTGCTCGAGGTGCTCGGCCGCGGCGGCATGGGCGTCGTCTATCTCGCCGAGCGCGCCGACCGGCAGTTCGAGAAGCAGGTGGCGCTCAAGCTCATCCCGCGCGGTCTCGAGACGCCGGAGAAGGAGCGCCGCTTCCGCCTCGAGCGCCAGATCCTCGCGCGCCTGGAGCATCCGGGCATCGCGCGCCTGTTGGACGGCGGCGTCACCGACGAGGGATACCCCTACCTCGTCATGGAGCGGATCGAGGGGGAGCCCATCGATCGCTACTGCGCGGACCGGCAGCTGCCGGTGCGGCAGCGGATCGAGCTCTTCCTCGAGGTGTGCGACGCCGTGCAGTTCGCGCACGGCAACCTGATCGTCCACCGCGACCTGAAGCCCGGCAACATCCTGGTGCAGGCCGGCGGGAGGGTGAAGCTGCTCGATTTCGGCGTCGCCAAGATGCTGGTCGACGAAGAGGAGGGCGCGCTACCGACCCGGCTGCAGCCGCTCACTCCCGACTACGCCTCCCCCGAGCAGCTAGCCAATCGGCCGGTGACCACGGCGAGCGACGTCTACTCGCTCGGCGTCCTGCTCTATCAACTGCTGAGCGGCGTCACACCTGCCCGACTGCGGCGCGACTCTAGCTCCGGAGACACGGATCCGGCGGCGGGAGCGACCTGGACGATCCCCTCTCCGAGCCGCACCGCCGCCAGGGCAGCGCAGCGGGACGGCGCGCACGCATCGGCAGCGGCGCACCTCGCCCGGCGCCTGCGCGGCGATCTCGACCGCATCGTGCTCAAGGCCCTCGCAGCCGAGCCTGCCCAGCGGTACGTCTCGGCTGCGGCGTTGGCCGACGACCTGCGACGCCACCTCGACGGTCTGCCCGTGACGGCGCGTCCCGCGACCCGCCGCTACCGGGTCGCCAAGTTCGTCGCCCGCCACCGCGCCGGCACGATCGCCGCCGCAGGCTTTGCGCTGCTCCTCGGCTCGGGCATCGCGGCGATCGCCTGGCAGGCACGCGTGGCCGCGCGGGAAAGGGACCGGGCGCGCACCGAGGCCGCGCGAGCGGAGCGCGTCGCCGAATTCGTCGGCGGACTCTTCGAAGCTGCGAGCCCGACCTCGACGGGTTTGGGACAGACTTCGTTGCGGGAGATTCTCTACGCAGGCGAAGCCAACCTGCGCTCCGAGCTCGGCTCGGAGCCCGCCGTGCGTGGCAAACTGCTCGAAGTGCTGGCCAGCGCCTACTCGGCGCTCGGCGACGCGCCACGCGCCGTCGCTCTCGCCCGCAAAGCCGTCGGCGACCTGCGACGCGTCGCGCCGCCCGACGGCGACGCGCTGGCGAGCGCGCTCATCACGCTTGCCGCGGTGCAGATCGACCGAGGCTCCCTCGACGGCGTCGAGCTCGCGCTGCGCGAGGCGCTGGCGCTGTTGGAAGGCGCCGGCCAGGTCGAGGGGCGTACGATGGCGCGACTGTTGCACAATCGCGGCGTGCTCAGCCGGCTCACCGGGGACGAGGCGCGGGCCGCCACGTTCCACCGCGAGGCGCTACGGCTCTGGCGGGCGCTCGGCGCCGAGGCGGAGGCGGCCGGCGAGCTCGCCGCGCTGGCCGGCCGACTCGACGCGCTGGGGCACCCGGAGGAGGCGCTCGAGCACAAACGCCAAGCGCTCGCCAGCCTCCTGCGGCTCCACGGCGAGAACCACCCAAGCGTCCTCAACACGCGCAACAACATCGCCTTCAGCCTGCACACGCGGGGGCGTTATCGGGAGGCCGAGGAGATCTATCGCGAAGTCCTCGCGGGAAAGGAGGCGATTCTCGGCGCCGATCATCCGGACCTCGCCGACTCGTTGAGCAACCTCGGCAAGGTGCTGATGGACCAGGGCCGTTTCGAGGAGGCGGCGCCCCACGTGCGGCGCGCCGCGGGGATCCGGCAGCGGACCGTCGAAGCAACCCACTTCGGCCGGATCGGCGCCGAGATGAACCTGGCCAGCCTCGAGCTCGCGCTCGGCAACGTCGACCAGGCGGTCGCGCTCTACCGCAGCGGTCTCCAGCGCTTCGCACGCCTGGCGGGCGTCGAGAGCCTGCCGGTCGCGCGCTGCCGCAGCCTGCTCGGCATCGCGCTGCACCGGGCGGGCGACACCGAGCGTGCCGAGCCGATCCTCCGCGCGGCCCTGGCCCGTCAGCGCAACGGCGGTCGCCCGCTCGACGTCGCCGACTCGCTCGCCGGCCTCGGCGCCGTGCTCTCGGACCTCGGGAGAGGCGCCGAAGCGATGCCGCTGATCGACGAAGCGCTCGCCACGCGGCGTGGTGCCCTCGCGCCCGGGCATTGGACGATCGCCGAGCTGCGCATCGAGCTGGGTGGCCTGCTGCTGCGCCTCGACCGGTTCGTCGAGGCGAAGACCGAGCTCGCGGCCGGCGCGGCCGACCTCGATGGGTTGTCCGGCCACGATTGGGCGCGACGCCGCCTCCGACGATTCGTGGCCGAGCTCGAAGCGAGAGTGGGCTCTTGATCCGTCCTCGAACCGCCGAGCTCCGCCGCTCGACACCCTTCGATCGATTTCCTATCCTGGCGTCATGAGACCGAACGGCGACCGGGGTGAGATCACCCGGTTACTCGTCGCCCATCGCAATGGCGACGACGGGGCCTTCGCTGCCCTCGTTCCCCTGGTCTACGCGGACCTGCGCCGCATCGCGCGGCAGCAATTGGCGCGCCTGCGCCCCGGCAACACCCTCGATACCACGGCGCTGGTTCACGAGGCCTACCTCAAGCTGGTCGATCAGTCGCTCGTCGAGCTCGCCGATCGCCACCACTTCTTCGCCATCGTTGCGCGGTCGATGCGCAACATCCTGGTCGACGAGGCGCGCCGCCGGAGCGCGCGGAAGCGGGGTGGCAGCGCCTCGCCCGTGTCGCTCGATCAGGTGGAGCTGGGGGTGGACGAACAGATCGACACGCTGCTCGCCATCGATCTCGCGCTGACCCGTCTGGGGGCGCTCAACGAACGACTCATTCGGGTCTTCGAGTGCCGTTTCTTCGCCGGACTCAGCGAGGAAGAGACGGCACACTCGCTCGACCTGCCGCTGCGCACCGTGCAGCGCGACTGGATGAAGAGCAAGGCTTGGCTCCGCCGCGAGCTGACCGCTCCCTAGTGCCCGCCATTCGTCAGGGAACGGTCACCGACCAGCGCAACGTCGAACCGAGCTCGAAGTCGTCGCAGAAGAGCCCTCCGCACAGGTCGATGCCGTAACCGAGAATGGCGTCGTCGGTCGGCTCGTCCGGGTTGGAGCCGCTCTGCCACCCGAGCGCCAGCCAGTAGCTCGAGCCGCCGATCGCAGGCTGGTGCTGGGCGTTGACCTCGTAGAGGTTGACCTGTACCTGAGGGCCGGCGAACTGGTCGACGCCGGTCACCAGCCGCCCTTCGATGCTCTGCGAGCTCGCATCGCCGCCCACTCCCGTGAAGCTCTCCCAGATCACAAGGAATCCTTCGCCACCGTAGCTCGCCACCTGAGGCGCGTCAGGATCGGTGTCGAGCACATCGTTGACCACGAACTCGGTTCCGAGCGGCGACAGCGTCGAATCGTACAGGCGGGCGCGGATCTCCGTGCCCCCTTCCTGCCAGACGACGGCGACGCGGCCATCCTTGCCGGCGGCAACATCGGCGAAGAAGCCGGAGGTCCCCAGGTTGACGTCGAGTTGACCACTCACCGGCGCACCGTTGGCCGCGAAACGGCGAATCGCGACCCCCGGCACGGTCCAGACCACCACGAATCCACCGTCGGCGAGCGCTGCCACGGCGCAATGCTCCTGGGACAGCGCTTCCTCGAAGTTCACCTGGAAAGGGTTGCCCTGCGGCACGCCGGCGGCGGAGAGCAGGCGCGCCTGGATGCTGATGCCGGGATCGGTACCGCTGCCGACCGCGCTCCGCCAGACGACCACGTAGCCTCCGCCGCGCAATGCCGCCACGTCGACCCGCAGGGCACCACCGGCGATCGCGGCGTTCTGGGTATTCACGTACTCCTCGCTGCCCACGGGATTGCCTGCCGGGTCGAACTTACGACTGCGGACCCAATGGCCGCTGGGATCGCCGGGATTCGGGCCCGGCTCCTCGCTGCGCCAGACGACGAGGAACGAACCGTCGAACCCGGCCGCGACCCGCGGGTTCCTCTGGTCGTCGTCCGTGTAACCGTTGACCTGCACGGGATCGGCGAGGGGGACTCCAGCCGTCGAGAAGCGGCGCAGGTAGATGTCGTTGCGGTCGTCGCCGGCATTGAACGCATCCCAGACGTAGATCGAGCGCCCGAACGCATCGATCGCGGCACCCGGGAACTCGCGTCCGGTGCCGGGCTGAACCGCGTCGGGGCCGTCGATCCAGAGCTCGGGCTGGGCCTCGCCCGGCGCCGACGGCCAGCCGACCAGCAGCGAGAGCAGCGCAAGCGACGAAGCGCGCAAGTGGCGGGCAACGCACCGGTTCGGCAGGGACATGAGCGTCGACTCCTTTCCAGAACTCGCCACGACGAGCCGCTCGCGACGAGGTCAATCACGCCTGGGTTCGGTTCTAATCCGCAAAGACTGCCGAAGACCCGCCACTACGGCGGGAATCGAGTCGCGGTGGCGGTCGGCGCTGGGCTGAGGCGGCGAGAGCGGGTCCTCCAGGCATCCACTAGGATGCCCGCGAATGCCACGCCAACGAATCCCCAAGTCCACCTCCGAGCGGGCGGCCCGATCGGCCGACCCGCTGCGCGCCCGGGCGCTGGCGCTCGACGAGGCCGATCCGCTCGCCGGCTGGCGCGACGAGTTCCTGATTCCCGACCCGGCGCTGGTCTACCTCGACGGCAACTCGCTCGGCCGCACCCCCAAGCGCACCCTCGAGCGCTTGCACCGGGTGATGACCGAGGAGTGGGGGGAGGGCCTGATCCGGTCCTGGGCGCACTGGCTCGACCTGCCGCAGCGGGTCGGCGACAAGCTGGCGCCGCTGCTCGGCGCCCGCCCGGGCGAGGTCGTGGTCCACGACTCGACGTCGGTCAATCTCTACCAGCTCGTGCACGCCGCGCTCGCCCTGCGCCCCGAGCGGCGCGTCCTGGCGATCGCCGCGGAGGACTTCCCGAGCGACCGCTACGTGGTCGAAGGGATCGCCGCGGCGAGGGGCCGCAGCGTCCGTCACGGCTTCGACCGGTTGGACGACGTGGCGGTCGTGGTGCGCTCGGCGGTCGACTACCGCACCGCCGAGCGGATCGATCTCGCCGCCGAGACGGCGCGCGCCCGGGCGGCGGGGGCGCTCGTCATCTGGGACCTGTCGCACGCCGCCGGAGCGCTGGAGCTCGAGCTCGCCGCAGCGGGCGTCGAGCTCGCGGTCGGCTGCACCTACAAGTTCCTCAACGGCGGCCCCGGCGCGCCGGCCTTCTCCTACGTCGCGCGCGCGCTGCAGCAGCAGATCTCCCAACCGATCTGGGGGTGGTTCGGGCAACGCGACCAGTTCGCCATGGGTCCGAGCTACCAGCCGCGCGAGGACGTCGGCCGCCTGCTGGTCGGCACGCCGTCGATCCTCGCCCTGGCGGCCGCCGAGGCCGGCATCGAGCTCGCGGCCGCGGCGGGCATCGCGGCGATCGCCGGCAAGGCGGCGGCGCTCACCGGCTTCGCCCTCGTGCTCTGCGACCGGTTCGGCCTCGAGAGCCGTACGCCGCGCGAGCCGAACCGCCGCGGCGCCCACGTCGCGGTCGTCCACCCCGCGGCGCGCGCGCTCACCACGGCTTTGATCGCGCGCGGCGTCGTTCCCGACTTCCGCGAGCCCGACCTCGTCCGCCTCGGACTGTCTCCCCTCACCACCCGCTTCGTCGACGTCCACGACGGCCTCGCCACGCTCGCCGAGCTCGTCGCCATTCGGTCGGCCTCGGCCAGGGGCTTCAGGAACGAAGCGCCGCGCGAGCGCGGGTGAGCACCCAGTCGTCGGCTCTCGCGGGGGCTCCCGCTCCGGGCCCAGAAAGAGAAAGGCCCCGCACCCGCGGGGCCTTTCGACAGCCGTTCGGACTCGCCGCGGTTCAGGCGGCGGCGCGCCGCCGCCGCAGGACGACGACGCTGATGCCGACCAGCAAAGCCGCCAACGCGAAGAGGCCAATCCCGGAGAGGGTCGGAACCTCGAGAAGGTTCGTCGCGGGCTCGCCGTCGATGTCGAAGGCGAAGTCCGGCTGACCCTGAGCGCCCGTGTCGCTCCAATAGGGGAATCCGAAGGTGTCCGATCCCCAGACCGCGCCGGGCGACGGCGATGGATTGGTGTCGGCCCAGAAGGCCCGTGTTCCACTCTCCCCGACAACCGCAAGCCAGTAGCGACCCGGCTCCAGGATCGGGAAGGTCACGCCGGTCGTCGCCGCGTTGAAGACGTACTCGCGCCCCGGCCAACCGAAGGCGGTGGTGCAGCGGGCGGTCTCATCGTTGAACGTGGAGCTGACCGCGTCGGGTCCGGTCGGTGCCCCGAAGAGCGGCTGGACCACGCTCGGGCCCGGCGCACCACCCGCGTCCGCATAGAGGTACATCTCTGCCGTCGTTCCATCGTGGTAGAGGCAGACCCTGATTTCCGTGACTTGGGAGGCCACGGTGACGTAGAAATCCTCGGCGATAGTCGCGATGTGGTCCCCCTCCGGCCCGCCGGTCCCCGTCGTGAAGGTGGCGCGCTCCGAGGCGAGCCCGTTGACGCTGTTCGTCGCGCCGTTGGCCCACAGCGTGCCCGGCGTACCCGGCGCCTCGGTCCCACCCAGCCGAACCGGCTCCCCGGCCGTGCCGCCATGGATCAGGAAGTAGCCCTGGGCGTCGGCGGGCTCCTCCGCCAGCGCGATGCCGCACGCAAACGCTGCTACCACCGCGATCGCTACGATCTTCAGATGACTTCTCACCGTTGATCCCTCCTTGAGATTAGAACCCCGTTTATGTTAGGCCCATTGGGCCCGCGAGTCCAGCCGACCTCATCGCCTCCCTTCGGCCCGGCCTGGCAAGCCGCTGGGCTCGTCGCGAGCCGGCCCGTGGAGGCCCCGCATCAGCGCTCGGGGAGGGCGCTCTCGGCGCGGGCAGGAACGAACCTCACGTTCTCGCTCCTCGGTGAGTCGACCCTCACCCCGAGAGGCGTGCCGTCGCTGACCAAGCACAGCGCGGGGTTTCGGGCAACCGTCGGCGTCGGCCAACTCGGCGACCTGCGTCGTCAAGCCTCCAGCCCGGGCTCCTCGCGACTTGACGGCGAACGGGCCGGGGCGGGATCCTCCGAGCGGCAGTTGCGCTTCGCGGAAGGGATCCGATGCTCGAGCCTCTCGACTACGCCGCCGTCGGCCTCATCTCCGGCCTGGAAGTGCACCAGCAGCTGCTCACCCGCCACAAGCTCTTCTGCCGCTGTCCCGCCGGGCGCTACACCGAGGCCCACGACGGCGAGGTGCTGCGCCACATGCGCCCGACCCTCTCGGAGCTGGGCGAGTACGACGGCACGGCGCTGATGGAATTCAAGACGAAGAAGGAGATCGTCTACCTGCTCAATCGCCTCAACGTCTGCACCTACGAGATGGACGACACGCCCCCTTTCCTGGTCAACCAGGAGGCGATCGACACCGCCATCGAGCTCTGCCTGATGATGGACATGGACATCATCGACGAGGTCCACATCGCCCGGAAGCAGTACCTCGACGGCTCGATCCCGACCGGCTTCCAGCGCACCGCCATCATCGGGGTCAACGGCTCCCTGCCCTTCCACGGGCGCCGGCTGACCGTCACCCACGTCAGCGTCGAGGAGGACTCCTGCCGCGAGGTGCGCGACCGGGGGCACCAGATCGTCTGGCGCACCGATCGGCTGGGGATGCCGCTCACCGAGACGGTGACCGGCGCCGAGCTCACCACACCTCAGGAGGTGCGCGACGCCATCCTGCTCTGCGGTCTGACGGCCCGCTCGACGGGGCGGGTGCGCACCGGGATCGGCGCCAGCCGGCAGGACATCAACGTCAGCGTGCGCGGCGGCGACCGGGTGGAGATCAAGGGCGTGCCGCGCGCCGGCTACGCGGTCAAGTTGGTGCACAACGAAGGCGTGCGGCAGCACAACCTGCTCCGGCTGCGCGACGAGTTGCAACGCCGCGGTCTCGCCGGGCGTGACGCGATCCGGGTCCGGCCGTTCGACGTCTCGGACGTCTGCGCCGGGATCGACCTCGGCTTCATGCGGCGCGCCCTCGCCGCCGGCGGCAGGATCTTCGCGGTGAAAGTCGACGGCGTCGCCGGACTGGCGCAACATCGCACCCAGCCGGACACCACTTTTCTCGACGAGCTCTCCGGGCGGATCCGCGTGATCGCCTGCCTGGACGAGGCGCCGATCGTGCTCTCCGGCGCCGCGCTACCCGAGTTCCCCGACCGCTACCGGGTGCTCGAGCGGCTGCGCAAACGTCTCGAGCTCGCTGCCGGCGACGACTTCTTCGTGGTCTGCGGCCCGGAGGAGGACTGCCGCACGGCGGCCGAGGAGATCCGGCTCCGTTTCGCCGACGCCACCCAGGGGGTGCCGCGCGAGACCCGGCAGGCGCTCGCCGGGGGATTCACCACCTTCGAGCGGATCTTGCCCGGACCGGACCGCATGTACCCCGACACCGATTCGCCGCCGACCCGGGTCACCGCCGAGCGGGTCGCTACCCTGCGCGCGCGGCGGAAGCCGGCACCGTGGGTGCGGCTCGAGCGCTACCTCGCCGCGCGCGTGCCCGAGGAGACGTGCAACTTCCTGATCCGCCGCGGCGGCGCCGAGATCCTCGACGCCGTGGTCGAGAAGACCGGCGCCGACCTGCTGCTCGCCGCGGTCGAGATCGGCCAGCGCGGCAAGGCGCTGCGGCGCGCGGGAGTTCCGGTCGACCGGCTGGGCGCCGGCGAGTGGGTCCAGGTCTTCGACCTCTTCACCGACGGCCGCATCCCGCGCGAGGGGATCGCGGCAGTGGCGGCGGCCATGGCCCGCGACGGCGTCGACGCCGAAGCGGCAGCGCGCGCTGCGGGCATCGCGTTGGAGCCCCGCGAGCGCTGGCTGCCGGCCGTCGAGCGCCTGGCCGAGGAGAGTTTCCCGGCCGGCGATCCGCTCGCCGACGAGGCGGTCGGACGCCGCCTGCGTCAGGCCACCGGAAGAGCGGTGCGCGACCTGCGCGGGCGCGCTCCGGCCAAAGAGGTCGCCGAGGCGCTGCGCAGCCGGCTCCTGGAGGTGGCGCGATGACTCTCCCGGTGAACGAGCCCCCGGATCGCCGAGATCACGGCGATCGCAGCGACCGTTTCCAGGGCTACCGCGGGGCGGCCCGCGAGGCTCTGGAGCGCTTCGGCATCGGCGTCTGGAGCGAGGTCGAAGTCGTCAACGACGAGGGATCCACGTTCGTCGGCGTGGTGCTGCCGCGCAGCGAGACGGCCGACGACCTCCACTTGGTGGTCAAGCTCTTCAACGGCTACAACGTCGGCATTCACGCGGCGCGCGTCGCCGCGGCCCGCGAGACCGGGTACAAGAAGGCGGTCTACAAAATCCCCGAGAAGGACTTCCCCTTCGACCCGAAGAAGCGCAACGTCACGCTGCTCGGCACCGGCGGCACGATCGCCAGCCGCCTCGACTACCGCACCGGCGCGGTGATCCCCGCCTTCACCCCGGGCGAGCTCTACGGCGCCGTGCCCGAGCTCGCCGACATCGCCAACCTCGAGACCAAGAAACTGTTCGGCGTCTTCTCCGAGAACATGGGCCCGGTCCAGTACATCGCGCTCGCCAAGGCGATCGGCGAGGAGATCGCCAAGGGGGTCGACGGCATCGTCGTCGGCCACGGCACCGACACCATGTCGCACACCGGCGCGATCCTCTCCTTCATGGT
>CAZPZW010000046.1:10235-19448 GCA_964591165.1 uncultured Thermoanaerobaculia bacterium | reverse complement strand
GCGCCGATCGCCGCGCAGACCGCCGCGATCTCGTCCTCGGCCTGGAAGGTGGTGATGCCGAAGTGCTTGAACTGCGCCAGCTCGTGCAGCAGGTCGGACGCCGGCGTGATCGGATAGGCGCCCTGGAAGAGCGGCAGGCCGGAGCGCCGGCTGGCGGCGACGAAGCCCAGCGCGAGCGCCGTGTTGCCGGTGACGTTGCGGTAGACCCCGGGCGCGAGCTTCGCCGGCACGACCTCGTAGCGCGTCTGGAAAGCTTCGGTGATGTCGCAGAAGTTCCAGCCCGCCTTGAGCACCTTGATGTTGGCCGCGGCGAGCTCCGGCTTGGCGGCGAACTTGGCCGAGATCCACTGCACCGTCCCCTCGAGCGGGCGCGAGAAGAGCCAGTAGGCCATGCCGAGGGCGAAGAAGTTCTTGCAGCGCTCCTGGCTCTTGGCGTCCAGGCCGCTCCCCTCGAGCGCCCGCCGGGTCATCGTGGCGAGCGGCACCCGGAAGAGCTGATAGGCGGCGAGGCTCTCGTCTTCGAGCGGGTTCGACTCGTAGCCCGCCTTCCGGAGATTGCGCTCCTCGAACTCGTCGGTGTTGAGGATCAGGATGCCGTTCGACTTCAGGTCGGGCAGGTTGACCTTGAGCGCCGCCGGGTTCATCGCCACCAGGACGTCCGGCGCGTCGCCCGGTGTGTGAATGTCGTAGTCGGCGATGCGCACCTGGAACGCCGAGACGCCCGGCAGCGTCCCGGCGGGGGCGCGGATCTCGGCCGGAAAGTCCGGGAAGGTCGCGAGGTCGTTGCCGAGCAGGGCCGACGTCGAAGTGAACTGCGTGCCCGTGAGCTGCATGCCGTCCCCGGAATCGCCGGCGAAGCGGATGACCACGTCGTCGAGCCGCTCGGGGGCGACCTCGCGCGACCGCTTGGGGTGAGTGTCGAGGGTGTTCAGACTCATGCTCTCCTTCTTCACGGACGCGCCCCGAGGGAGTGGCGCCGGGGCTGCGCCGCGGACCGGGGATGTTACCACCCCGCTGCGCTCAGCGGCCGCCGCCCGCCCAGCGCAGCAGCTGAGGCAGCACGAAGAGCGAGAGCAGCATCGAGAGCCCGACGCCCAGCGAGAGCACTCCGGCGAACGAGGCGAGGCCGCGATGCGCGGTGAAGACCAGCGGCCCGAATCCGGCGAGGGTGTTGAGGGCATTGATCAGCAGGGTGCGGCCGGTGCCGGTGAGCGCCCGCGAGAGGTCGCCCCCTTCGGCGCGGAAGCGGTGGGTCAGATGGACGCCGTTGTCGACCGACACTCCGAGGACGATGGGTAGCGCCAGGATGTTGAGCGGATTGAAATCGAGCGCGCAGAGCCGCATGGCGCCGAGCAGACCGGCGACGGTGAGCGCGGTCGGGGCGAGCGCGAGCAGCGTCCAGCGCGGCTCGCGGAAGTCCGCCGCAGCGAGCCCCACCGCGAGCAGGGCGGCCAGCAGGCCGGTGATCGCGAGCGCGCGCTGCGAGCGCTCGATCATGAACTGGCCGAGCACTGGCATGCCGGTCACGGCCGGATCGAGGCGTCGCATCTCGGCGAGGAAAGCGCGCTGGAAGCCCGGCTCCCAGAGGTCCCCGGCCGGATAGGCGTACACCGCGAAGCTCCCTGTGGCATCGACGAAGCCGCGGCGCAGCTCGCGGAGCTCCGCGCTGTCGCCGCCCCCGGAGAGAACCTGCAGCCGTTCGAGGTCGAGGTTGGAGCGCACCTGCCCGACGAGCGGCGAGGCGCGCAGCTCGGCCACGAGCTCCTGCGCCTCCCGCCGTCCCGCGACGACGAAGGCGGCGAACTGCGGCGAGAGCGCCGAGCGGCGGACCATCTCGCGCTCCAGGCGGACCGCCTCCGAGTCCTTCGGCTGCAGGTTCAGATAGTCGCCGTCGAAGGCCGGCCAGGGCGCGGCGAGGCCCGCGAGCGCCGCTCCGATCAGCGCCAGGGTCACGCTCGGCCGTTGCCAGCGGACGAGCGCCGCGCCGAAGCGCCGCTCGCGTGCCGCGCGGCCGGCCGGCGAGCGCACCGGCAGCAGCACGAGCAACGCCGGCAGCAGCGAGACCGCGGCGGCGAGCGACAGGAGGATGCCGAGGCCCGCCATCCAGCCGAGCTCCGCGAAGCCGCGGAAGCCGGACACGGTCAGGGTGAACAGGGCGAGCGCCGTGGTGAGCGCGCCGGTCGCGAGGCCTCGGCCGAGCGCTCGCACCGCCTCGACCACCGCCTCCTGCACTCCTCGCCCGCGGGCGAGCAGCTCCTCCGTGCGGTCGACCACGTGAATGCCGTAGTCGATCCCCTGCCCGAAGAGGGTCGAGAAGAAGAACGCCGAGACCAGCGTGAGATGGCCGGGCAGGAACGCCGCGACGCCCAGCGTCGCCGCGACCGCGGCGAGCAGCGCCGCGGTCGCGGCGAGCGGGCGGAGCACCTCGTGGAAGCCGGCCACGAAGAGCGCCACCACCAACCCCAGCGAGAGCAGCGAGAGGCGCGCCAGGTCACGTTGGATGATGTCGCGATCGTCGAGAGCGTACTGCGGCAGGCCGGTGAGGCCGGCACGGATTCTCGCCGTGGCGAGCGGCTCGACGGCGACCGCCCGCCGCACCGATTCGACCAGCGGCGCGATTCGTTCGGCGCGCGAGTCGGCATCGGCGGGCTGCACGAAGACGAAGGCCATGCGCCGGTCCTCGGTCATCAGGTGCGCCTCGAGGCCGAGCGCCGCCAGCGTCGGATCGGGGAAGGGCAGACGGGAGTAGGCAGCGCGAACTTCGGGCGCGCCACGCACCCGCGCGGCGATATTGTCGGCCGCCGCCGTCAACGCCACCGCGTCCTCCCCTTCCAACGCCACCACCAGCAGGTTCGGGGTTCCGAATCGGCGCGCCAGGTCGCGAAACGCGGCCACCGGGGGGAGCTCCGGGTCGATCAAGTCGAGATTCGAGGTCTTGAGCTCGAGGCGCGTTCCGGCGAGCGCGAGCGCCAGCACGACGACCCCCAGGGCAAGGCCCACGGCGAAGCGCGGCCGCCGCACGCAGCGCTCGGCGACCGCCCCCAGGAACGCGCTCCAGCGATCACCTCCGCGAGCCCTGTTCAAGGCTGTTCCCGCTCCCCCGGCGCGGGCCGGTCGGCGCTCAGGGCGAGCACGAACTCGACGAGATCGGCGAGCTCCTGCGCGCTCAGCACCTCGTGGCCGGGCATCGACGTGGGCGGCGCGCCGAAGCGGACGAGACGCGCCAGCTCGCGTCGCTGCTGCGCCGCGTCGCCCGTCGCGGGGACGCGGACGAAACTCCCCTTGGCGAGGTTCATCGCCGGGCGGGCGATCGGCGCGGCGAGCGCGCCGTCCCCCCGGCCGTGCGCGCCATGGCAGGCGGCGCAGTAGCGCGCGAAGAGCTCGCCGCCACGCGCTGCAGAGGGAGGCACGGCCGGCAGCTCGTCGGGCAGCGCGGCGATCTGCCGGGCGCGCTCCTCGCCATGACCGCCGCCGAGACTACCCAGGTAGGCCACCAGGTCCCGTCCTCGACTCCCTTCTCCGGCGAAGAGGTGAGCGTAGGCCGGCATCCGCGAGCCGGGCACCAGGGCGCGCGGATCGCGCAGATGCGCCTCCTGCCAGAAGTCGCTGCGGCGCAGGCCGACATTGGCGAGATCGGGACCCTGCCGGCGCATGCCGACGAGCGGCGGTCGCTCGCTCCGGTCGAGCGCCCGCGACGGTCCCCAGAGCGTCTCGTCAAGGGAGCCCGGTCGCACGTACTGCGAGTGACAGTGCAGACAGCCTTCGGCGATGTAGACCGCGCGGCCGCGGGAGACCGGCGAGCTCTCGGCCGGTGGGCCCGCCCCCGGCCAGGCGGTGGTCACCGCGGCGATGCCGACCAGCAGCGGTGCGGCCCAGGTGGCGACCCGGGCGCTCCGCCAGGCGGCGAGAAGCCGCGGCAGCAGGAGCGCCGCGCCGAGGCCGGCTCCGGCAACGAGCACGACGGCCGGCGGTACGCGTCCGAGGTCCTGCGCCATGCCCACGCCGAGCGCGGAGCCGAGCCAGCCCGAAACGCCGAAGAGCACCCCGGCCCGCGTGCCGGGCGCGCCGCGTCCCGGCGCAGCCGCGGTCGGAAATGCGACCAGCGCCACCGAGTAGAGCGAGATGCCGGTCGCGTAGAGCCAGGCACCGCCGCGCGCCGCCCCACCCCCGCCGGCGAGCAGCGCGAAGCCGGCGGCGAAGAGCAGCCAGGTGGTCGCCAACAGTCCCTGCCAGCCGTCACGCTCCAACCACTCGCCGGCGGCGATCGCCGCGAGCAAGTGGACTCCGCCCTGCAGCAGGGTCCAGCCGCCGCCGCTCCAGGAGAGACCGGCAAGCTCCGGGGTCGCGTGGACGATCGCGAAGGCGGCCGCGTCGAGGCCCACCAGGCAGAGGAACGCCACGGTCGCCGCGCCGAGCGAGGGCGCACGGCGGAAGGCGCGGTCCGGTGGCTCGACGGCGGCGGCGCGTGGCGCGAGCCCGGCCGCCAGCAGGGCGAGCGCGGCGGGCACCAGCGCGCGAAGTGCCGTCGAGCCCGAGAAGAGCGGCGGCAGGTTGGAGAGCAGATAGCCGAGGCCGGTGCCGGCCGCCGCGAGGCGCGCCGGGCGGCCGCTCGCCGACAGTTTGCCGAGCGCGCTGGCGAGCGCGACCGTCAGGCCCCCGATCGAGGCGCCCACCGCGGCCGCCAGCAGCACCAGCGAGGTGCGTGCGGCGGCGAACGGCGTCGCCGCCGCCACCGCCGCAGCCGTGACCAGCCCTCGGCGAACCCAGCTCGCCTCGGCCCCCCGGCGGGAGAGGGCGCGACCGGTCGCCAGACTGCTCGCCAGACCGGCGAGCCCCATCGCCGCCATGGCGAGCCGGACGCCGCCCGGCGGGAGCGCGCCCTGCAACTGTTCGAGAAAACCGAACTGCGCGAAGAGGAGGAAGAGGTGGTAGGTCGCGGCAATCGCGAGCAGGAGCCGCCAATCGACCGCCAGAGCGCGCCACCAGGGGGCGATCCAGGACGCGGCGCGGGCGATCATGCGGGTGGCCCCGCCGGTTCCTCCGGACGAAGGGACAACTGCACGAGGGCGACCAGAGCGTCGTAGCCGCCGACCAGCAGCCAGGCCGGAGCGAGCGCACCGGCGGCGACTGCCGCGGCGAGGAACACGGCGACCGCGACGCGCGGCACGGCGGTGAGCGCGAACGCGGCGCGCAGCCGTCCCGGACGGGCGCGCGGCTCGCCGAGGAACGGCCAGAAGTAGGCCGCGCCGACGCTCGCCACGAAGACACCGACGAAGCGCAGTAGGACGGTCTCGGCGACCGGAGGCAGGCCGAGCAGGCGGAGCACCAGCTCCGGCGCGAGAACCAGGACCAGGCCCGTCCCGAGATCGCCGAGCCCGGCGCCGAGCGCGAAAAGGGGAGCGATGTCGCGGCGCCAGCTCACGCGCGCTCCGCGCGCGCCGCGGTCAGCCAGGCGATCGACGCCGCGAGCATCGCGGCGCCGCCCAGCCAGCGCAGCAGGTAGAGCCAGCTGATCGCGGAGAGCTCCGCGGCGCTGCGCCAAGTGGCCCCCGGGTCGCCGCTCTCGATCCAGCCGGCGGCCGTCAGGGCGAGCAGCTGCAGCGCACAGCCACCCTGCCAGAGAGCGAAGGGAAGCGGCCGGTCGAGTCCGCGCGCGAGCTCCTCCGCTCCCGCGGCGGCGAGCAGCAGCAGGCCGAACGCGCTCACCATCCCGGCCATCGCCAGGTGCGCGTGCGCCACCAGCGCGTCGGTGAACTTCAGCCGGTCGAGGACTCCGGGCTGGAAGGTGGCGAGAGCGCTCGCCACCAGCACCCCAGCCCAGACCAGGAAGGCGAGCCGCCAGCGACGCAACGCGACCGGCCAGGCATAGGCCGCGAGGTAGCGCGGCAGGACGATCGCCCAGAGGAGGAGCGACCCGAGCGCGATCTGTTCCAGCGCATCGCGATGCGTCCGCTCTCCATGGTCGAGGAGCAGGAAGGCCAGACTGTGCAGGGCGAGCAGCGCGACGACGGCGCCGGAGCGAGGCGTCGGGCGACGGCGGCGGAGTCCGAGCGCGACCGGAGTCGCGACGAAGATCCAGAGCACGCCGAGCGTCGAGCCGAGCAGGCTCACCCCGGTCGGTCCCCCGCTCGCCGGGTTGATCGGCGGGTAGGTGGCGCGGCTCTCGCCGAGCGCCAGCCAGGCCGGGACGGTGAGCAGCACCAGCCAGAGCGCCGCCCTCCCCCACCAGGCTCCCGCCGCGACGGCCGCGCCGGGAGGGCGCGAGCGCCAGAGTCCGGTCGCGAGCACCGCCGCCAGGGCGAGCTGGGCCACCAGGAAGAGCAGACTCGCCGGCCCGGTCCAATCGAGAAAGGGCTTGCCGCTGCTCATGCCGGCGAGCCAGCTGAGCGCGCCCGCGAGCAGAGCGGCCGACCAGAGCGCGACTGCCGCCGCTCCGAGCGGCGCTTCCCGCGGCGAAAGGTAGAGACGCAGGAGGAGACCGACCAGCGGCAGCGCGCACCACCCGTAGAGCTCGAGATCGAGATGGACGGCCGCCCACCTCCCGTAGCTGAGCGGCGCCAACCACCCTCCGAGCTCGGGCACCAGCAGCAGCGTGGCGAGGAGCAGCCCGACGCCGTTGGCCGCCACCAGCCAGGCCAGCGCGTGACTGGCCACGATCCGCCCGAGCTCGCCGGCGTGCGGCCGCGACCGCTCGCCGGCGAGCGCCGCGACGGTCACGCGCAGCGGCGGCCGGCCGCCCGCCGGTCGAGCGCCGCTGCCTCCGCCTCGAAGTGGCCCTGCAGGCGGACCAGCGGGCGGCGTGCAGCCGAGGCGAGCGCCGGTCCCTGGAGCGCCGCCGCCGCCTCGGCGAGCAGCGAGTCGAGGCGCTCGCGGGCGGCGCGCTCGCCGGCGAGCCGGCTCAGGCTCGGTCGCCCGAGCAGGCGGTCGCGTGCCGCGGTCTTGCCGCTCTCCGCCGCGGTGAGCAGCTCGTCCTTCAGGTCGTCGAGCGCCTGATAGGCCAGCCCCCAGCTCTCCGCCAGCCGCTCCAGAGAGGCCAAGGTGGCCGCGCTCGACCCGGCCACGACCGCCGGCAGGACGATCGCCAGCCGGATCAGCGGCACGGTCTTGCCGCGCGCCACGGCGAGCGCGGTTTCGGCGCCGGACGCTCCACCCGGCGCGCGCTGCGCCGCGAAGTGGAGGTCGCGCGACTGCCCGTCGAGCAGGCCGGCGACCCCGAGCGAGCGCTCGACGAGCACGGCGGCGGCCAGCCGGCGCTCGACCGGCAGCGGAGCGAGCGTCTCCCAGAGCAGTCCGTAGGCGCGGGTGATCAGGCCGAGCGCGCCGAGGATCGCCGCCGCCTCGCCGTGCGTCCGATGGGGACAGGGCCGGCCGCGGCGCTCCGCCGCGTCGTCCATCGCCGGCAGATCGTCGAACACCAGCGACGCCGAGTGGAAGTACTCGATGGCCACCGCCAGGCGGCGCGCCGGTTCCGCCGCCAGTCCCTCCGCCGTGGCGATGCCGAACGCGAGCTGAGCGCGTCCGAGGCTGCCGGGATGCCGCAGGAGATCGGCGAGCACCGCCTGGAGCCGCGGCTCGACCTGGCCGGCCGCCGGCAGCGAGCCCGCGAAGGCCTGCCGCAGCCGACCGAGCTCGCCGGCCGAGACCAGGCGAGGAGGCTGGGTCACCGCCCGCCACCCGCCGCGACGGCGGCGTCGTGCACCTCGCCCTCGGCGTGCACGCTGACGGTGACGACCGGCTCGACCTTGAGGAACATCACGCTCGGGTCGTGCATCCCCCAGTCGAGGAAGGGCACCGGAAAGGTGGCGTCCGCGGTCGCGTGCGTGCCGCTGATCGCGGCCTTCACGGCGAGCGTCAGCGGGTGCTGGGCCCCGTGCAGGTCGACCTTGCCATGCAGCTTGAACTCGCCCACCCCGCTCGTCGGCACCTCGCCTTCGAGGCGCTCGATGCGCAGCTTGATCTCCGGGAAGCGCGTCACTTCGAGAACGTCCTGGCGCATCGTCTTGTCCCGGCTCTTGTTCCCCGTCTCGCCGGCCGTCGCGTCGACGACGATCTCGCCGCTGGCCGTGCCCGTGGCCGGATCGAACCGCACCCAGCCCTTGGAGACGCTAAAGGCCCCTTCCACGTCGTGTCCGGTCGCCGGAAGGGTGAAGGTGACCCGCGTCGATTCCGGGCTGAGGTCGAGCTGGCGCTCGGCGGCCTGCGCTCCGGCGGCCAGCAGGATCCAGGCCGCGGCCAACCCGAGCTGACGATAGGGTGCTGCTCGATGCTGTCTCATCTGCGAACCTCCAGGTTCGTTCCCTCCAACCCGCTCGCGAGCAGTTCGCGCTCGGCTCGACTCCCGTCGAGAGGCGCAGACTAGGGGCCGCGAATGAACGGGAAGTGAACGGCGCCGGCGCCCGGGGATCGGCATTCGCTATATTGAGCGGGTGCGCGTGCTGATCGTCGAAGACGAGCGTCCCCTGGCTTCCCACCTGGCCAAGGGGCTGCGCGAGGAGGGTTTCGCCACCGACGCCGCGACGACGCTCGAGCAGGCGCGCGAGCTCGCGATCGACACCGCCTACGACCTGGTGCTGCTCGATCGCGGGCTCCCCGACGGCGACGGCCTGCGGCTGCTGCAGGAGTGGCGCGAGCAAGGCTTCGCCGCGCCGGTCCTGGTGCTGACCGCGCGCGACCTGACGGTCGACAAGGTGGACGGCTTGGACGCCGGCGCCGACGACTACCTCACCAAGCCGTTCGCCTTCACCGAGCTGCTCGCCCGGGTTCGGGCCCTGCTCCGCCGGCGCGGCTTCGAGCCGGCCGCGCTGCTCGCGGCCGGCGACTTGCAGCTCGATCGCACCGCCCGCCGGGCCGAGCGCGGCGGCGAGGAGCTCGTCCTCACCCCCAAGGAATTCGCCCTGCTCGAGTACCTCATGCTGCACCCCGGCGCCGCGTTGTCGCGCTCCGACATCGCGGAGCACGTCTGGGATCTGACCTACGAGGCGCGCAGCAACGTGATCGACGTCATCGTCGCTCGCTTGCGGCGCAAGCTCGAAGCCGGCGGCCGGGAGCGCCTGATCCAGTCCGTCCCCGGCGTCGGCTACGCGCTGCGCAGCGCGGAGCGGGAGGAGCCCTGAGCCGCCTGCGGTCGCTGCGCCGGGCCTTCACCTGGTGGTTTGCCGCGACTTTGGTCGCGCTCTACGGCGTCACCTCCACCGCGCTCTGGCTGCAGAGCCG
>CAZPZW010000046.1:0-10135 GCA_964591165.1 uncultured Thermoanaerobaculia bacterium | reverse complement strand
TGGCTCGCCGGCCGCGCGCTGCGCTCGCTCGAAGCGCTGGTCCGTTCGATCCGCCGGCTCGATACGCGGCGACCCGATCAGCGGCTGGAGCTGCCGCGAGCCGCGTTCGACGAGGTCGAGACGGTCGCCGCGGCCTTCAACGACCTGCTGGCGCGACTCCAAGCCACCTTCGAGGGGATGCGCCGGTTTACCGCCGACGCCTCGCACGAGATCCGCAATCCGCTCTCGGTGCTGCGCACCGGCCTCGAGGTCGCGCTCCGCCGGCCACGCTCTCCGGAGGAGTATCAGGAGCTCCTGCGCCAGAACCTGCGCGAGATCGAGCGCCTCCAGGCCGTCGTCGAGGGACTGCTGGCGCTGGCCCGCCAGGAGCCCGGGCGCGAAGTGAGCCTGGTGCGGGCCCGGCTCGATCTCTCGACCCTGCTCACCCAGTCGCTCGAGAGCTTCGCGATCGTGGCCGCCGAGCGGCGCATCGTGCTCGATGCGCGCATCCCGCGCGGGCTGGCTCTGGACGGCGACGCCGGGCTCCTCCGGCTGATCGTCTTCAACCTGCTCGACAACGCGATCAAGCACAGCCCGGAGGGCGGCCGGGTGCTCGTCGTGGCGACCTCCGAGGACGAGGTTCTGCGCTTCCGCGTCAGCGACGAGGGCCCGGGAATCCCGCCGGCCGAACGGCCGCGTCTCTTCGAACGCTACTTCCGCGGCGGCCGGACCGCGGCGCAAGGGGGCACCGGCGGGCTCGGCCTGTCGGTCGTGCAGTGGGTCGCCGAGGCGCACGGCGGCAGCGTCCGGCTCGTCGAGGACGATCCGGGCGCCACTTTCGAAGTGCAGCTGCCGATACGCGTCTAGGGAGCTCCTAGCGCACCGCGCGCCGCCGCGACGCGCGCAGGCGGTGCGCCGCGATCCCCGCGAGGAGGAGCCCGAGCAGCAGCAGGCCGGCCCCATCGAGCGCCGGAATCTCCTGCACCTCGCGCAGGACCTGGAACTCGGTCGGATCGCCCTCCTCCCCGGTCGCCGGATCGTCGGTGACCGCGGAGGACTCGTTGACCCCGTCGCCGTCCCCGTCGAAGGCGATGATCCCCTGATTCGCGTAGATCGTCCCGTGCTCGACGTCGAGCGGGATGGTCGCTTCGATGGTGACGGTGACCGAGCCGCCCGCCGGAATCACGCCGTTCCAGGTGACCACGCCGGTGCCCAGGTCGGCAGTCGCCGTCCCCGCGCTCGCCGTCGCCGAGACGAGCTGGAGCCCGGCAGGCAGCGCGTCGACGAGCTCGTCGCCGGCAGCGTCGGGTTGATCGGCCGGACCGGCGTTGGCGAGCACCAGGGTGTAGAAGATGGTGCCGCCCGCCGCGAACTCGCCGGCCACGCTCTTGGTCGCCGAGACGGACGCCGGGGCGATCACCGGCGTCTCGACGATCGACAGGTTGTCGGCCGGATCGGGATCGCCGGAGGCCGAAACGATGCTCGCCGAGTTGACGAGCAGCGTGCCCGCGGGGACGGCGGAGTCGACGTGCACGACGAGCGTGAAGAGCAGCGGACCGGCGAAGAAGCTCGGCGCCGTGCAGCTCACCACGCCGCCGCTCCCCGGTGGGGGTGTCGCACAGCTCCACCCCGGGACCGCGCTGATGCTGACGAAGGTCGTGCCCGCCGGCAGGGGATCGGTGACGGTGACGTTGCTCGCCCAGCTCGGACCGCTGTTGCCGACCGTCAGGTCGTAGACGAGATCGAGCCCGGCGGTCGCGGGCGAGACCATCGCCGCCTTGACCACCGAGAGGTCCGCGACCGAGATCACGGAGGTCGACTCGCTGTGGCTGTTGTTGGTGGCGTTGGGATCGCCCGTGGCGGACTCGACCGCCACGATGTTGGCGAGCGTGAAGCCAGCCGGCACCTGGGCACCCACCTCGACCACGAGCGTGAAGACGGCGCTGCCCGGCGCGAATGTCGCGCGCGAGCAGGAGAAGGTGCCCGAGGCGCCGATCGGCGGCGGGTCGCAGGTCCAGCCTGCAGGCTGGGTCAGCGAGACGAAGCTGGTTACCGGATCCAACTCGTCGCTCCAAGTGACGTCTGCGGCCTCGTTGGGACCCGAGTTGGCGACCGTGATCGTGTAGGTCAGGAGGGCCCCGGCGGCGACCGGATCGGGGGAGTCCGTCTTGGTGATCGAGAGATCGGCCTGCGGCGCCACGAGGTCGAGGCCGATCAGGATCGGGTCGTGGTCCGAGGTGCGGAAGGCGTCGGCGTTGTACAGGCTGGCGATCTGCCCCGCCGACTTGAACTCGACGTTGTAGTCGAGCACGCCCGGCTCGTCGGCGTTGACGTGCCAGGTGGTCACGCCGGTGATCTGCGGCAGCAGGCTGGCGCCGGCCAGGCTGTGGTCGAGCGAGCCGGCCTGCGCATCGAAGACGTAGGAATAGGCATCGGGGCCCGAAGCAGCGACGGCGAGATCGGTGTAGCCCGCGCCCAGCAGCGCGGCGACCGGATCCTCCAGCGCGTAGGCGTTGAAGTCGCCGAGCAGGAGGACGTCGAGATCCAGCGCTCCGGTGGGATCGCTCGCCGCCCAGGCGGCCAGCGCGCCGGCCGCCAGCGTGCGGGTGTGATTGAAGCAGCTCTGCCCGTCGCCCTGGTCGGTGTCGAGGCCGGCGGCGCCGGAGCAACCCTTGCTCTTGAGGTGATTGACCACCACGGTGAAGCGGCCGCCCGTAGAGATCTGCTCGAACGTCTGGGCGAGCGCGGGCCGGTTGAGGCTGGTGTCGAAGTTCGGATCGACCGAGCTGTCCAGGATCGCGAAGGCGCCGACTGGCTGCACCACCGCCGGCTGGTAGATCAGGCCGACCTTGATCGCGTCGTCGCCGATGGTGCCGGTAGCGATGAAGGCGTAGGTGCCGGCGCCGGCGAGGGCGTTGAGGCCGTTGACGAGGTCCTGCAACGGCTCGACCCCGAGCGTGTTCTCGAGCTCCATCAGGCCGAGGACCTCGGCGTCCAGCGCGACCAGGGCCTGCAGCGTCTTGTCGCGCTGGCGGGTGAACTCGATCGCGCTGTCGGCGCCACGGCACTCCTGGTTCTGCAGCGGTCCGCAGATGTCCGGGCCGGTGTCGAGCGTGACGAAGTAGTTGAGCACGTTGAACGAGCTGACTCTGAGCGTCCCGCCGACCGGGGCCGGCGCGGGCGGCCGGGGGTTCGCCGGGGTGAAGGTCGGCATCGCCTCCGGGTGCACGCGGTAGATGTTGCCCGGGGTGGTCCAGCCCGGGTTGCCCTGGGTGAACACGCCCGCGAGGCCGCTCACCGTGTCGCCGCCACGCACGCTGTTCAACGCGGTCAGGCCGGGCGGCGGGTAGACGATCGGATCGGGGTTCTGGGTGAGGCTGCCGTCGTCGAGCGTGATCTTGTCCAGGTTGTTGGCCGCCTGCAGCGCGTTGGCGGGCGCGCCCGGCAGCACGACGTTGGTCGGCTGCTGGAGGCGCGCGGAGGAGAGCGTCAGGATGCCGCCGCGGCCGAGATTGAAGGTCTCGGTGACGGTCAGCGCCTGCGCGAAGGAGACTCGCATGCCTTCGTAGCGCTCGGGGGCGGCCGGGTCCGCGAACGGCAGGGTGACCGCGACGGCCGGCGGCAGACCGACGCCGCTCGCGCAGACGACCACGCTGGTGATCGTGCTCAGCTGCGACTGGTTCTGGAACTCGCTGACCGTGCCGTTCACCCGCACCGCATCGCCGACGGCGACCGGCACGCCGAAGTTGTTGTCGAAGACGAACAGCCCCTCGGAGGTCGCCGGATCGCCATCGTGCTCGGCGTTCGGCTCCTCGAGGAAGAAGCCGCGAATGCTGGTGGTGCCCTGGAAGTCGGCGACCACGATCGCCTCGACGGTCGCCGCCACGCCGACCAGCGGGCTCGACGCGCCGGAGCCCTGGATGTCGTGGAGCAGCGTGGCTGCGCTGCCACAGCCGGTCCCGACGCCAAAGCTCCAGGCGAAGTCGGCGGCCATCGGCGTCGGGGTGCCGTCCTGGTCGTTCACCTGCGCGCCGAGGACCGTGACCGTGCAGGTCGCGAGGGGCGGGAAATCGGCGTGCGGCAGGCCGAAGGTCAGTGGCCCGCCGGTCGGCATGACGTTCTGCGTGGGGCTGCCCGAGCAGGCGATCGCCACGGTACCGCTGATCGTCACCGGCTCGCTGAAGGTGAGGCTGACCGCCACGCCGGGAGTCTGGTTGGTGGCGCCGTTCCCCGGCGCGGTCGCGCTGACGATCGGCGCCAGGTCCGGGGCCGTCGGAGTGAGCGCGAAGTCGTCGACCGACAAACCGTCGTCGGCGCCGGTCGCATTCAGGTCGTTCCAGCGGATCCAGATCGTCGCGCCATCGACCAACCAAAGTGGCGCGATGGAGCTACTGATCGCGGTCCGGTTGGCGGCGGCATTGCCGTCCTTCGCCCCCACCCCTGTCGTGGCGGGAGTGACGAAGTCCAGTGCGTCGACGTCGGTCCAGCTGCCCGTCGTCAGACTGGTCGCGCTGGTCGAGATCTGAAAGTCCAGTTGGTCGGTCCGGTTGGCGACTCCGAGCCTCCACTCCTCTCCGGTGTACGCGATCGCGAGCGTCGTGACCGTGGCACCGGTGTTGTTCGTGAAGCAAGCGCCGATGAGCGGGATCAACGTGCCGCTGCGCAGACCTCCGAACGCACGCTCCACGCTTGCCGCCGCGCCGAAGCTGTAAGTGTCGCCCGTATTGGAGGAGCCCGTTCCTGCCGTATAGGTCGTGTTCGCGTTCGTGCCGGACTCGCTCATGTACCAGCCGCTGGGCAGCGCGCTGGAAGTTCCGCTCGAAGCCAGCGTGTCGAAGTTCTGCGCCACCGCCGAGCCCAGCGTCGTCAGGCTCACGCAGGTCTGCGCGCCCGCCGGGTCGGCGCCGAGCAGAACGACGGCGAACAGGGCGACGATCGACAGGCGACGGGTGGCGCGCGCGAGGATCATGAGCGAGGCGCTCCTTGCAGAATCCGGCGGTTAGGGCGAGGCTCCGCGGGCAGCGGTGGGCGCATTCTACGGGAGGCGCTCGGCCCCCGGGAGCCGTCCGAAGGGGTGGGGCGACGAGAGGATCGGTTAACCATCACGGGCCGACCTCCGTTGTAGCGGTCGAAGGGCGCCCCGCACGCCGCGGAGGCCGGCTCGCAGAGCGAGGAGGTTCGCATGGAGTTCCTGGTACCGATGGTGGTGCTGGTGGTTCTGATCCTGACCATCGGCAACATCGCGCGCAACATCGTGGTCAACCGGCGGATGCGCGAGATCGCCCGCGCCAACGCCGAGCTGCAGGGCAAGCTCCTCGAACGCATGTCGAGCGCCAGCGATCTGCAGGCCTACCTCGACAGCGACGCCGGCCGCAGCTTCGTCGAGGCGGCGACGCTCGAGAAGACCCAGCCGCACGGTCGGATCCTCGCCTCCATCCAGGCCGGGATCCTGCTCGTCCTGGGGGGGCTCGCCTTGCTCGTCGCGAGCGGTCAGCTCTCGAACGACGGGCCGCGCGTCTTCCAGGTCCTGGGGATCCTCGGCATCTTCCTCGGGGTCGGATTCCTCGCCTCGGCCTACGTGGCGCAGCGGCTCTCCCAGCAGTGGGGTCTGCTCCCCGCGGCGCCGGGCGCCGGACGTGCCGAGGACAGCGTCGGATGAACCCGTCGGCCGGCGAGGCGCTCGTCGCCGACGCCGTCCCGCCGGCGGCCGCAGCGATCGCCGAGGGCGCCTTCCGGCGCTTCTACGAGGCGACCGCCCGGCCGCTCTGGGCCTTTCTCGCCGCCGCCACCCGCGACAGCGCGCTGGCCGACGACCTGATGCAGGAGTCCTTCGTGCGGCTGCTCGCCTCGGGGTTTCAGGCCGAGAGCGCCGAGCACCGCCGGCGTTATCTCTTCCGGATCGCCAGCAACCTGCTGCACGATCACCGGCGCGCCAGCCGCCGCATCCTGGTACCGCTCGACGAAGCCGAGCTGCTCGCGGCGGGCTCGGCGACCGACCGCGGCGCCGAACGGCGCGATCTCTGGCGCGCCCTCTCGACCCTCACGCCGCGCGATCGCCAGCTGCTCTGGCTGGCGCACATCGAGGAGATGACCCACGCCGAGATCGCCGGTGTGCTGGGCTTGGCCCGGGCCAGCGTCCGCGTCCTCCTCTTCCGCGCCCGCCGCCGGCTCGCCGCGGCGCTCGACCGACCGCACGCTCGCCTCGGAGCCGACTCATGAACCGCACCACCTGTTCCGCCACCGAACCGCTGCTCGCCGCGGCGCGCCGCGAACCGTTGGACGGCGAGCAACGCCGTCATTCGGCCGCCTGCCCGGTCTGCGCCCGAGCCCTCCGGCTGGAGGCGTCCCTGCGCGGCCTCGCGGGCACCCTCGGTGCCGGACGCCGCTTCCCTTCCGCGGCCACGATCGAACGGCGCGCCGAGCTGCGCCGGCGCGACCTCGCCGCCGAGCGCGCCGAGCGCTGGCTCGGCCGCTGGCGGCGCTTCGGCCTGGTGGTCGCTGGGGCCATCGCCGCCTCGACACTGGTCGGCGCCGGCCGTGGCTGGCTCGACTGGCTGGTCCGTCCCTTGCTCGAACAGCCACCCACCGGTGGCCCGATCGAAGCGGTCACCGCCGCCGGGGCGGTGCTCGCCGCGAGCGCCCTCGCCCTCTGGCTGATGCAGGAGTGGGCCGGCGACTGACAAGATCGCCGCCATGTTCCCCTCGCCCCCCGAGCGACCGGCCCGCCTCCTGCGCCCCGGCGCGCCTGCCGAGGAGCGCTCCCTGCCGGTGGTCTCCGAGGCGCTCCTGGTGGTGCGCATCGCCGGCGGCGGCGATTTCTCCCTGATGCGCACGCCGGGCGACGACGAGGCGCTGACCCTGGGCTTTCTGCTCGCCGAGGGGTGGATCGAGCGCGCGGCCGACGTGGCGCGGCTCGAGCTCTGCGAAGGCGGCGACTCGGTCCGCGTGGAGCTCGCGCGGCCCCCCGCCCGGCCGGCGGCGGCGCGCAACCTGGTGCTGCTCTCCTCCTGCGGGCTGTGCGGCCGCGAAGACGCGATCCCGTTCCTGGCCGGCCTGCCGGAGGCGCCGCCCGGCGATCCCTTCGCCCTCGCGGTCCTGCTCGCGCTGTCGGAGCGGATGCGCGCCCGCCAGGAGCTCTTCGCCGCCACCGGCGGCAGCCACGCCGCGGGTCTCTTCGACCCCGGCGGCGAGATCGTCGAGGTCGCCGAGGACATCGGCCGGCACGCCGCCTTCGACAAGGCGGTCGGGCGGGCGCTGCGGCAGGGGCTCGATCTCGCCCGCCTCGGGGCCTGGATCTCGGGCCGGGCCAGCCTCGAGATGGTCGCCAAGGCGGCGCGGGCCCGCATCGCGTTGCTGCTCGCCGTCGGCGCGCCCTCCGACGCGGCGATCGAGCTCGCCCGGCGGCTCGGCTTGACCCTCGGCGCCTTCGCCCGCGGCGCCGACCTGACGCTCTTCTCGGCGCCCGAGCGGGTGGTCTGAAAAGGGTGCATTAGCCTATGCTGGGGCATCGTCCCCCGGCAAGCTCCCGGAGCGCTGGCCGAGGCTACCTCCGCGGGTGGTGCCGCGCTGCGGCATAGCGCCTACGATGATCTCGGGCCGAGCCGCTCGCGGCTCGCACCGGCCCCCCCGAGGTCACTCCATGAGCACCCCTGAAAGTCGGACCGTCGCGACGCTCTGCGAGGGTTTCGAACGGGATCGCACCCGTCTGCTCGACATTCTGCTCGCCGTCCAGAAGCTGCTCGGCCGGATCGACGAGCCGGCCATCGACCAGATCGCCGCCGAGCTGGGTATTCCCCGCGTCGAGGTCGCGGGGGTCGTCTCCTTCTACTCCTTCCTCTCCACCGAGGCCCGGGGCCGCGTCGTGATCCGACTCTGCGACGACGTGCCGGATCTGATGGTGGGAGCCGACAAGGTCGCCGAGGCGCTGGCGGACGAGCTCGGCATCGGCTTCGGCGAGACCACGCCGGACGGAGAGTTCACCCTCGAGACGACCTCCTGCATCGGCATGTCGGACCAGGCGCCGGCGGCGCTGTTCAACGACATCGTGGTGCCGAACCTGGGACCCTGGACGGCGCGGCGCATCGTGCGCGACATCCGGGACCGCCCGAAGAGCGTCGCGCTGCGCAAGATCGTGCTGCGCGACTACGGCGACGGCGAGAACGCGCACGATCTCGTGCGGGCCGCGGTGAAGAACAACCTGCGCCGGCCGGGCGAGGTGATCTTCGCGCGCATGGAGCCCGGCGCGGCGCTGCGCAAGGCCCTCGCGATGAGCCCGGCCGAGGTGATCCGCGAGGTCAAGACCGCCCGCCTGCGCGGCCGCGGCGGCGCCGGATTCCCCACCGGCATGAAATGGGAGTACACCCGGGCGGCCGGCGGCGCCGAGCGCTACCTGATCTGCAACGCCGACGAAGGGGAGCCCGGCACCTTCAAGGACCGCGTGATCCTCACCGAGCGTCCCGACCTGCTGTTCGAAGGGATGACCGTGGCGGGCTACGCCATCGGCGCCCGCCACGGCGTGCTCTACCTGCGCGCCGAGTACGCATACCTGCGGCGCTACCTCGAGTCGGTGCTCGAGCGGCGCCGCGAGGAGAAACTCCTCGGTCGAGCGATCTGCGGCAAAGAGGGGTTCGATTTCGACATCCGCATCCAGATGGGAGCGGGGGCCTACGTCTGCGGCGAGGAGACGGCGCTCATCTCCTCCTGCGAGGGGCTGCGCGGCGACCCGAAGAACCGCCCACCCTTCCCCGCCCAGCACGGCTATCGCGGCGCACCGACCTCGGTCAACAACGTCGAGACGCTCTGCTGCGCGGCGCGCATCCTCGAGATGGGTCCCGGCTGGTTCGCCTCGCTCGGGTCCCGCCAGAGCACCGGCACGAAGCTGCTCAGCATCTCGGGCGACTGCAATCGGCGCGGGGTCTACGAGGTGCACTTCGGCACCAAGCTCTCCGACGTCTTCCAGATGTGCGGCGCCGAGGATCCGATCGCCGTCCAGGTCGGGGGTCCGAGCGGCCAGCTCGTCGGCGAGGCGGATTTCGAGCGCTCGATCTGCTTCGACGACCTGGCGACCGGCGGCGCGCTGATCGTCTTCGGGCCGGGCCGCGATCCGCTGGAGATCGCTTCGCGCTACATGTCCTTCTTCATCCACGAGAGCTGCGGCTACTGCACGCCTTGCCGGGTCGGCAACTTGCTGCTCAAGGAGCGCCTCGACCGGATCCGCGCCGGGCGCGGCGAGGCGGCCGATCTCGACTACCTCCAGAAGCTCGGCGAGACGGTGCGCGCCGCGAGCCGCTGCGGATTGGGGCAGACCTCGCCCAACCCGGTGCTCTCGACGCTGAAGAACTTCCGCGCCGCCTACGACCGACTCCTGCGCCCGCCCGCGGCCGTCGGAGAGCAGCCCGGCTTCGACCTCGCGGCGCGCCTCGAGGAGGCGCGGACCATGACCGGACGGGACTCCGTCCATTTCCCGGTGCGGTGAGGACGACCATGAACGACGCTGCCGCCATCCAGCTCATCGTCGATCGCCGCAAGATCGCCGCCCAGCCGGGCCAGACCATTCTCGAGGCGGCCGACGCCGCCGGCATCTACATTCCCCGCCTCTGTTGGATGAAGGGACTGCTGCCTTTCGGCAGCTGCCGCGTCTGCACGGTGCGGGTCAACGGCCGCGCACAGGCCGCCTGCACCCAGCCGGTCGCCCCCGGGATGGTGGTCGAGAACGACACCCCGGACCTGCGCGAGCTGCGTCGCGACCTGATCGACATGCTGTTCGTCGAGGGCAACCACTTCTGCATGTTCTGCGAGAAGAGCGGCAACTGCGAGCTGCAGGCGCTCGCCTACCGGTTCGGGATCACCGCTCCGAAGTACCCCTTCCAGTTCCCCCAGCGCGAGCTCGACGCGTCGCACCCCGACCTCTTCCTCGACCGCAACCGCTGCATCCTCTGCAGCCGCTGCGTGCGTGCTTCGCGCGAGCTCGACCACAAGCAGGTGGTCGGGTTCGTCGGCCGCGGTCGCGACAAGCGGATCGCCGCCAACTCATCGTCCGGCTTGGGAGCCACCGATGCCGCCGCGAGCGATCGCGCCGTCGCCGCCTGTCCCACCGGATCGCTGCTGGTCAAGCGCGTGGGGTACGCCGTGCCGGTCGGGAGCCGCCGCTTCGACC
>CAZPZW010000045.1:7653-19525 GCA_964591165.1 uncultured Thermoanaerobaculia bacterium | reverse complement strand
GACGCAGCACCTTCCGGTCCAAGCCCCGCAGCGTGAAGAGCGACCCGCCCCCCGCCACCCGGTAGCTCCAGATCCGCTCGTCGTCCGCCGTGTAGACGTGCAGCCAATCCTCCGCCGTGTAGGTGCTGAGAATCTCCGAGCTGTACAACCGCGTCAGCATGTTCAGCCGATCGTAGCCATAGGCCACGCAGTTCCAGCCGGTCAGGTTCCCCACCACATCGTACACGCCCGACGTCAGGCGGTTGGTGTTCCCGTCGGTCGGCAGATAGTGCGTTACCCCGTTGGCCGTGATCGACGTCAGATCTCCCTGCCGGTCCAGAGCGTAGCTCTGCGACTTCGTCCGCGCACCGATTCTCATTTGCGCGGCCACTAGCGCGAGGGGCCGTCGGCAGCGAACTGGCTCGGTCTAGGAGTCTTCCCGTTGCCGGGCCCATCACAGAAGTACTCGCCGGGCGCTTGGCTCGAGGCGGGGCGAGTCCCCTACCGACGGCGGCCTCTCAACCGCCAGTCGGGACGATCCGAACCAGCGCTGCTAAGGCCCGAATACACCCAATGCCACCAGCAGCACGAGCCATGGGCTGAGCAGCGAACAGAGCGCGAGAAGGTCGAGACTGGGTGTCCTCGCTTGACGGCGATTCCTCAGATAATGAACTTCGAGATACGGATAGACCGTAGCAAGGTCGCCTCTCGTATTGGGCAACCTCCTCCGAAGCCGCGCCAGAAGGGCGAATCTCGAAAAGAACGCGAGCGCCACGGCCAGGCAAAAGAGAAACCCCTGGAGGAGAAGATCGGGTCTAGTGATCTTCACTCTGCTCCTCCATAGCATCCAAAGTCCCGGCCGAAAAACGCTACCGGTTCGAAGTTCAGTTTCGTGACCCCGCCGCTCAAGCGAGTAGGACTCGCGATGCCGAGCCCATACTCGAGCCCAGCGTACCCGCCACCATTGAGAATGGTTCCGGATGCGGGACCGAACATGCCTGCTGTGATTGCATCGGCCCCTCCTTGAGCACTCCGACTCTCGCCCGCCCAAGAACCTGTGCCATACGCCCAGTTCACCGTTGCCGTGATTCCTGGGGACCAGCCGAGTGACGCTCCTCTCGTGCCATAGGAGTAGATCCCGATACCACCAGGAAGAAACTGGACGTTGTAGCCCTTCGTGCCTCCACCCGTGGAGGTGAACATGTTGATCAGCGACCCCTCGAAGTTCAGGCCCCAGGTGACGCCGCCACACACGTCGCTGGATGGCCGCGTGTTCTCTGCGACCGCCTTGATGACCTCGAGGGCTCCCGGACTCGCGTAGCCCACCCCCGCCGACGACGGCGGCGGGCTGTTCTGTCCGAAGTTCAGGGTGAGGAGGAAGTTGTCCCAGAACGGCGCGGACGGGCCCAAGAAGCCGAAACCGCCGGGATCGCGCGCCACCACCGTGATCTCCTCGCTGAAGACATCCAGCCCCAACGGATCCACATACTTCAAGGGGCCGCCCAGGACGTAGGCGTAGCGGTTCCAGCTCTGCGGGTTCTGGGCGAAGCCGTTCACCGGATCCACGCTCGTGAACCTCCCCAGGAGCGCCAGGTAGCTCCGCTGGTGCATGTAATCCCGGTCGTCCGCCACCCCCGAGGTGTTGAGCAAGTCCCGCTCGTGCCCCGTGAACCGGAACGGCTGCGTCGTCCCCGCCGGCGCGATCTCCTCCCCGTAAGGGTAGGTCGAGTAAGCCTCCACCACCGCTCCCGTGCTCCCCGTCCCGATCCGCGGCGTCCCCAGCTCGTCCGTCGACCAGTGCTTCACCACCCCGGAGCTCCCGACCGTCGACACCAGACCGCTCGCGCCCCACACCGCATCCGTGAACACCGTCCACCCCAGGTGCGCCTCGTGACGACGCAGCACCTTCCGGTCCAAGCCCCGCAGCGTGAAGAGCGACCCGCCCCCCGCTATCGCGGCCGGTGCAGGAGGTAGTCGGCGCGTAGCAGGGCGTAGAGGTAGTTGTCGACCCGGCGGCCGTGGAGGAGGAAGTAGCTCTTGAGTCGCCCCTCGCGCGCGAAGCCGAGTTTCTCGAGCACGCGCTGGGAGGCCAGGTTGTCGACCGAGCAGCGGGCCTCGATGCGCTCGAGACCGACCGAGAGCAGCAGGTCGGGCAGCAGCAGCGCCAGCGCGGCGCTCATCGCTCCCCGGTTCTGGTACGCGGTCGCGAGCGCGTAGCCGATCTCGGCCAACGAGTGCTCCCAAGAGAGGATGGCGAGCGTCACCCAGCCGGCCTCCTCGCCGTCCACCAGCACGATCCACTGGAAGCGCTCGCCGCGACCGGAGTAGAGGTCCTCGATGCGCTGCCGCCCGAGATCCGAGGTGAGTTCGGAGAGGCTCGCCTCCTGCAGCGGCTGGTGACGCCGCACCGAAGGCTCCGAGCGCCAGCGGTGGAGCAGCCGGGCATCGCCGGCCATGGCCGGGCGGATCGCGACCCGCCGCGGGCGGAGCTCTCGTTCGGTCACCATCGAGGAGAATCCTACCCAAGCTCGCCGCCTGCGAGATGATCTGCTGCACGATGGCGCACCTGCCCCCCCCGGACCGCCCCTTCCGCTACCGCCTGACCCTCGCCTACCTCGGCACCCCCTTCGCCGGTTGGCAGCGGCAGGCGAACGCGCCCACCGTCCAGGCGATCCTCGAGGAGGCCCTCACCGACCTCGTCGGCGAGCGGGTCACGCTGCACGGCGCCGGCCGCACCGACGCCGGCGTCCATGCGCGCGGCCAGGTGGCGCACCTCGACCTCGCCCGTCCGTTTCCGCCCGACGGCCTCGTGCTCGGAGGGAATTTCCGTCTTCCGGAAACCATCCGCCTGCTCGCCGCGGAGCTCGCGCCCCCCGGGTTCCACGCCCAGTTCTCGGCGGTCGCCAAGGAGTACCGCTACCGCTTCTACCGCGCCCGCCGGGCGCCGCCCGAGCTCCTCCCCTGGGTCACCCTGATCCCGGCCGAGCTCGATCTGGAAGCCCTCGCCGCGGCGACGCTCCACCTGCCGGGGCAGCACGACTTCTCTGCCTTCGCCCTCGCCGGCGCGACCTACCGGACGAGTCTCCGCACCCTCTACCGCGCCGCCTGGGAGGGGACGGGAGCGGAGCTCGCGCTCGCGGTCGTGGGCGACGGTTTCCTGCGCGGCATGGTGCGGGGTCTCGCCGGCACGCTGCTCGAGGTGGCCCGCCGGCGACGCAGCGTGGCCGACTTCGCGCGCCTGCTCGCAGGGAGCCGACGGGGCGACGCCGGGCCGACCGCTCCGGCCCGCGGGCTCACGCTCGAACGGGTCGACTATCCCCCCGCAGCGCCCGGGTCACCGGGGGCCGCTGTGGTAACTTGATGGCGATGCCTCAGCCCACGCTGCCGGCCGCCGCCGGTTCGCTCGAGGAGCAGCTGCTGCGGCAGATCGATCTCGCGCGACTGCCGCGCCACGTCGCGGTCATCATGGACGGCAACGGCCGCTGGGCGAAGCAACGCAGCCTGCCGCGGATCGAAGGACATCGCGCCGGCGTCGCCGCCGTGCGCGACACGGTCGAGAGCGCCGCGCGGCTCGGCCTCGAGGTGTTGACCCTCTACGCCTTCTCGGTCGAGAACTGGAAGCGCCCCCGCCACGAAGTCTGGACGCTGATGAACCTGCTGCGCGACTACCTGCGGCGCGAGCTCCAGACTCTGATCGACAACGACATCCGGCTGCGTGTCCTCGGGCGCTACAAGGAGCTCGACCCGTCGATCGTCGCGGCGCTCGAAACGGCCCTCGAGCGCACCGCGAGCTGCCGCGGCATGGTGTTCAACATCGCGCTCAACTACTCGGGACGCAACGAGATCCTCGACGCCTGTCGCCGTATCGTGTCGGAGTGGGCGGCCGGCGAGCGGCTCGACATCGACGAAGCGACCCTCTCGCGCTCCCTGGACACCGCTGGCCAGCCCGATCCCGACCTGCTCATCCGCACCTCCGGCGAGATGCGCGTCTCCAACTTCCTGCTCTGGCAGATCGCCTACACCGAGATCTGGGTGACACCGACCCTCTGGCCCGACTTCCGCTGCCGCCATCTGCTCGAAGCGATCGTCGACTTCCAGCGTCGCGAACGCCGCTTCGGCGGGGTGCACGACGAGGCGACGCCGCGCGAGCGCGGCACCGGCGAGGCCTGAGCCGGGCGCCGCACGACGACATGAAGCGACTTCTCACCGCGGCGGTCGGCGTGCCGCTGGCCTTAGCCGCGGTTTTCAAGCTCCCTGGCTGGGCGTTCTTCCTCCTGGTCGCGCTGCTCTTCGAGTGGGCGGCGATCGAGTTCACCGCCCTGGTCCGCCCACTGGCGCCGCGAGCCCCCTGGTGGTGGCTGCTGCTCAGCGCTCCGTTGGCCGCCGCCGGGCTCGCCTGGGGTCTCGCGCCGGGAGTGACGATCGACGGCTTCTGGCCGCTCGCTCTCGCGGCGGTCGCGGCCCTGGCGACTCCCGTGGTCGTGCTGTTCGCGCGCACCCCGATCGAACAGGCCGTCGTGACGACGTCGCTCCTCGCCTGGGGAACGCTCTACTTCGCCGCCCCGGTCGCCGCGCTCTCCCGCCTGCAACAGCACGACCCCTGGGTCTTCTTTCTGCTGCTCGCCATCGTCTGGCTGGGCGACACCGCCGCCTACTATCTCGGCACCGCCTTCGGGCGCCATCGCCTGGCCCCCACCGTCTCGCCCAAGAAATCCTGGGAAGGGGCGATCGCCGGATTCGTCACCTCGCTGGTCGCGACCGCGATCTGGTCGCTCTGGCAGCGCGACACCCTCGACTTGCGGCTGCTCGCGGTCGGCGCGTTGACCGCGGTGGCGAGCCAGCTCGGCGATCTGGTCGAGTCGATCGTCAAGCGAGCCGCCGGCGTCAAGGACTCGGGGGGCGTGCTCCCCGGGCACGGCGGGGTCTACGACCGCCTGGACGCGATGTTCCTCGCCGCGCCGGCGATGCTGCTGGCGCTCTGGCTCTTCGGGTTCGAGGTCGGACCATGAACCAGCGGCTGGCGCTCCTCGGAGCGACCGGCTCGATCGGCACCAGCGCGCTCGAAGTCGTCCGCCACCACCCGGAACGCCTGCAGGTCACGGTGCTCGCGGCGCTGGGGCGCGATCCGGCGAGGCTCGCGGCGCTCGCCTGGGAGCTCCGTCCGAAGCTGGTCGCGGTGGTCGACGCGGACGCCGCCGCGCAACTGCGGGGCGAGTTGCCGCCCGGCGTCCAGCTGGCGAGCGGCGTGGGCTCGCTGGTCGACGCCGCGACCCATCCGGAGGTCGACAAGGTGGTGGCCGCGGTGGTCGGAGCGGCAGGGCTGCCGCCGGTCGCCGCGGCGCTCGCGCTCGGCCGGCCGGTGGCGCTCGCCAACAAAGAGTCGCTGGTGGTCGCCGGACGATTGCTCACCGAGCTCGCCGCGCTCTCGGGCGCGGAGATCCTGCCCATCGACAGCGAGCATGTGGCGCTCCACCAGGCGCTGCGCGCCGGCCGGCGCAGCGAAGTGCGCCGGCTCGTCCTGACAGCGTCCGGTGGTCCCTTCCTGCGGCGCGATCCGGCGACCTTCGGCGCCATCCGCAAGGAGGAGGCGCTGCGTCATCCCACCTGGAGCATGGGCGCGAAGATCACCATCGATTCGGCCACTCTGATGAACAAGGGGCTGGAGCTCATCGAGGCGAGCCACCTGTTCGCCATGCCGGCCGAGCGCATCGACGTCGTCGTCCACCCGCAGTCGATGGTGCACTCGCTCGTCGAGTACTGCGACGGCTCGATGCTCGCGCAGCTCTCGGTCAACGACATGATCTTCCCGATCCAGTACGCGCTCGCCTTCCCCGAGCGCTGGGAGAACGAATTCGAGCGCCTGCGGCTGGACGAGCTCGCGGCCCTCGAGTTCGTGCCGCTCGACGGCCGGGTCTTTCCCGCCGTCGGCCTGGCCCGCGCGGCGCTTCGCGCCGGCGAGAGCGCGCCGGCGGTGCTCAACGCCGCCAACGAGGTCGCGGTCCACGCCTTTCTCGCCGACCGGATCCCCTTCCCGGCGATCGTCGAGACGGTCGAGGAGGTTCTCGCCGCTCACGCCGCCGAAGACCTCGCCGATCTCGAAGCGGCTCTCGCCTGGGACCGCTGGGCGCGCGCGCGCGCCACCGAGACCCTGGCCAAGCGCCGCCAAGCGCGATAGTCTGCTGCGTCCGCCATGACGCACTACCTCATCAATACCCTCGCCTTCATCTTCGCCCTGGGCATCATCATCTTCGTGCACGAGGCCGGCCACCTGCTGGTGGCCAAGGCCTTCAAGATGCGCGTGCTCGCCTTCTCGCTCGGCTTCGGCAAACGCATCTGGGGCTTCCGCCGGGGCGAGACCGATTACCGCCTGTCGGCGATCCCGCTCGGTGGCTACGTCAAACTCTCGGGCGAGGAGCCCGGCGAGGACACCGACGATCCACGCGATTTCCTCAATCAGCCGCGCTGGCAGCGCATCCTGGTCTATCTCGCCGGACCGGCCATGAACGGCGTGCTCTCGGTCCTGCTCATCGCCATCCTCTTCATGGTCGGCATCGAGGTGCCGGCGCTGCAGAGTGTGCCTCCGGTCGTCGGCACGGTCGAGGCCGGCTCGCCCGGCGCGGCCGCCGACCTGCGCCCCGGCGACGAGATCGTCGCCATCGACGGCCAGGAGATCTCGCGCTGGCAGGATCTCGCTTTCCTGGTGATGACCTCGATCGGCAAACCGCTCGCTTTCGAGCTCGAACGGGACGGCGCGAGCCTGCGCACGACGGTGACGCCCAGCAAGCCGGCCGACTTCGACTTCGGCGACATCGGCGTCTACCCGAAGCTCCTGCCCCACATCGGCGAGGTCGTCGCCGGTGGCCCCGCCGAGGCTGCCGGACTGCGGGTGGGCGACAAGGTCCGCGCCCTCGACGGCCGGCCGCTGGTCAGTCCGGGCGACTTCGTCGCCTACATCGAGAGCCACCTCGGAGCGACGGTCGAGGTCGGGATCGAGCGCGACGGTGCGCTGCTCGTCCTGCCGGTCGTCCCGGCCGACCAGGGGGGCAAGGGCAAGATCGGCGTCCGCCTGACCATCTCGCAGCGCTATCCGCCGCTCGCAGCGTTCGTCGAGAGCGTGCGCTTCAATCGCGATATCGCCAAACAGAGCCTGCTGGTGATCGGCAAGATCTTCAAGCGCGAGGTGGCGGCGAAGAGCGCGCTCGCGGGACCGATCGAAATCGCCGCGCAGTCGGGCGCCGCCGCGCGCTCGGGTCTGAAGAACCTCTTCTACCTGATGGGCGTTCTGTCGCTCTCGATCGGACTGCTCAACCTCTTCCCGATCCCGGTGCTCGACGGCGGGCAGATCGCGATTCTCTGCGTCGAGAGCCTGATCCGGCGCGACCTCTCGCTCGCCGTCAAGGAGCGCATCGGCCAGGTCGGCTTCGCGCTCATCGTGCTGCTGATGGTGACCGTCCTCTACTTCGATCTGTCGAAGAACCTGTTCGCCCGCTGAGCGGCTCAGAAGGCGCGCAGGATCGCCAAGTCCCGCGCATGGCCGAGCTCGTCGTCGCCGAGCGGGGTCTCGAGGATCATCGGCACGGCGGCGAATCGAGGCTCGGCGAGCACCCGGCGGAAAGCTTCCAGGCCGAGGGCGCCCTCGCCCAGGTTGGCGTGGCGATCCTTGCGCGAACCCAGAGTCCCCACCGAGTCGTTGAGGTGGACGCAACCGACGAGCGCGAATCCGACCGTGCGCTCGATCTCGACGAGGAACTCCTCCCACCCCCGCGCAGTGTCCAGCGCGTAACCCGCGGCGAAGGCGTGACAGGTGTCGAGGCAGACGCCCAGCCGCGACTGCGAGGCGGCGCGTCGACGAATCGCCGCCAGCTGTTCCAGCCGGTAGCCGAGCACGGTGCCCTGGCCCGCCGTGATCTCCAGCAGGACTCGCGTCGGGCAGTCTCCGATCTCGGCATCGACGGCGTCCAAGGAGGCCGCGATCGCGGCGATCCCCGCCTCTTCGCCCTGGCCGAGGTGGGCTCCCGGGTGCACTACCAAGGCCGGCACACCGACCGCGGCGCAGCGCTGGAGCTCGTCGGCGAGGCCGGCGCGCGACTTGGCGAGGATCGCGGGATCGGGTGCCGCGAGGTTGATCAGGTAGGCGGCGTGGGCGACCAGCGGACCGATCGGGCTCGCCGCGTGCGCCGCGCGGAAGGCGGCGACCTCCTCGGGGGCGAGCGGCTTGCCGCGCCACTGGCTGGCGTTCTTGACGAAGACCTGGAGGGCTTCGCAGCCCAGCTCGACACCGCGCCGAATGCCTTCCGCGAGGCCACCGGCGACCGAGACGTGGGCTCCCAGCGGGGGGCTCGGCATGCCGCGAGTCTAACCCGGCCCGCCGCGCCGGCCGGACGCCTGCAGCCCCTTTGCTAGACTGCCCGACCGTGCCCCGGCGATTCCTGAGTTTCGTGAGGCGAGCCGCCTGGGGTGCGACGCTCGCCGGCGTCTGCGCCGTCTCCGCCTACCTCGCTTTCAACCTCTTCGTCCGCCGGGGCGTGACGACGGTGCCCGAGCTCGCGGGGCTCGCCGGCGACGAGGCCGCCCGGATGCTCGCCGACCAGGGCCTGCGCTTTCACGCCGCCGATCCGGCGGGTCGTTGGAGCGCCGAGGTCGCCGAAGGGCGGGTGATCGAGACCAAGCCGCGCGCTGGCAGCTTCGTCAAGCGCGGCAGCGCGGTCGATGTCGTGGTGTCGCTCGGCGCCCGCCTCGCGACCGTGCCCAACCTCGCGGGCCGCGCGCTCAACGCCGCGCTGGTGACCGTGCGCGCCGAAGGCCTGGAGCTCGGCGACACGCTGTCGGTCATCACCGCGGCCGGAGAGCCGGGCACCGTGGTCGGCCAGGATCCGCCACCCGGAGAGCGCGTGCCGGCCGGTGGCAGAGTCGACCTGCTGATCGCCAGCGAATGGCGTCCCGAGACGTTCGTCATGCCCGACCTGGTCTATCGCCGTTACGAGCCGGTGCGCCGCTACTTCGAGGGGGGTGGCTTCCGCGTCGGCACGGTCAAGTTCGAACCCTACGAGGGGGTCGCGGAGGGCACGATCCTGCGCCAATCTCCGTTGCCCGGCCATCCCCTGCGACGCCGCGACGTCATCGCCCTCGTGGTCGCCGCGGCAGGAGGAGGAATCCCTTGATCGAGCTCGCCCCCTCGATCCTCGCCGCCGACCTCGCCAACCTCGCCGCCGCGTTGCGGATCTGCGAGCTGGGCGGCGCCGACCTGGTGCACGTGGACGTCATGGACGGCCACTTCGTGCCCAATCTGACCTTCGGCGCACCGGTGGTCGCGGCGCTCCACCGGGCGACACGGCTGCCGCTCGACGTCCACCTGATGGTGACCGAGCCCGACCGCCTGCTGGGCGACACCCTGCGCGCCGGGGCGGCCCGAGTGAGCGTCCACTTCGAGGCGGCGACCCATCTCGACCGGACGCTCGCCGCCATCCGCCAGGGCGGAGCGCTCGCCGGCGTGGCGCTCAACCCAGCCACGCCCGTCGAGCAGCTCGCCGACATCCTGCCGTCCTGCGACTTCGTGCTTCTGATGTCGGTCAACCCCGGTTTCGCCGGGCAGCCCTTCCTGCCCTACGTGCTCGACAAGGCCCGCCGTTTGCAGGCGATGATCCAGGCGCGCCGCCTCGGCGCCTTTCTCGAGATCGACGGCGGAATCGGACCGGCCAACGCGCTGGCTGCGGTCCAGGCCGGAATTCGCACCCTGGTCGCCGGCTCGTCGGTGTTCGGCGACGCCGACCCGGTGGGCGCCCAACATCGACTGCGCGCGCTCGTGGAGGCCAAGGCGTGAAACTCAGCTACCGTCCCACCGCCGCACGAGTCCTGCTCGCGGTCGCCATCGTCCTCGCCGGATGCAAATCGGGGATCAAGGACGATCCGATCTTGCGGCTCTCGGCGGCCGAGGCCCTCAGCGAGGGCAAACAGCTGTTCGAGCAAGAGCGCTATGGCCGCGCCCAGCCCTACTTCTCCCATGCCTTCGAGGTCGAGCCCAACTCCGCGGTCGGCCGGGAGGCGCTGCTCCTGGTCGCCGATTGCCTCTTCCTGGACGGCGGCACCGCCAACCTGATCCAGGCCGAGGCGAAGTACCGCGACTTCCAGAACCGCTTCCCGACCAGCGAGCGCGCGCCTTACGTGCAGTACCAGATCGCGAGCTCGCTGTCCAAGCGCATCGAACGGGCCGACCGGGATCAGGCCGCGACCCACAAGGCGCGCGCGGCGCTCGAGGACCTCCTGCGCCTCTACCCGACGAGCGAGTACGCCGAGCGGGCCCGCGCCGAGCTGGTGACGGTGACCGATCGACTCGCCGAGCACGAGTTCCTGGTCGGCAAGTTCTACCTCCGCTTCGGCCTCCCGGCGGCCTCGGCGCTGCGTTTCGAGGGGCTGCTCGCCAACTACCCTGCCTTCAGCGAGCGCGACAAGGTGCTGCTCCACCTCGGTCTCGCCTATCGCGATCTCGGTCGGGCGGACGAGGCCCAGTCGACTTTCTCGAAGCTCCGCGCCGAGCATCCCGAGAGTCGCTGGCTGAAGGATCTGCCCAAGGACGCGCACGGATGAGCGCACCCGCAGCATGGGGTCGCGGGCTCGTGCTGGGGTTCGCGCTCGCCGCCCAAGGGTGCAGCGGGGAGCCCTACTGGAGCTCCGCGGACCAGGGTGCCGCCGAGCGTGAGGAGCTGCGCCAGCGCATCGCGACCCTCACCGCCGAACGGACGGCCGATCGCGCCGAGCTCGAGCAGCTGCGGGCGCGCGTCGCCGAGCTCGAGGCGGAACTTCGCCGCCCAGGCAGCACCGCCACCCCGCCGAGCCCAGCGACGACGACGATCGCGAGGCCTCCATCGCCTCGCGAGGAACTCGCGCCCCCACGCCCTCGGGCGGTGATCGAGGAGAGCGATCTCGAGCTCACCGCAGGTCCCGCGGTGAGCGAGCCGCAGCAGCTCTACGACCTGGCGTTCGAACAGCTGCAGCGCCAGCAGCTCGACGATGCCGAGGCCTCGTTCGCCGATTTTCTGGCGCGCTTCCCGGTGTCCGATCTCGCCGACAACGCGCAGTACTGGATCGGCGAAGCGCGGTTGCGACGGGGCGACGTCGATGGGGCGCTGACCGCCTTCCGCGCTGTGGTGGAAGACCATCCGCAAGGCAACAAGGTGCCGGATGCGCTGTTCAAGGTCGCCCACTGTCTGGGTGAACAGGGCGACCGTCCCGCGGCCGAGGAGGTCTATCGCGAGCTCGTGGAGCGCTATCCCGAGAGCGCTGCCGCCGAGCTCGCCAAGCAGCGCCTCACCCTCCCCTGAAGGGCCGCCCAGCGGCGCGACCGCTCTCCTGTAACCTCCAATAGATACGTAGGTTCCGTGGAGAAAGCACTTGACACTGTGCAACTCGCCGGTTACCCTTGGCGCGAAGCTAAGGCCGAAGATGCGGAGGGGTTGACGCCGCGGGAGGTCGGGTCATGGCAAAGCGCCATTCGCGTGCTGTCCTGGTGCTGTTCCTGGGAGCCTCGCTCGCCGCGATGCTCGTCGCGGCGGATGCGCCGCCCACGGAGCTCAAGTTCGTCGGCGGTCACTGGACGGCTTGGGATCCGCCCGCGACAGCCGAAGGGGCGCAGATCTACGTCATCGAGCCCGGTGACACCTTCTGGGGCTTGGCGTCGCGCCATCTCGGCAACCCTTACCTCTGGCCGCAGCTCTGGGAGCGCAACCAGTACGTCCGAGATGCCCACTGGATCTATCCGGGCGACCCGCTCGAGCTCGACGTTCAAGTCACGCCGCCCGGAGCGATCGGAGCCGCCGCCCAGCCCAGTCCGGGCGAGTATGGCGGCGCACCGGGAGCGGCCGACCGCGCGGCCGGGGAGACTCTCGCCGGCGCCGAA
>CAZPZW010000045.1:0-7553 GCA_964591165.1 uncultured Thermoanaerobaculia bacterium | reverse complement strand
CGGGCGGCAAGGCGACGGCGCCGGTTCCGCTCGGCACCCAGGACGACATCTACTGCTCGGGTTTCATCGGTGACGTCGACGAGCCGTTCGGCTACTCGATCGTCGGCTCCGAGTACGAAGTCCTCTCGCCGCAGATGGAGAATCCGATCTACGGCTCGGTCGAGGGGATCCTCGGCACGGTCGACACGGTCAAGTTCCGGCTGACCACCGGAGACATCGTCTACCTCGACGGCGGGCGCGCCGGCGGTCTCTCCCCCGGCATGCTGCTCACCGCGGTCTTCCCGGCAGGCCTCGTCAAGCATCCGATCACGCGCGAAGTGGTCGGCCAGCAGTTCAACTACATGGGACGTGTCCGGGTGCTCACCGCCCAGGACTCGACCGCCATCGCGGAGATCGTCCAGAGCTGCAGCGGCATCGTGGTCGGCATGAAGCTCAAGCTCTTCGAGCCGGAGCCGATTCCGCTCGCCCGCCGCACCGCGGTGCGGCCGGTCAACGACCCGACCTCCGCCGAGGCGCTGGCCGACGCTCCGGTCATCGTCTCCTCGCCGGTGCACCTCGTCTCCATCGGCCAGGATCACGTCGTGTTCATCGACCGCGGCGAGGACGACGAGGTCTATCCCGGGGACATCTTCACGATCTACCGGGCGAACCGGCCGGCCCTGCCGCCGGTCGTCCTGGGCGAGCTCGCCGTGCTCTCGGTCCAACGTCACACGGCGGTGGCGAGAATCATCGAATCGCGCTTCCCGGTCTACGTCGGCGATCGGCTCGAGCGAAAGTAGAGACGGCATCGTCGGCAGTCCGCGGGTTGCAATCGCCGCGCGCATTCGCTAGGCTGTCGCTCCCAAGCTGGATGAGGCGGTCTTGAATCGACAGAATCTGAACGGCAGATTGCATCAGATCGTGGACGAGCTCGTGAGCCAGGGGGTGACCCTGGAACAGGCGCGTCAGGAGTTCGAGCGGCAGTTCATCATGGCGTCGCTGCGCTCCAACGACTGGAACTTCTGCCGCTCGGCGCGGAGCCTGGGCGTGCATCGCAACACGTTGCGCAACAAGGTTTCGCACCTCGGAATCGGAACCGGCGACGGCAAGGGGCGTGCCCACAGCGCGCGTGCCGCCTACCGCCGTCAGGTGCCCAAGGCCTAACAACCCAAAGTAGCGCAGCACCAACCAACACCCACAATTCGCGGGCCCCGGCAACGGAGCCCAACCGTGCGGCGGCCGGTTCGACCGTCGTCGCTCTCGTCCCACGGAGGCGTGGCATGTCGCCAGACCCCTACGTTCGCTTCAGACGGCGCTTGAGCTGGACCGCGGTCACCGCGATGGCGCTCGGCTTCGGCTTCTCGACCGCGACGCTGCCGTCCCCGCTGGCGCCGCGGCAGGGTTTCACCTTGGCGATCGACCGCTCGCTCGCGGGCGCGGCGCCCACGCTCGAGTTTCGCGCCCCGGTGGAGGCTCGCCCAGCGCCCGCGCCGCAAGGTGCCGCTGCCCCCGGGCGCCGAGGGGCCACGCTCGCCCTTTCCCTGGCGACCGACCGGCTGCTCGCCGACCTGCCCTATGGCCGGGAGATCCGCGGCGCTGCCCGGCGCAACGGCGTGGATTCGTTGCTGCTCGCCGCGGTGGTCGAGGCGGAGTCGGGCTTCCGTCCGGATGCCGTCTCGGCCAAGGGCGCGCTCGGCCTGATGCAGCTCATGCCGCTGCACTTCACCGGCATCGAGCAGCCGCTCGATCCGGAGGTCAATCTGAACCTGGGAGCGCGCTATCTGGGAGATCTACGGCGGCGCTACGACGGCGACCTTGCTCTGGCGCTCGCGGCCTACCATGCCGGACCCGGCGCCGTAGAGCGCTTCGGTGGCGTGCCACCCTACCGGGATACTCGGATCTACGTGGAACGGGTGATCAGTCTCTACCACGACCACCAGCAGAATCTCGCCGCCCAGCTCGGAGCGCTCGACGCGCCGCCGTTCGCCGGGCCCTCCGGACTCGGTTCCTAGCTGTTGCGCCGGTCGGAGCTCTCGCCGTTCGATTCGGAGTCGTCGCCGCGCAGGCCCTTCTTGAAGTTCTTGATGCCTTCACCGAGCCCCTTGCCGAGCTGAGGGATCTTCGACGCGCCGAACAGCAGCACCAGGATGACGAAGATCATCAGCAGTTCCGGTACACCGAGCGAGCCCATGACGGGATCCTCCTCGCGTCGGCCCGCCGGGCGAGTGCTTCGCTCCATGGCCGGCGCGGATTCAGTCTAGCAGAGCCGACTCCGATGGCCACCGCTCATCCCACCACGTCCTCAGGCCCGCGAACGCGGCGGCCGTCTCCGGCAGGCGGGCGAGGAACGGCGCCGCGCGCGCCAGCGTCGACGGAACCAGATCGAGTCGCTCCGCTCGGCCCTGGGCCGCGAAGCGCGCGAAGGTTCCTGCCGCCTTCAGGCACCTTTGCACGACGGCCCGCGCGTACTGGTCCGGGGCGACGCCGGCGGGCAGTCCTGCGGCGAGCAGCGCGGCTTCGAGCTCCCGGCCGGGGAAGAGACTGTCGTTGAGCAGCGACGCCAGATCGTAGGCCGGCGGACCCAAGCGCAGGTCCTGGAAGTCGATCACGCCGACTCTGCCCCCCGGCAACGCGACGAGGTTGCGCGCCATGAAGTCCCGGTGACAGGGCACTGGCGGGTCGCTGGCGAGCCGGCCGCAGAGCTCGCGCAGCGCGCCGCGCCAGCGCTCACGCTCCACCGGCCGTGCTGCGAGCCCCGCCGGATCGAAGAGATGGGCGAACGTCGGATCGAGCTCGCGGTCGAGCAGCTCGCCGTCGAGGGGCGGCGAACCGAGCGCGGCGACCGCCGCTCGATCGAGCCCGGCGATCCGTCGCAGCTGCGTGATGGCGTCGCGGAAGTAGGGCTCGAGGAGCGACCAGCCTCCTCCCGAGAGCTCGAAGACGGTGCGCTCGCCCAGGTCCTCGATCGCCATCCGACCTCTCTCGAGGTCGTTCGCCAGGATCGCCGGGACGCGGATTCCCTCGCCCGCCAACAGCGCCGCGGCGCGCTCGAATCGGCGCTGCACGTCGGCCATCGCGGCCGGATAGAGCGCGACGAGCAGGGTCTCTCCCGACACTCGCCTGGCGCGCAGGTAACGCCGCGGCGACAGGTCCCCAGGCAGCGCGACGACGCTCTCGACCACGATGCCGCGGGCGGCCAGCCAGGCGACGGTTTCAGCGGCGCTCACGGGCGCCGAAAGTAGCACACGAATCCGTTTGACAGGGCTTTCGCCGCGAGCCGATAATCCCGCCGTCCTCGCCGAGGACACCGACCGATGGACGAGCTCCGACGCTCCTTGCTGCGCGACCTCGAACGCGCCCTGCTCGACGCAATCGCCGAGTCGCCCGAAGTACATCGGACCCTCTCGCGCATGCATCGCGAGGGCTTCACCCTGCAAGTGCTGCTCGATTGCCAACCGGCCGGCACCGCACCGCTTCCGCCCGGCGAACCGACGTTCCGCATCGACAGCGAGGACCTGGCCTTCCTGCGCTCCGTGGGAATCGACCCGACCCGCAAGCGGCGTGGGCGCCGCGCCGACTGAGGTCACGGTGGCATCGCCCTCCTCACCGCGCGTCGAGCTGTTGGGCCTCGGCCGCGACGAGATCGCTGCCGCGCTGGGCGCCACCCTGGACCGACCCTTTCGCGCCGGACAGATCTTCGACGCGATCTACCGGCGGGGCGAGACCGAATTCGCGTCGATGACCGATCTGTCGCGGCCGCTCCGCGAGGAGCTCGCCGCGCACTTCGCGCTCACCTTGCCGGAGGTGAGCTCGCGCCAGGAAGCCGACGACGGAACGACGAAGTTTCTCCTGCGCCTCGCCGACGGCGCCTCGATCGAGGCGGTCGACATCCCCGACAGCGCGCGCCGCACCCTCTGCATCTCGAGCCAGGCCGGCTGCGGTCTCGCCTGCGCTTTCTGCGTCACCGGACACTGGGGGGCCGGGCGCAATCTCTCGGCCGGCGAGATCGTCGGCCAGGTGCTGCTGCTGCGCCGCCTGCAGCGCCTCCCCCCGGGGCTCAATCTGGTCTTCATGGGCATGGGCGAGCCGCTGCTCAACCTCGATGCGGTCCGGGCGGCGCTCGAACGCCTCGCCGAGACCATCTCCTGGCGCCGGATGACCGTCTCGACCGCCGGAGTGGTTCCGGGCATCGACGCGATGGCGCGCTGGCCGCAACGCCCGAACCTCGCCGTGTCGCTCCACGCTCCGGACGACGATCGGCGCAGCGCCATCATGCCGATCAACCGCAGCTATCCGCTGAGCGCGCTGCTCGCCGCGCTGGCGCGCTACCCGCTCGAACCCCGACGGCGCATCACCATCGAGTACCTCCTGCTCGCCGGATTCAACGACGCGCCGGCCGACGCGGTGGCCCTGGCGCGCCTGCTCAGCCGCCCGCGCACCAAGATCAACCTGATTCCCTTCAACCCCGATCCGGTCCTGGGCGAGCGCTGGGTGCGGCCCGGCGAAACAGCGGTGCGCCGCTTCCAGGAGACCCTCGCCGGACGCGGTTTCACGGTCACGGTGCGGCGCACGCGCGGCGACGACGTGGCGGCCGCCTGCGGCCAGCTGCGGGCCTTCGCGCGACCGCCGCGCACCCGCCGGGACGTCTGAGCGCGCCGCGGACGGGCGGGCGACCGGCGCCCCGCTTCACCGACGCCAGATCAGGGCCAGGTTTCGTCCGGCACGCGCTCCGTCACGGCGATGGCTGTGCAGCTCGCCGGGGTGACAGGCGGTGCAGCGCGTCAGGCGGACGTGACGCGTGACGCCGGCCGCAGCGAGTTGAGCGGCGACCGCCTCTTGCAGATCGAGGTGCGGCCGACCGCGCCGACCCGGGCGCGCCGCCGACGACCGACTCGTCGCGACGACCGCGGCGGCGACCCCCTCGCCCACCTCGTAGCAGCAGGGGCCGATGGCGGGGCCGATCCAGACCTCGACCTCGCTGAGCGCGTCGAAGCTCGCCAGCGCCGCAGGCACCACGCCGGCGACGATGCCCCGCCAGCCCGCGTGGACCGCGGCCACTCTCCCGCCGCCCGCCAGCAGCACCGGCACGCAGTCGGCGGTCGCGACCGCCAGGCCGAGCTCCGCGCGCGTGGTGGTGAGCGCGTCGCCTTCGCCGCAGTCGCCCTCCCCCGCCTCGATCACTCTGGCCGAGTGGACCTGGCGAAGCCAGGCCCAGGCAAGCCCCCGCGGGACGAGCGGCGAGATCAGCTCTCCGGCGGCGCGCTCTGGCGCGCCCCGCCCGAGGAAACGGATCTCGACCCCTTCGCCCGCGCCCGCCCAGCCGACCTGCTCGCCGCCGAGCGTCGGCAGCGGATCAAGGGACGGCGCTGCGGATGGTTCGGGAGTCGGGCTCATCCGGTGATTCTAGGCGAGCCGGAAGCGTGGGGTAGACTGCGCCGCATGTCGGCGTGGGAGCCGGTCCTCGGCGTCGAGCTCGACGCCGCCGCGGGTCGGCGGAACGAGCTCCGCCGGTGATCGAGTTCTTCAACGTAGTCAAGCGCTTCGCCACCGGACAGGTGGCGCTCGACAACGTCTCGTTCCGCATGCGCCGAGGCGAGTTCTGCTTCATCACCGGCGCGAGCGGCGCGGGCAAGACCACGCTGCTCAAGCTGATCTTCCGCGAGGAGATCCCCAGCGAGGGCCAGATCGTGGTGCACGGGCGCAACCTGGCGTCGATCCCGCGCAGCAAGATCCCCTACCTGCGGCGCAGTATCGGTGTCGTCTTCCAGGACTTCCGCCTGATCGAGCGCAAGACCGTCTTCGAGAACGTCTCCTTCCTGCCCAGGATTCTCGGCCTCGACCACGGCCGGCAGAAGCGGCTCGCTTTCGAGGCGCTGCGCCGGGTGGGCCTGTCGCACCGCATGGCGAGCTTCCCCAGCCAGCTCTCGGGGGGCGAGAAGCAGCGCGTCGCCATCGCCCGCGCTTTGATCAACGAGCCCGAGATCCTGATCGCCGACGAGCCGACCGGAAACCTCGATCCCGACCTGGCGCAGGAGATCGTCCGCCTCTTTCTCGACATCAACCTGCGCGGCACGACCGTGCTGCTCGCGACCCACGACCGCGCCCTGATCGAGAGCGTCGGGCACCGCGTGCTGACGCTCGCCCACGGCCGGCTGGCGAGCGACCTGCCCGGACGCCGCGCGACGCCAGCGCTGGCAAGCGACTCCGCCGCCCCCGCCCCGCCGGTCGAGGAGGCGTCTTGACTCTCCTGCAGGCACTGGTCTACTTCGTCCGCGAGGCAGCGGTCGGTCTGCTGCGCAGTCTGCGGGTGAGCGTGCTCGCCGTCCTGACCATCGCCGTCACTCTCTTTCTGTCCGGAACCCTGGTGCTGGTGAGCGAGAACCTCTCCCGCACGGTGCGCGCGTGGCGCGCCGAGGCGCGCTTCGTGGTCTATCTCGCCCCGAGCGCCGACGGCGCGGCGCTCGTCGCGGTGCGCGACTACCTCGCCCGGGGGCGCTGGACCGAGCGCCTGGACGAGATCTCTCCGGCCGAGGCGCGGGACCGCTTCGAGCGCGCCTTTCCCAGCCTTGCCGATCTCATCGCCGAGCGGGGCGCCGGTGCGCTGCCACGCTCCTTCGAGGCAAAGTTGCGGCCGCCGGCCGCCGACGAGCCCGAGAGCTTTCCGGCGTGGGTGGCCGGCCTGCGGGCGCTGCCGGGGGTCGAGCTCGTCGACGCCGACCAGGACTGGATCCGGCAGGTCGAGACCGTGCTCGCGCTGGTGCGGGTGTTGGGCATCGCGCTCACCGCGATCCTGATCGGCGCCTCGGTGTTCACCATCGCAAGCGTCGTCCGCCTCACCTCGTTCCTCTATCGCGACGAGATCGCCATCATGCGCCTGGTCGGCGCGACCGAGTTCTACATCCGCGGGCCGTTCTATTTCGAGGGGATCCTGCAGGGACTCTTCGGCGGCGTTCTGGCAGCTGGCGCTCTCGCCGGCCTCCACCTGGCGCTCCGACCCCGGATCGGCTCGTCGTTGCTCGCGCACGCGGTCGCCGGGCACTTCCTCCCGCCGCGAGAGATCGCGCTGCTGGTCGCTTTCGGCGCGCTGGCGGGTTGGGTGGGGGCCGCGGTGTCGCTGGGACGCGAGACCCTGCGCTCGACCGCCGACTGACCGGCCAAGAAAAAGCCCCGCGAGCGCGCGGCCCGCGGGGCTCCGTGTTCGCTGCCGCGGCGATCTACGGCACGCGAACGACGATCTCGGCGCGGCGGTTCTGCTCCCGACCGGCCGGCGAGTCGTTGGGCGCCACCGGCGATCCGCTGCCCTGGCTCTCGACGCGGACCCGGTTGGGGTCGATCTGGTGGCGCTTGAGCAGGTAGTCGCGCGCCGCCTTGGCCCGGCGCTCACCGAGCTGTCGGTTCGCCGCATCGCCGCCCTGCGCGTCGGTATAGCCGACGACGACCGCGATGGCGGCCGGATCCTGCTTCAGCCGGAGCGCCACTTCGTCGAGCTTGGCCTTGGCGATGTTGGAGAGGCGGGCGCTGCCGCTCTCGAAGTTCACCGTCTCGCGGCTCTCCTTGCGCCGCGCCTCCTCGGC
>CAZPZW010000044.1:0-19727 GCA_964591165.1 uncultured Thermoanaerobaculia bacterium | reverse complement strand
TACTTGGCGAGCGCGACCGGGATGCGCACCTCGGTGCGGATCCAGCGCAGCACCATGTCGGCGCCAGCGGCGGTCTTCTCGAAGTCGAAGGTGAGCTGATCGACCAGCTTGTCCTCGGCCAGAGTCGCCGCCGGGACCTCGACGGTGAGGACCTCGGTCTTGGCCAGATCGGCCGGGGTGAACTTCATCGCCGCGCGATCGAAGTACCCGGTGCCGTCGAGGCCGAGCGCCGAGTTGAAGTGGACCTTCCAATGCTCGGCGCCCGGGGTGGTGAACAGTGAGTAGGTGCCCGCCGCGAGCTTCTTGCCGGCGATCATCACGTCCTTGGTGACGGTGATCTCGGTCGCCTCGTTGGCGCCGGTGCGCCAGACCTCGCCGTAGGGCACGACCGCGCCGCTCTCCTTGGTGCCGAAGATGTTGTCGCGGCCGCGCTGATACGGACGGCTGTAGACCACGCGCACGTAGGCGTCGCCCAGCGTGATGCGAGCCATGCCCATCGGGCTCGGGCGGCGCGAGGGGTGGAGGTCCTGCGCCACGGCGAGCGCCGGCACGAGCAGGGCGGCGAGCGCGGCGAGTGCGGCGAACAGGTTGCGACGTCGGGTCATCGGCGGTCTCCTCTGCGTTCGGGTTGGACGGGCCGGCAGGGCCGGCCTGCCGGGAAGCGCGCACTCTATCAAGGGCCGGTGCGGCGCGGGGCGATCGCGTAGGATCGCGCCTTCATGACGCCGAACCGAGCGGCTGGGGGCGGTGAGCGGGCGGCGCCGTCCGCCGGGCTCCGGCGGGTCATCGGCCGCTGGGACCTGACCGCGGCGGTGGTCAACGGGGTGATCGGCAGCGCGATCTTCGGCCTGCCGGCGACCCTCGCCGGGCTCACCGGGGCCTGGAGCCCGCTGGCCGCTCTGCTCGCCGGGCTCGGCATCCTCGCCATCGTCCTCTGCCTGGCCGAGGTGGCCAGCCGCTTCCGCGACGCGGGAGGGCCCTATCTCCACGCCCACGAGGCCTTCGGGCCGCTCGCCGGGTTCGAGGTCGGCTGGCTCGCGTTCTGGACGCGGGTGCTCTCGGCGGCGGCCAACCTCAACGTCTTCGCCCTCTACCTGGGCGAGCTCCTGCCCGGCGCGGCGAGTGGCGGCGGTCGCCTCGTGGCGATGGCGGCGCTCTTCGGTCTGGTCACCGCGATCAACGTCGTCGGGGTCCGCCAGGCCACCTGGGCGGTGGATCTCTTCACCCTCGCCAAGCTGGCACCGCTCGTCCTGCTCGTCCTGCTCGGAGTCTTCCGGGTGCGCGCCGACGTCCTCGCGACGCAGGCGGTCGCGAGCCCCGACTGGACCCAGGCGGTGCTACTCCTGATCTTCGCCTACGGGGGCTTCGAGGCGGCGCTCATCCCGGCGGGGGAGGCGCGTAACCCGCGGCGCGATACCGCGTTCGCGCTGCTCGCGGCGCTCGGCCTGATCGCCGCGCTCTACTTCCTCGTGCAGCTCGTGGTGGTGGGCGTCGTGCCGCACGCCGCCGCCGCGCGCGCGCCGATTGCCGCCGCCTTCGCCGTGCTCGTCGGGCCCGCCGGCGCGACTTTCGCGACGCTCGCCGCCACGCTCTCGATCTCCGGTTGGGCGACCGGCACGACCCTGCAGTCGCCGCGCCTGCTCTTCGCCATGGCGGAGCGTGGCGAGCTCCCGGCGCCGCTCTCGCGCATCCACCCGCGCTTCCGCACGCCGGCGGCGGCCATCGTGGTCTTCGCCCTGCTCACCCTCGGTTGCGCTTTCTGGGGGAGCTTCGCCTGGAACGCCACGCTCGCCGCGATCGTGCGGCTGCTCTACTTCGCGCTCACCACGATCGCGCTCTTCGTCTTCCGGCGGCGTGGCGGGGAAGCTCCGGAGTTCCGGTTGCCGGCGGCCGGTTTCGTCGCGCCGGTCGCTCTCCTGTTCTGCTGCTGGCTGCTCGCGACGCGCACCAGCGCGCAGCTCTGGATCCTCGCCGCGATGATCCTCGCCGGGCTCCCCTTCTACTTCGCGGGTCGTCGGGCGCGGGGGCCGCGCAACAGCTAGTCGTCGCCGACTTCGATCAGGAGGCCGAGCAGGTCGGACGTCGTGATGATCCCCACCACGCGGTGGTTGCGGGTGACCAGCAGACGGTGAATGTGCGAATGCACCATCTTCTCGGCGACCTTGGAGATCGGCATCTCCTCGTCGACCGCATAGACCGCGGGGGTCATGATGGAGCCCACGGAGAGCTCGGACTCCTCGACGTGCATCCCGCTGAACTCCTCCGGGTTCCACTTCTCTTCCCAGCCGCGCAGGTAGTACTCGGGGCGGCGCCGCTCGGCGACCGCCTGCTGGCGGTCGGCGGCGGCGGCGGCGACGTCGGTGAGCGACACGACGCCGACCAGGCGCCCCTCGACGTCCTCCACCGGGGCTCCCGAGATCTCGCTGTCGATCAGGAACTGGGCGAGCTCGGAGACCGACATGTCGTCGCGCACCTTGATGACTTCGGGGTTCATCACGTCCCGGGCGACCAGATCGCGCATAGCCACCTCCCTCGCTCGGACGGCTCGAGCGAGCCGCCTGCGCAGCCAATGTACGCCCGGGTCGGCGGGGGAGGCCCGCCCCAAGGGGTGGGCGGAATCAGCGGACGCGCACGCGTTTGAACTTGCGCTTGCCGACCTTGAACAGATAGGGCTCGGACCGCGCCGCGAGCTCGGCGTGCGGATCGGAGGCTCGCTCGCCGTCGAGGGTGACGGCGCCCTGCTCGAGCAGCCGGCGCGCTTCGTTGCGCGACGGGGCGAGGCCGGCGTCGACCAGCAGCGCGGCGAGCGGCCGCCCGCCCGCGAGCGTGCTCTCCTCGATCTCGTCCGGCAGGCCGCCAGAGGCGAACACCCGCTCGAACTCCTGCTCGGCGGCGCGCGCCTCGGCGGCGCCGTGGAAGTCCTCGACCAGGCGGCGGGCGAGCTCCTGCTTCATCGTCTTGGGATGGAGCTCGCCGGCGGCGACCTGGCGTTGGCGCGCGGCGAGCTCCACCTGCGGCAGATCGGTGAGCAGCAGCAGCCAATCCCACATCAGCGGATCGGGGATCGACATCGCCTTGCCGTAGATCTGCTGCGGCGGGTCCTCGACTGCGATCGCGTTGCCCAGCGACTTCGACATCTTCTCGTGGCCGTCGAGCCCGACGAGCAGCGGCACGGTGAGGCAGACCTGCGGCTCCAGTCCCTCCTCTTTCATCAGGTCGCGGCCGACCAGGAGGTTGAAGATCTGGTCGTGCCCGCCGAGCTCGACGTCGCAGCCGACGTCCGGGCGCTTCGCCATCTCGACCGAGTCCTTGCCCTGAACCAGCGGATAGAGCAGCTCGTGGATCGAGATCGGCTGCTGGGTCTGCCAGCGGGTGCGGAAGTCGTCGCGCTCCATCATCCGCGCCAGCGTCCACTTGCCGGCGAGGCGGATCATCCCCTCGGCGCCGAGCGGCGAGAGCCACTCGCTGTTGAAGCGCACCACCGTCGCCTCGCGGTCGAGGATGCGGTAAACCTGCCGCGCGTAGGTCTCGGCGTTGGCGAGCAGCGCCTCGCGGGAGAGCTGCGGGCGGGTCGCCTTCTTGCCGCTGGGGTCGCCGATCATGCCGGTGAAGTCGCCGATCAGGAAGATCACCCGATGGCCGAGCTGCTGGAAGTGGCGCATTTTGCGCAGCAGCACGGTGTGACCGAGATGCAGATCGGGCGACGAGGGATCGAAGCCTGCCTTGATCGCGAGCGGCCGGCCTTCGGCGCGCGAGCGCGTGAGCTTGCGCCGGAGGTCCTCCTCCGAGACCAGGTCGACCGCGCCGCGGCGCAGCAGCTCCAGCTGCTCCTCGACCGCCGGGAAGTCGCGCCGTGTCATGCGGCCAGTGAGCTTAGCAAAGGGCGCCGCGGCGGCCGCGGGGAATCACACGGACCAGCGGGCGGCCGGGGGCGGCGGCAGCGCGGACTCGGCGGTCGCCGCGATCCGGGCGAGCAGGCGCGCGTCGCCGGCGAGCGACCAGTGGCGCGGCGCGCCGTCGGCCGTCTGGCCGTCCACCGCGAGCGCGAATCCGCCGAGCGTCGCGGCGGTGACCGGCAGCTTGGCGAGGCCGAGTTGCAGACCGACGGCGACCGCCGCGAGCACCCCGGTGCCGCAGGCGAGCGTCTCGCCCTCGACGCCGCGCTCGAAGCTGCGGATCTCCAGCTCGTGGCAAGAGGGGAAACGGACGAAGTCGACGTTGGCGCCGGCGGCGCCGAACTCGGGATGGGCGCGCAGCGGCGGCCCCAGCTCGGCGACCGGGGCGGTGGCGAGCGAGGCGGGCCAGAGGACGACGAAGTGCGGCACGCCGGGATCGGCGAGCCAGCCGTCGACGGCGGTCTCGCCGATCGAGACGACGTGGCGGCGCGGCCGGCCGGCCGGCGCCGGCAGGGTGAGCGCGATGACGGTCGGCGCTGTGGCCTGCGCCGCGAAGACGCCGGCGCCGGTCGCCACCGGGAAGCTCCCGCGCACCCAGCCGAGCTCGAGCGCCAGGCGCGCGGCGCAGCGTGTGCCGTTGATGCACAGCGCGGCCTCGCCGCCGTCGGCGTTCCAGTAGCGCATCGCGACGCCGCCCGCGGCGCGTCGGCGGACGACGAAGAGACCATCGGCGCCGAGCGAGAGGCCGCGCGCGCACCAGGCGACGATCTCGCCAGGCGCCGGGTCGCTCGCCGGCTCCGCCAGGGCGAGGAAATCGTTGCCGCCGCCCGAGAGCTTGAAGAGCTCGCTCACGGCACTGTGGTGTCGATCGGCAGGGAGAAGTTGCCGAGGTTACCCTTGGCGTCGACCGCTGCTACGCGGTAGCGGAAGGTGAATCCCGAGGCGAGCCCGCGATCGACGAGCTCGCGCCCGGCGACCGGATCGGCGGTGACACGATGGAAATCGGCTCCCGGATCGGCCCGCTCGACGAGGTATCCGGCGGTGTCGGAGTCGGGGCTCGGTTCCCAGATCAGGCGGACTTCGCCGACCGAGGCCAGGGCGCGCACGCCTCGCGGAGTCTCTGGCGCGAAGCGGTCCTGGAAGTCCACTTCGCGCTCCGCGGCGGGGGCGCTCTCGATCAGCGGCTCGCGGTTCGCCACCGCGCAGAGGGTGTAGATGTAGCGCCGGCCGTAGATCGCGGTGGTGTCGAGGTGGCTGCTGGCGCCGGCCTCGAGCGTCGCGAGGGGCGCGCCGTAGGAGGTCTTCTCGGCGTCCCGGCGATAGACCTGGAAGGCGGTGGCCGGGAGCGCGTCGCTCCGCCAGCCGAGCTCGATCCCGGTCTTGCGCGCTGTGGCGGAGAATCCCTCGGGCGGTGGTGGCGCGGCCTTGGGCACCAAGGCGACCAGGTTGGAGAGCGCGGAGCTCTCCCCCTCGGCGGCGTGGGTCTGGACGGCGTAAGTGCTCACCGGAACAGGGGTTGGCAGCGGATCGGGGAGGCGGTAGCGGACCGTCACGCGGTCGCCCGAGATGGCGCTCGCGAGCTCGCCACCGACTAGCCGGATCAGCGGCCGTGCGGCGAGCGCGAACTCGCGCGGATCGACCGCCACGGGGGCGCCGGTCGCCGGCGCCGGGCGTTCCAGGACCAGGAGGACGACCTCGTCGAGCCCGGCGTAGGGCAGGCCGGCCACGGTCGCCTTGGGATAGCCGAACTCGAGCGCCACCTCGAACCCGCGCTGCCGCACGATCAGGTCGGAAACGGTCTGCGGGATGCGCCGCGGGGCCGGCGTCGGGTCCCCCCGCTTGCCGCAGGCGGCGAGCGTTCCCAGCAGGAGCGGGAGGAGGAGCAGGGCGAGCCGGGAGCGCGAGCTAGAGCACATAGCGGGAGAGGTCCTGGTTCTGCACGATGTCGGAGAGCGTGCGCTGCACGAAGGCGGCATCCACGGTGAGCGCCATCCCGGTCATGTCGGGGGCTTCGAAGGAGACCTCCTCGAGCAGCCGCTCGAGGACCGTGGCGAGCCTGCGGGCTCCGATGTTCTCGGTCGCCGAGTTCACCTCGACCGCGATCCGCGCCAGCGCGGCGACGGCGTCGGCGGTGAACTCCAGAGCCAGGCCCTCGGTGCCGAGGAGCGCCGCGTACTGCTTGGTGAGCGCCGTCTCGGGTTCGGTGAGGATGCGGACGAAGTCCTCCTCGGTGAGCGCTTCGAGCTCGACCCGGATCGGGAAACGACCCTGGAGCTCCGGGATGAGATCGGAGGGCTTGGCGACGTGGAACGCGCCTGCGGCGACGAACAGGACGTGGTCGGTCTTCACCGGCCCGTACTTGGTCGCCACGGTCGTCCCCTCGACGATCGGCAGCAGATCGCGCTGCACCCCCTCACGCGAGACGTCGGGGCCGCGACCGCCCGCTTCGCGTCCGGCGATCTTGTCGATCTCGTCGAGGAAGATGATGCCGGTCTGTTCGACCCGCTGCCGCGCGTCGCGCGCCAGCTGCTGGCGGTCGATCAGCTTCTCCGCCTCCTCGGCGAGCAGCTGCTCGCGCGCCTCGGCGACGGTCATTTTCTGCCGGCGGCGACGCGAGAAGAGCCCGGGGAGCATCTCCTTGAGATTGATCCCGACTTCCTCGACCCCCTGCGGGCCGAACATCTCGAGCGAGGGCGCCGCGCTCTCCTCGACCTCGAGCTCGACGGTGCGACTCTCGAGCGCGCCGGCGCGGAGCTTCTCACGCAGCTTTTCGCGGGTCGAGGCGAACTCCTCGCTGCCGTCGAGCGACGCGCCGGTCGGCGGGGTGTGGACGGGCGGCGGAACCGGCAGCAGGAGGGCGAGCAGGCGCTCCTCGGCGCGCTCGGCGGCGGTCGCGGCGACCGCCTGGCGGCGCTCCGTGCGCACCAGCGCGACGGCGATCTCGACCAGGTCGCGCACCATCGACTCGCAATCCCGCCCGACGTAGCCCACCTCGGTGAACTTCGAGGCCTCCACTTTGAGGAAAGGAGCGCGCGCGAGCTTGGCGAGGCGGCGCGCGATCTCCGTCTTGCCGACCCCGGTCGGGCCGATCATCAGGATGTTCTTGGGCACGATCTCGTCGCCCACCGCCGGCGGCAACTGCTGGCGGCGCCAGCGGTTGCGCAGAGCGATCGCCACCGCCCGCTTGGCGGCGCGCTGGCCGACCACGTACTTGTCGAGCTCGGCGACGATCTGGCGCGGAGTCAGGTTCTCGACCGGCGGCGCCGTCTCGCGCGGGGGCGCGCCGCTCATAACTCCTCGACGGTCAGTCGATCGTTGGTGTAGATGCAGAGTGCGGCCGCGATCTTCATCGCCTCGACGGCGATCTCGCGCGCCGAGAGACCGGTGTGGATCACCAGGGCGCGGGCCGCCGCGAGGGCGAAGTTGCCGCCCGAGCCGATGGCGAGCAGGCCGTCGTCGTCCGGTTGCAGCAGGTCGCCGGTGCCCGAGACGAGGAAGCTCTTCTCGCGGTCGGCGACCACCATGACGGCGTCGAGCTGGCGCAGCGCCCGATCGGTCCGCCAGTCCTTGGCGAGCTCGACCACCGCCCGTTCCAGGTTCTGGTTGAACTCCTCGAGCTTCGCCTCGAAACGGGTGAACAGGGCGAGTCCGTCGGCGGCGCCGCCGGCGAAGCCGACCAGGACCTTGCCCTTGCCGGCCCGCTTGACCTTCGCCGCTCCCGACTTGACGATCGCGTTGCCGAGCGTGACCTGGCCGTCGGAGGCGAGCACGACCTGGCCGCCGCGGCGCACGAGCAGGACCGTCGTCGAGAGACTGCGCATCGGGACCGGCAGTCTATCAACCGCCCGGTCGGCCGGCGGGACGCGCCACGGGAAAGTAGATGGAGAAACGGCTTCCCTGGCCGAGACGCGATTGGACTCCCAGGCCGGCGCGATGCGCGCGCAGGATGCCGAAGGCCGCCGAAAGTCCCAGGCCACGCCCCCGCCCCTTGGTGGAGTAGAAGGGCTCCCAGATGCGCGACAGGGTTTCGTCGCCCATCCCGGCCCCCTCGTCGCTCACCTCGAGCAGCACGGCGGGACCGGGTTCGACGCCCTCGGCGAGCACCAGCGTGCCGAGCGTCGCAGCGTCGAGCTCGACGCGCCGCGTGATCAGCTCTACCTGGCCCGGCCGGTCGATCAGGGCATCGCGCGCGTTGGTGAGCAGATGGAGGATGACCTGGCGGAGTTGGCTCGAGTCGCCCGCGATCGGCGGCAGTCCGGCCGCGAGGTCGACGCGGGTCGGCACCGGGGTGGCGGCGAGCGCGCCCTGCAGGTGGACCACCTCCTCGACCAGCAGGTTGAGGTCCACCGGCCGGCGTTCGATCTCGCCGCGGCCGGCGAAGACGTGCAGCTGGCGGGCGAGCTCGGAGGCGCGCTCGACCGCTCCCTCGATGGCGAGCGCGCGCTCCGCCAACGGGGAGCCCTCGGGCAGCCGGGCGAGTAGCAGCTCGACATTGCCCAGGATCGGGGTCAGGAGGTTCGAGAAGTCGTGGGCGATGCCGCCAGCGAGGAGCCCCAGGCTCTCGAACCGCTCGGTGCGGCGCAGCAGATCCTCGGCGCGCTTCTCGTCGGTCACGTCCCGCGTCACGCCGAGGATCTGGCGGATGCGGCCGGCGGCGTCGCGCTGGAACGGCGTGTTGTGCGAACGGAAGATGCGCCATTCGCCGTTGCGATGGCGCAGGCGGAACTCGACGACCCGGGTCGCGCCCTCGGCGACGCCCTGCCAGCGCTGGTCGCGGTCGAGCGCCGCCGACAGATCGTCGGGGTGGCACAGGTGAAGGAAGGGATAGGGCTCGAAGGCCGCCGCCTCGGCCGCGGAGTAACCGAGCGCGAGCGGCACCGAGCGGTTCAGGTAGACGTCACGCTCGAGGTCGTAGTCGTAGATGAAGAGGAAGTGCGGCAGGACTTCGGCGATCCGCTCGAGGAGCCGCCCCATCTCGGCGGCTTCTTGTCGCGCCTGCTCCCGGTCGGTGACGTCGCCCGCGAAGCTCAGCACGGCCGGCCGGCCGTGCCATTCGACCGGCAGGGAGCGGACTTCGACCCAGAGGATCTCCCCGTCCTTGCGCACCAGGCGCAGCGAAAGTGTGCGCTCTTGGACGTTGCCCGCCAGCCGCTCGGCGTAGCGCTCGGCGGCGATCGCGCGGTCGTCGGGGTGGATGAGCTCGAGGAACGGCATCCCGACGAGATCCTCCGGGGCGTAGGCGGAGAGTCGGGAAGCGGCCGGATTGGCCAGTCGGAGCAGGCCCTCCTGGACGATCACGAGCGCTTCGTGAGCGTTCTCGAACACGACGCGGAAGTGCTCCCCGGAGAGGCCACTCCGCTTCGCAGCCTGTGGAGACGGCGCGCGCCTGGCCATCGCAACCTCGCTTCCTGGGCGAAGCCTACCCGGAAACGGGCGCGCGGGCGTCGCGGCCCGCCAACCGGCGAACGATGGCGTCGACGAGGCGGGCGAGCCCGCCGGGGGAGTCGGCCACGAAGAGCGTCGGCTCGGTCAGCTCGAGCTCGAGCAGGAGCGGACGCCCCGCCGCGTCGCGGGTGAGGTCGACCCGGGCATAGAGCAGGTCGGGAAAGCCGGCAGCGGCGAGGATCGCGTCGGCTGCGGCGAGCTCGTCGGCAGCGGCCTCGACCGGCTGGCCCTCGGGCAGTCCGGCCCAGCGGCCGCCCAGCGTGAGGGCGTTCTTGCGCACCGCGTGCGAGAAGTGGCCGTCGAGGTAGACCAGGCAGCGCTCGCCGTAGCTCTCGACCGAGGGGAGGAACGGCTGCACCAGCAGATCGCGCTCGGGAAGCAACCGATCGATGTGCGCCTGGCCGCGCGCGAGTTCCCCCTCCGCGGCGAAGAGCGTCTCCCACGAGTCGGCCGAGACGGCCGGCTTGACGACCACGCCCCGCCAGCCGCGCGCCGCAACCAGAGCGCCGAGATCGCAGCGCCCGCCGCGCGCCAGGAGCGCCGTCGGCACGACGGCGGCGCCGCGCGCCGCGAGCTCGAGCAGATAGCCCTTGTGGGTGTTCCAACGCACCACCGGTAGCGGATTGACCAGCGTGGTCGAGCCGGCGGCGCGCTCCGCCCAGGCGAGGAACTCGGCGTGGCGCCGGTAGTAGTCCCAGGGTGAGCGCAAGAAGGCGAGGCGGGTCGAGCGCCAGTCGAACGCCGGATCGTCCCAGGCCACGACGCCGACCTCGAGCCCGGCCCGGGTGAGCGCGGCGGCGAGCGGCTGATCGTCGGGGAAGAGCTCGAGCAGCTCCGCGTAGGTGACCAGGGTGACGTCCATTCAATCGATCTCCGCAGCCTTGGCGCGCGGATGGGCGCCGCGATAGACGGCGAGCAGCCGCTCGATGTCGACATGGGTGTAGCGCTGGGTGGTGGAGAGGGAGCTGTGCCCCAAGAGCTCCTGGATGGCGCGCAGGTCCGCCCCCCGTTCGAGCAGGTGGGTGGCGAAGGTATGACGCAGCGTGTGCGGGTGGACGCCGCGCGCCAGCGCCGCCGCTGCCACCCAACGATCGAGGATGCGGCGCACCGACCGGTCGCTCAGCCGCTCGCCCTGGCGCACATTGAGGAAGACCGGATCGTCGCCGGCCGGCTCGATCCCCCGCAACTCGCTCCAGCCGGCGCGCCAGGCGCGCAGCGCGAGCTCGGCGGGCCGGCCGAAGGGGACCATCCGCTCCTTGCCCCCTTTGCCCACGACGCGCAACACCCGGCCGGCGAGGTCGAGATCGCGCCAGTCGAGCGACACCAGCTCCGAGACGCGCAGCCCGCTGGCATAGAGCAGCTCGAGGAGCGCCCGATCCCGCCGCGCCGCCGGCGCCTCGCCCTGCGGCGCCTCGAGCAATGTCTCCGTTTCGCCGGGACGCAGGTGGCGGGGCAGCGTCTTCGGGGTCTTGGGCGCCGGCACCCGCGCGGCCGGGTTCGCCGAGGCCTCGCCGACCCGGCAGGCCCAGCGGAAGAACGTGCGCAACGCCGAGAGTGCCCGCCCCTGGCCGCGACGATTGCGCTCGCTGGCCAGCGCGGCAAGATAGGAACGCACGGCGGCGACGTCGATCGCGGCGAGCTCGACCGCCTCGGGCGCGACGTTCCAGTACTGCCGGGCGAGGAAGTCGGCGAAGCGCTCGAGGTCACCTGCGTAGGCGCGCAGGGTGTTGGGCGAGAGCCGGCGCTCGCCTTCGAGATGCGCCAGGAAGCGGGCGATCAGAGCCCGCAAGCGGCGCTCCAGAGCGCGAGATCCGACTGGGAGCGGGCGGCGTAGGCGGCGCGGCGCGCGTCCCGCTTGGGCAGCGGCTCGAGGGGTGTGAACAGGCCGTAGTTGATGTTGGCCGGCTGGAAGCTCGCCGGATCCGACTCGGTCAGGTGGCGGGCCAGCGCGCCGAGCGCGGTGGTGGCGGGGAGGGGCGGCGGCGCGATGCCGCGCCGTTCGAGCACCAGGTAGAGCGCGGCGGCGAGCCCCGTCGCCGCGGATTCGAGGTAGCCCTCGACCCCGGTGATCTGTCCGGCGAGGCGGAGTTCCGGCCGCGAGCGCACCCGGTAGCGCTCGTCCAGGTGGCGCGGCGCGTTGACGAAGGTGTTGCGGTGGATCTGGCCGAGGCGGACGAACTCGGCGCGCTCGAGGCCCGGCAGGAGGCGGAAGACCCGCTGCTGATCGGGCCATTTCATGCGCGACTGGAAGCCGACCAGGTTGTAGTGGGTCTTGGCGAGGTTCTCCTGGCGCAGCTGCACCACCGCCCAGGGGCGCCGGCCGTCGGGGGCGCGGAGGCCCACCGGCTTCATCGGACCGTAGCGCAGCGTGTCCTCGCCGCGCCGGGCGAGCTCCTCGATCGGCAGGCAGCCCTCGAAGAAGAGGGTGCGCTCGAAGTCGTGCAGCGGCATGACCTCGGCGGCGAGGACCGCATCGCGAAATGCAGAGTACTGCGCGCGGTCGAGCGGCGAGTTGAGGTAGTCGTCACCCTCGCCCTTGCCCCAGCGCGACGCCCAGAAGAGGCGGGTGAAGTCGAGCGTCTCGCCATCCACGATCGGGGCGATGGCGTCGTAGAAATAGAGGTAGTCGCTGCCCAGCAGGTCGCCGATCGAGCGCGCGAGGTCGGGCGAGGTGAGCGGGCCGGTGGCGAGCACCGCGTCGCCCGCGGGCAGCCCGGTCACCTCTTCGCGACGCACCTCGACCGCGGGCAAGGCGCCGAGCCGTCGCGTGACCTCCTCGGCGAAGCGCTCGCGATCGACCGCGAGGGCGGCGCCGGCCGGCACGGCGGTGGCGCGGGCGGCCGCGATGATCAGCGAATCGAAGCGCTCCATCTCCCGCTTGAGCAGGCCGGCCGCGTGGTCCGGCTCGTCGCTGCGCAGCGAATTGGAGCAGACCAGCTCGGCGAAACGGTCGCCGGAGTGCGCCGGGGTGGTGCGCACCGGGCGCATCTCGTGGAGCACCACGGGCACGCCGCGGCGGGCGAGCTGGAAGGCGCACTCGCTGCCGGCGAGGCCGGCGCCGACGACGTGGACGGGGGAGCTCGACATGGAGCGATGATACGGGAGCGGGCGGCTCCCGCGCGCTCGCGTGCTACGCTCGTCGCGCCGTCGTCGATCTCTCATCGTGCCCGCGTCGCCACCCACCCGACCCTCGTCTTCGAACCGCGCGGCGCGCGAGTTCGGCCTCGTCGTGGGCGGCGTGCTGCTGGGGCTCGGGAGTTGGTGGATCGTGCGCCGCCGGTTCGGCGCGCTGGGGCCGGGGTTCGCCGGCGCGGGAGCGCTGCTCCTGCTCGTGGCGCTAGTCGCGCCGCGCTTGCTCGCCGGACCGCGCCGTGTCTGGATGGCGGCCGGGGAGGCGATCGGCGCGGTCGTCGCGCAGCTCGTTCTGGCGCTGGTCTACTTCGGGGTGGTGACGCCGATCGGGCGGGTCAAGCGGCTCTTCGGATGGGATCCGCTGGAGCGCCGCGCCGCCCGCCAGGCGAGCTACTGGCGGCCCTACGCCGAACGCCAGCGGGACCCCAAGCACTTCGAGAAGATGTTCTGAGCGACCTCGCGAGCGAGCCCACCCATGTCCAAGACCCGCGTTCTCACCGAGCTCTGGCAGTTCCTGCGCGAACACAAGAAGTACTGGCTGGCGCCGATCGTGATCGTCCTGGTCCTGGTCGGGGCGCTCCTGGTGCTCGCCAAGGGCTCGGCGGTCGCGCCCTTCATCTACGCCCTCTTCTAGGGCTTCGCGCGGCGGGCCGGTGACCTCCATCCTGGGCCTCTCGGCCTACTACCACGACTCCGCAGCCTGCCTGCTCGTCGACGGCGAGATCGTGGCCGCGGCGCAGGAGGAGCGTTTCAGCCGCAAGAAGCACGACCATCGCTTTCCGCGCGGCGCGGCCGCGTACTGCCTCGCCGAGGGCGGGCTCGCGGCCGACCAGATCGACTTCGTCGCCTTCTACGACAAGCCGCTGCTCAAGTTCGACCGCCTGCTCGAGACCTACCTCGACTATGCGCCGCGCGGCTTCCCGTCCTTCGCCCGCGCGATGCCGCTGTGGATGAAGGAGAAGCTCTGGCTGCCCGAGCGCATCCCGATCGAGCTGGCGCACGCCGAGGGGATCCTCGAGCACCGCGAGGCGAAGCGCCGGGCGAAGGAGCTCAAGGCACCGATCCTGTTCGGCGATCACCACGAGAGCCACGCCGCGTCGGCGTTCTACCCCTCGCCCTTCGAGGAGGCGGCGATCCTCACGGTCGACGGAGTGGGCGAGTGGGCGACCGCCTCCCTGGGCACCGGACGGGGGGCGACGCTCGAGCTCGCACAGGAGCTCCGCTTCCCGGCCAGCCTGGGCCTGCTCTACAGCGCCCTCACCTACTACACCGGCTTCAAGGTGAACAGCGGTGAGTACAAGGTGATGGGCCTGGCGCCCTACGGCGAGCCGCGCTACGTCGAGGAGCTGCGCCGGGTGGCGGAGGTGGCGGACGACGGGAGCCTGCGTCTCGATCAGCGCTTCTTCGGCTACTGCGAGGGGCTGCGGATGACCAACCGCCGCTTCGCGGCGCTGTTCGGCGGCCAGGAGCGCCGGGCGGAGTCGCGGCTCACCCAGAAGGAGATGGACCTCGCCGCGAGCCTCCAGGTGCTGACCGAGGAGGCGATGCTGAAGATGGCCGGTCACGCCCGGCGGGTGACCGGCCTCGCCAAGCTCTGCCTGGCGGGTGGCGTGGCGCTCAACTGCGTCGCCAACGGCCGGATCCTCCGCGAGGGTCCTTTCGAAGAGCTCTGGATCCAGCCAGCGGCGGGCGACGCCGGCGGCGCGCTCGGCGTGGCGCTCGCCGTCTGGCACCGCTACCTCGGTCAGCCCCGCTCGAGCGCGGAGCGCCGCGGCGCATGGGTCGCGGCGAGCTCCTGGCAGGGGTCCGGCCCGCCGCCCTACGCCGACGGCATGCGCGGCGCGCTGCTCGGGCCGCGCGACGACGAAGCGGCGATCGACCGCTTCCTCGCCGAGCGGCAGATTCCGCATCGCCGGCTCGAGCGGAGCGCGCTCGCCGACGCCGTCGCCGAGCTGCTCGCCGCGGAGAAGGTGGTCGGGTTGCACCAGGGGCGCATGGAGTTCGGTCCGCGGGCGCTCGGCGGCCGCTCCATCCTGGGCGACCCTCGCTCGCCGCGCATGCAGGCGGCGATGAACCTGAAGATCAAGTTCCGCGAGAGCTTCCGGCCGTTCGCGCCGAGCGTGCTGCGCGAGCGGGTCGGGGAGTGGTTCGAGCTCGACACGGAGAGCCCCTACATGCTGCTGGTCGCCGGGGTCCGCCCGGAGCGCCGGCGCGAGATGAACGCGGCCGAGCGCGCGCTCTGGGGGATCGAGAAGCTGAACGTGGTGCGCTCCGAGATCCCCGCGGTCACCCACGTCGACTACTCGGCGCGCATCCAGACCGTGCGCCGCGAGGTCAATCCGCTCTACGCCGACATTCTCCAGGCCTTCGAACGGCGGACCGGCTGCCCGGTGCTGGTCAACACCAGCTTCAACGTCCGTGGCGAGCCGATCGTCTGCACGCCGGAGGACAGTTACCGCTGCTTCATGCGCACCGGAATCGACGCGCTGGTGCTGGAGAGCCGGATCCTCCTCAAGGAGGATCAGCCGCCCTACCAGGAGGCCGGCGACTGGCGTCAGGAGTTCGCGCTTGACTGAATCGAGGGGGCGCCCGTCAGGCGCTCTCGACCGAGGCTTTGTAACCGCAGCCCTCGTTCGGGCAGACCAGCTGGGTGCCGTGCCGCTTGGTGGTCTTCTCGGTGAGCAGCGGGTAGCGGCACTGCGGACAGGGCTCGGCGACCGGCTTGTTCCAGAGCGCGAACTTGCAGTCGGGATAGCGCGAGCAGGAGAAGAAGATCTTGCCGCGCCGTGACTTCTTCTCCTGGATCGTCCCCTGCTTGCACTCCGGGCAGCCCACTCCGGTGTCCTTCGGGGGCGCGGCCTGGGGGCCGATCTTGCGGATGTTCTTGCACTCGGGGTAGCCGGTGCAGCCCAGGAAGGCGCCGAAGCGCGAGCGCTTGAGCGCCATCGGCTTGCCGCACAGCTCGCACGGCGCGATCTCCTCGGCCGCCTGGCTCTCGGCGGCGACCGCTTGCGGACTCTTGGGGGCGAGGTCGGAGGTGTAGTCGCAGGTCGGCTCTTCGCGGTAGCCGGTGCAGCCGACGAAGGCGCCGTAGCGGCCGAAACGGACCACCAGCTCGCGGCCGCACTTGGGGCAGCGCTCGTCGCGCCGCGCCGGCTCGAGCTCGCCCAGCCCGATGCCCTGCACCTTGATGTCGGGCCAGCGCTTGCCGCCGCGCGCCAAGTCGCGCTCGAACTTGGTGTCGAACTCTTCGACCGCCTGCTTCCAGGGGATCTTCCCCTCCTCGATCTCGTCGAGCTCCTCTTCGAGGCGGGCGGTGTAACCCTCGTTGATCACGTCCTCGAAGCCGTTCTGCAGAAGCCGATTCACCACCTTGCCCAACGCGGTCGGCCGGAAGCGTCCCTCGATCTTCTCGGCGTACTCGCGCTCGGAGAGGGTGGAGAGGATCGCGGCGTAGGTCGAGGGCCGGCCGATGCCGTTTTCCTCCAACGCTTTGACCAGGGTCGCTTCGGAGAATTGGGCCGGGGGTTGGGTGAACTTCTGCTCGGCGAGCAGGTCGACCAGGCGGAGGAGCTCTCCTTCCGCGAGGGCCGGCAGCTGACCCGTGCCGTCCTCTTCGTCGCTCTCGAGCTTGTCGATCACCTCCTGGTAGACGGCGAGGAAGCCGGCGCTTCGCAGCACCTTGCCCGCAGCGCGCAGCGTGAGGCTGCCGCGCGCGATGTCGACCTGAGTGACATCGAACACCGCGGGCAACATCTGGCTCGCCACGAAGCGCTCCCAGATCAGGCGATAGAGCTTGAGCTCGTCGGCTTCGAGGTAGGGGGCGGCGGCCTCCGGGGGCAGGTCGAGGTAGGTCGGCCGGATCGCCTCGTGGGCGTCCTGTGCGCCCTTCTTGGAGCCGTACAGGTTGGGTTTCTTCGGGAGCTTGTCGGGCCCGTAGGCGTCGGCGATCAGCTCGCGCACGGCCTCGATCGCCTCCGCGGCAATGCGGGTCGAATCGGTGCGCATGTAGGTGATGAGGCCGAGCTGACCGCGGTCGCCGATCACCCGGCCTTCGTAGAGCCCTTGCGCCAGGCCCATCGTGCGCTTGACCGAGAAGCCGAAGCGACGCGCCGCCTCCTGCTGCAGCCGGCTGGTGATGAACGGCGGCGAGGGGCGCTGTTTCGACTCCTTGCGCTCGATGGTGGCGACGCGGAACTCGCCTCCCGCGAGCTCGCGGCGAACCGTCTCGGCGGCCTCGGCGCTCCCCACTTCCGCCTTCTTGCCGTCGATCTGGTGCAGCTTGGCGACGAACTCGGGCGGCGTGCGGCCGGCGGGAGCGGCGAGCCGGGCGCCCAGCACCCAGTACTCGACCGGCTGGAAGGCGTCGATCTCGGCCTGCCGTTCGCAGACCATCTTCAGCGCGACCGACTGCACGCGGCCGGCCGACAGGCCTCGCTTCACCTTGTCCCAGAGCAGCGGCGAGAGCTTGAATCCCATCAACCGATCGAGCACGCGGCGCGCCTGCTGCGCGTCGACCAACCGGAGGTCGATCCTGCCCGGATTGGCGAGCGCCTTGGTGACCGCGCTCTGGGTGATCTCGTTGAAGGTCACCCGATGCACCGTGGCGGCATCGTGGCCGAGGACCTCGGCGATGTGCCAGGCGATCGCTTCGCCCTCGCGGTCGGGGTCGGGAGCGAGGTAGATCCGCTCGGCCTTCTTCGCCGCCTCGCGCAGCCGCTTCACCACGTCCTTCTTGGCGGCCAGTACGGCGTAGGTGGGCTCGTAACCGGGGCCCAGGCCCATGTCCTTCTTCGGCAGGTCGCGAATGTGTCCGACGGAGGCTTCGACCGCCCAGTCGCGCCCGAGGAACTTCTTGAGCGTGCGCGTCTTGGCAGGGCTTTCGACGATGATGAGATTTTTGGCCACGGGTCTTCGGGACTTCCGATCGGCGGCGGCGGCGAGATTCCCGGTGCGGGAGGGCCGCTCGCGATCCAAGGGGGCGGAATCTAACACAGCTGTCAACCCGGGCTCAGGATCGGCGACGGTAACCGCCGCCCGGATCGCGCACTGCCCACCCCCCGAGCTCGGCCTCGAGAAGGCCGGAAACGACGGCATCGATCGCCAGTCCGGCGAGCCCGGCGAGCGCCTCGGCGCTTCTGCCGTCGTTCGCGTCGAGGGCTGCGAACAGGGCCATCTGGGCGGCGGTGAGCCCCGGCGGTGGCGGCAGGGCGGGTCGCGGCGCGCGCTCCCCGCCGAGCCCCAAGGCGGCAAGGACGTCGGCCGGATGCGACACCGGCGCCGCGCCGTCGGCGAGCAGCTGGTTGGTACCGAGCGCGAGCTCGTCGGTGATCCGCCCGGGGACGGCAAGCACGTCGCGCCCCGCCTCGAGCGCCAGCCGCGCGGTCACCAGCGAGCCCGAACGGGGCGCCGCCTCGACCACCACGGTGGCGTCGGCGAGGGTGGCGATGAGCCGGTTGCGCACCGGGAAGTGCCAGTTCTGAGGTTCCGCGGCGCAGGGGAACTCCGACACCAGGGCGCCGCGGCGCGCGATCGCCGGCCCGAGCTCGCGGCGGTGGCGCGGATAGTCGACCCCCAGCCCGCAGCCGAGGATGGCCACCGTCCGGCCTGCCTCGGCGGCGAGGGCGCCGCGATGTGCCGCCGCGTCGACGCCGCGCGCGAAGCCCGACACCACCGTCAGGCCGCTCGCCGCGAGCTCGCGCCCCAGCCATTCGGCGACCTCGGCGCCGTACGGGCTGGCGCGGCGCGAGCCGACGATGGCGACGGCGGGGCCCTCGGGGATCTGTCCGGCGAGGTAGAGCACCGGCGGCGGCAGATTGAGCTCGTGGAATCGCCGCGGAAAGGCCGGCTCGTCGCGCGTCACCAGCTCGGCGCCCAAGCGGGCCGCCTGGCGTTCTTCGCTCCGCGCGGTCACCGGTGCGCCGACGAGCGCTTCGCGCGCCAGCGCGAGGGCGTCCTTTCCGACGGACAGCCGTGCGGCGAGCTCGTCCTCGCTCGTCCCCCCGGCGGCGTCTCGCCAGGACGGGAGCGCCGCGGCGAGTCGGCAGATGGCGGCGCGCCCGAGCGCGGGATGGGCGTTGAGCGCGATCTGGCAGGTTCTCTCGTCGAGCCGGTCCGGGCCTTGCATTTCGCCTGTCCAAGACGTCGTCGGCGAGCGCAATCTGACGCCCGGAAACGCAGCCCGCGGCGTCGGTTGGCGAGCCGGAGGCGCAAAACGCTCGTATATACTGCGGGCAGGTTCAGGCTGCCGCTTCCGGCAAGGGGAACCGGCGCTCTCGGCCGGCCGAAAGGGGTCTTATGGACCGGCGTCAAGTCTCGCGTGGGCTGGCCGTGGCGGCGATCGCCATGCTGGCGGGTTCGGGAGTCGGCTGCGCCAGCAGCGGGACCAGCGGGAAGGGCAGCGGCGGCGCGCCGCGCGCGAGCGAGCAGGTCGCGTTCGGAGTCGACATGGCACGCCGCGGCCTGTGGAGCGAGGCGCTCTTCCGCTTCGAGCAGGCGCGCGCCAGCGGCGCAGCGAACGCCAGTGTGCTCAACAACTTGGCAGTCTGCTACGAAGCGGTGGGCCGCTTCGAGGATGCTCTGGCGACCTACCGCGAGGCGATCCAGATTGCGCCGCAGAACCGCTTCGTGAAGCAGAACTACACGCGCTTCACCGAGTTCTACCAGAGCTTCCGCTCGAAGGGGCGCGGCAAGCCGAATGTCCTGCCGGTGCCCCCGACCGAGGCGCCGACCGAGGCGCCGGCCGCGGAGCCGCCGCCGGCCTCGCCTCCCGCGGAGCCGCCGCCGGCCCAGGGCCCCTCCGGAGGTTCGCGATGAGCCGCTCCCTCTCCGGGCGGCTGACCGCCCTAATGCTCTTCTTCGCGCTGCCCGCCCTGGCCGCGGTGGAGGTCACCCTCCGCCTGCCGGTGCGCGCGCGGATCGACCTCACGGGCAAGCGGACGCTGGCTCCGGCCCCGTTCGTGGTGCTCAGTCGGGAGGGCTCCGGCGAGCGTCCAGGCCTGCCGTCGACCAGCGTCCAGCGGGAGTTCGAGCGCTATCTGGTCAAGGTGCTGCGCCGCGAGACGACGCTGAAGATCGTCGAGACCGGTCCGGTGGACTACCCGTCGTTCGACCTCGACGTCCTGTCGCGCAACAAGGAGTTCTGGCAGGCGCTGGGCGAGCGCTCGCAAGCCGACCTGATCGTCGCCGGCTCGCTCGATTTCGACGTCCAGGACAAGAGCGGCTACCGCACCGAGGAGTACGTCTCGCCCTTCG
>CAZPZW010000043.1:0-19920 GCA_964591165.1 uncultured Thermoanaerobaculia bacterium | reverse complement strand
GATCCGGAGTTCCTCGCCGGCCAGTTCGACATTCATTGGCTCGACCGCAAGCTGGCGAGCGGTGAGCTCCAGCCGGTCGCCGGCGAGGACAACGCGGACGTGCCGCTGCTCGCCGCCGCGATCGCCCACTTCGAGCGCAGCCAGCGGGTCGCCGGCCGGCCGCCCGGCGGCACCGGGCACCGCAGCCGGTGGCGTGAATCGTCGCGTCGCGCCGCGCGCCGTGGCGAGAGCTGGGGCTAGGGCCGTGCAGCTCGTCGCGCGACTGGGCGATCGCACCGAGCGGCTGACCGTCGAGCGCCACGCCGGTCGCTATCGGGTCACCGTCGGCGAGCGCAGCTACGAGATCGAAACGCGGCCCCTGGGGCCGTTCCTGTGGAGCCTGATCGCCTCGGGAGAGAGCTACGAGACGGCGGTCTTCCGGCTGGGCGACGGGCGCTATCACGTCGGTTGGCGCGGGCGCGACCACGCCGTCGAGCTGGTCGATCCGTTGACCTTTCTGGCCGAGGAGACGCGGGCGGCGAGCGGCAAGCGCGGAAAGCTCCTGGTCGCGGCCTACATGCCCGGGCGGGTGGTCGACGTGCGCGTCGCGGAGGGCCAGGAAGTCACCGCCGGCCAGTCGCTCGTCGTCCTCGAGGCGATGAAGATGCAGAACGAGATCCAGGCGGAGCGCGCCGGCATCGTGCGCCGGGTGCACGTCGCACCGGGGGTCGCGGTGGAGGGAGGCGACCCGCTGGTCGAGATCGAGTGACGCGGCCGGCCCCGTGACGCGTCGACTGCGGCTGTTCCTGCGGCCCTTCGAGCTCTTCACCTATGCGATGGCGATCGCCATCGTGCTCTTCCTGCGCGCCCGCGGCCTGAAGATGGACTGGCGCACGGTCGAGTACATGGCCGCTGCCATGCTGGATCGCCTGCCGGGAGTGCTCGCGATGGGGCTCGGGCTCCACCTCGCGGCACATCTGGCACGCTGGCGGTCGCCGCTCCCCTGGGCGCGGGCGGTGCTGGCGCCAGCGCAGCTCGTACTGCTCGCCCGCGTCTGGCTCGCCGCGATGGTGATGACCTACGCCTACTCCTGGCTCAAGGTGAGCGTTCCGCTGCTCCACCGCGAGCTCTACGACGCGGCCCTCTGGCGGCTCGACCGCGCGCTCCATCTCGGGGTGTCGCCCTCGCTGTTCGCCGTCGAGCTCTTCGGTCGCAGTGCGGCCGCCCCCTGGATCGATTTCTGGTACGCGCTCTGGCTCACCACGGTGCTCGCGGCGCAATCCGTGATCTTCCTCTCGCGCGAGCCGGCGCGACGGCGCAACTTCGCGCTCGCCTGCTCGCTGCTCTGGCTCACCGGCGCGCTCGTCTACCTGGCGATCCCGGCGGTCGGACCGGCCTTCTTCTCGCCCGACGTCTTCGCCGAGGTGCTGCCCCGGATGCCCTACGCGGCGACGATGGAGGGGAAGCTCTGGAGCAACTACCTCGCGATGGTCTCGGCGCGCGACCAGGGGGCGGTCTTCCAGTTCAAGCCCTTCCTGGCGGTGGCGGCGCTGCCCTCGCTGCACGTCGGCGCGCACTGGATGTTCGCGCTCTGGGCCCGCCGGCACGCCCGACGCTGGTTCCTCCCGCTGGCGATCGCGACCGCTCTGACCTTCGTCGGTTCGCTGCTCACCGGCCTGCACTACGCGGTCGACGGGTACGCGGGGATGCTGCTCGCCTGGGGCGCGGTCGTGCTCGCCGACCGGCTGGAACGCGTGCCGCCGCCGGACGAAGCCGTGCCGCCAGCGCCTGCGCCGGAAGGGGCGCCTGCCCGCCCGGCCGCCGGCGACGGCTAGACTAGGCGCGATGCCGCGCCCGTCGCCCTGGGAGGAGCTCTCCCGCCAGCTCGCGACCGGCGGTCCCTACCGCGCCCTGATCGCCGGCCTCTCGCCAACGCGCCCGGCAGGCGAGCGGCCGCGCCTCACTCGTTTGCCGCCCGCCGCCGCGGCTTGGATGTTCGATCTCGCAGCGGTCGAGCTCGCGCGGCTGCTGATCGTCGTCGTGCCGCACGAGAACGAGGCGCTCGCCTGGCTCGAAGCCCTGCGGCTGGTCGCGGGCGACGAGGTGGGCGCGCACTTCCCGGGACCGTCGCTCTCGCCCTACCAGGAGGTCGAGGCCTCGCTCACCGTGCGGGCCCAGGAGGTCACCGCGCTCGCCGACGCGCGCGCCGGGCGATTGCGCGCCCTGGTGGTCACCCCGCGCGCCCTGTTCCGACGCCTGCCCGAGGCCGCCCAGCTCGCGCCGATCGAGCTCGCGCCCGGAACGGAGCTGGATCTCGAGGCGCTCGGGCGTCGCCTGGTCACCCTCGGCTACCGGCGGGTCGACCTGGTGGGGGAGGTGGGGGACTTCGCGGTGCGCGGGGGGGTGTTCGATCTCTTCCCGGCCGGCGAGAGCGATCCGGTGCGGCTCGACCTGCTGGGTTCCGAGATCGAGAGTCTGCGCCGCTTCGACGTCGAGTCGCAGCGCTCGGACGCCGAGCTCGAGCAGGTCGCCGTGCTGCCGCTCGCCCTGTTCGCCGAAGGCGAGGAGGCGGCGCGCCGGCTGGCCGCCCGGCTGGCGCCGATGGTCGACGAAGAGCCGGGGCGCGAGACCGTGGACCACCTGACGGCGCTCGCCGGCGGCGGCCGCTTCGCGGGCTGGGAGAACCTCCTGCCGCTCGCTGCCGAGCGCACCTTGACGCTCCGCGAGCTCCTGCCGGAAGCGCTCTGGATCGCCTGCGACCCCGACGCGCTCGCCGCCGAGGTCGGGCACCATCGCGATCGCCTCGCCGCCGAGTTCGAGGCGCGGCGCGAGCACCGGCGGCTCGCCCTGCCGCCGGAGCTGCTCGAGCATCCCGCCGAGCTGGTGTCGGCGATGCTCGCCGGGGCGCGGGCGACGATCGAGCCGCTCGCTCCCGGGGGCCCGACCCTCGACTGCGCCGCCACGACGACCGAGCTCTTCCACGGGCAACTGCCGCGCTTCCCGCGAGAGGTGGAGACGGCGCGCTCGCGCGGCGAGCGGCTGCTGCTCGTCGCGCCCGCGGAGCGCCACGGCGCGCTCGGCGAGCTGCTCACCGGGCGCGACCTCGCGGTCGGCCGGGGGGGCGTCGAGCTGGTCGAGGGCGAGCTCGAGCGCGGGTTCCGCCTGCCGGCGGCGGGGGTCGTGGTCTTCGGCGAGACCCAGCTGCTGCCGCGGCCGGCGGCGCGCGGCCGGCGCGGCCGCAGCCGCTACGGACCGTTCGTGCCGACGTTGCGCGACCTCAAGGTGGGCGACTACGTGGTGCACGCCGACCACGGGATCGGCCAGTTCGTCGCGTTGCGCACGGTGGGCGGCGGCGAGGGTGGTGCCGCGAGCCTGCCCGCGCCGTTGCGCGCCGCCGCCGCCGCGCCGAGCGCCGCCGACAGCGAGGTGATGGAGATCGTCTACGCCGGGGGGCGCCGACTGCTGGTGCCGCTCGCGCGCCTCGATCAGGTGCAGAAGTACGGCGGCATCGAGGGGCTGGCGCCCCGGCTCGACCAGCTCGGCGGCACGTCGTGGAGCCGCACCAAGACGCGCGTCAAGAAGGGGCTGCGCGACATGGCCGAGGAGCTGGTCAAGCTCTACGCCGAGCGGCAGCTGGCGCGCGCCCCGATCCTCGCCGGCACGAGCGACCTCGAGCGGCAGTTCGCCGCCGCCTTCCCCTACGAGGAGACCGCCGATCAGGCCGAGGCGATCGCGACGGTGCTCGAGGATCTGGCCCAGGTCAAGCCGATGGACCGTCTGCTCTGCGGCGACGTCGGTTTCGGGAAGACCGAAGTGGCGATGCGCGCCGCCTTCCGCGCGGTCGACGCCGGCTACCAGGTGGCGGTCCTCGCGCCGACCACGATCCTCGCCGACCAGCACCTCGAGACCTTCGTGGAACGCTTCGCCGGCTTCCCGGTGCGCGTCGAGCGGCTGTCGCGCCTCAAGGTGGGCAAGGAGCTCAAGGAGCTCAAGGCGGGCGTCGCGGCGGGCGTGGTGGACATCCTGGTGGGCACCCACCGCCTGCTCTCGCAGGACGTGGAGTTCGCCCGGCTCGGGCTGGTGGTGGTCGACGAGGAGCAGCGCTTCGGCGTGGCGCAGAAGGAGCGTCTGAAGCGGCTCAAGAAGAACGTGCACGTCCTCGCGATGTCCGCCACTCCCCTGCCGCGCACCCTCCAGCTCTCGCTCGCCGGAGTGCGCGACATCTCGCTCATCGAGACGCCGCCCAAGGACCGCATGGCGATCGAGACCGCCGTGCTGCCCTACTCCGAGGAGCTGGTGCGCGAGGCGATCGAGTACGAGCTCGGGCGCGGCGGCCAGGTCTTCTACGTCTACAACCGGGTGGAGACCATCGACCAGAAGGCGGAGAGCCTGCGCGAGCTCCTGCCGGGATTGCGCGTCACGGTCGGCCACGGGCAGCTCGACGAGCGCGAGCTCTACCGCCGCATGCATGCTTTCACCGCGCGGCAGCACGATCTGCTGCTCGCCACCACCATCATCGAGAACGGAATCGACATTCCGACCGTCAACACCATGCTGGTCGACCGCGCGGACCGCTTCGGGCTCGCCCAGCTCTACCAGCTGCGCGGCCGGGTGGGCCGCAGCCGCGAGCTCGGTTACTGCTATCTGCTGGTGCCGTCGGATCGGCCGCTCACCGAGGACGCGCGGCGGCGTCTGGAGGCGCTGCGCGAGTTCACCGAGCTGGGCGCCGGCTTCCGCATCGCGGGGCGCGATCTCGAGATCCGCGGCGCGGGAAATCTGCTCGGCGCCGAGCAGAGCGGGCACATCGCGGAGCTGGGGATCGAGACCTATCTCAAGATGCTGGAGGAGACGGTGCGCGAGCTGCGCGGCGAGGCGGTCGAGGAGGGCCCCTCGGTCACCCTCGACCTGCCGCTCCCGATGACGATTCCCCGCAGCTACATCGGCGACGAGAACCTGCGCATGGAGATCTATCGCAAGCTCGCCGCGGCCGAGCGACCGCGCGAGGAGCTCCTCGGCGAGCTGTCGGACCGGTTCGGCAGGCCGCCGCGCGAGGTCGAGGCCCTGCTCGACGTCGTGGACCTCAAGCGGGTGGCCGAGACGCTGCGCGTGCAGACCATCTCGGCGGCCGACGGGCGGCTCACCTTCCGCCTGCGCCGCGACGCGCGGATCGACGTCGACCGTCTGATCCGCTTCGTGTCGGCACGACCGGGGGCGGCGTTCAGTCCGACCGGCGTGCTGACCCTCGAGCTCGCCCGCGGCCAGCAGCTCGTCGAGACCGCACGCTCCGTGCTCGCGGAGCTCGCCGCGTGAGCGCGCGACGGCTCCTCGCGGCGGTCGTCTGCGCGCTCGCCACCGCCTGCCAGCCGAGCGAGCCGCTGGTCGCTCCGGATGTGGTGGCGCGGTTGGGCGAGCGCGAGCTGCGCTACGCGGCGTTCGAGAGCTACCTCGAGCGCAACCTGGGCGAGCCGGGTGGGGCGTTGGCGAGCGCCGCCCTGTCGCGTCTGTTCGACCAGTACCTGACCGAGGAGCTGCTCGCCGACCTGGCGCGGGAGCGCGGACTGGTGGGCTCCGCGGCGCCGGTCGGCGAGGCGGTCGAGGCGCTGCTCGCCACGGGCCCGGACCGCGAGCCGCGGCGCGACGAGATCGAGAGCTACTTCGCCGCCCATCGCGACGAGTTCGAGCGACCGGCGCGTGTGCACCTCCGGCAGATCCTGGTCGACGAGCGGCTGACCGCCGAAAGGGCCCGACGCGAGCTCGCCGCGGGCGCCCCGTTCGCGCAGGTGCTGACTCGCCTCACTCCGCCGGGCGGCTCGCCGCCGGGTGGCGACCAGGGCGTTCTGGCGCGCGACGAGCTGCCGCCGACCTTCGCGGACCTGGTGTTCCGCTTGGAGGCGGGACAGGTGAGCGAGGTGGTGGCGGCCGACTACGGATTCCACGTCTTCCAGGTCGTCGAGACATTCCCGGCCGAGAGCCTGCCGCTCGCCGAGGCCGAGCCGGAGATCCGCGGTCGCCTGCGCCAGGCGGCCGCCGACCGTGCGCTCTCGCGATTGGTCGCGGAAGCGCGCAGCCGCTACACTGTGCTGGTCTATGAGCGCAACCTCCCCTTCAACTACCGCGGGGCCCACCCCGTCGCGAGGGCGCATGAAGATCGTTAGTCGAGCGGCGATCGCCGCCTTGCTGTTCGCCGGCGTCGCCCGAGGCGAGACGCTCAACTCGATCGTGCTCCGGGTCAACGACGAGATCGCGACCCTGCAGGACTACCGGCTGCGCAAGGAAGCCCGGATCGAGGCCATCGCGGCGGCCGAGGATCTCGCGCCGGAGGAGCGCCGCCGTCTGGCCAACGAGGCCGGGCGAGCGACGTTGCGCGAGATCCTCGACGAGCTGCTGCTCACGGCGCGCGCCCGCCAGCTCTCGATCGAGCCCACCGGCGCCGAGATCGACGAAGCGATCGACCGCACGCGGCAGCGTATGGGACTGCCCAACGAGGAGGCGTTCCGCAAGGCGCTCGACGCCGCGGGGATGACGATCGCCGACTACCGGACGCGCACCTCGCGATCCATCAAGACGCAGCAGGTGGTGCAGCGCGAGGTGTCGCCGCGCGCCTCGGTCGACGACGAGTGGGCCTGGCGCTACTACCGCGAGCACCCCGACGAGTTCCGCCTGCCGGCCAAGGTGAAAGTGCAGGAGCTGGTGGTCACCAGCGACAAGATCTCGGGCGAGGCGGCGCGCCAGCTCGCCGAATCGCTGCGCGCCGCGATCGCCGGAGGCGAGACGATGCAGGCGGCGGTCGAGCGCATGGCGTCCGACGCGATCGGCGGGCCGATCGATCTCGGCTGGGTGGAGCGCGGCGAGCTGGCGAGCGCGCTCGACGGCGCGGTTTGGGGGCTCGCGGTCGGCGCGGTCTCGAGCCCGGTCGAAGGGCGCGGCGGGCTCCACCTCCTGCAGGTGGTCGAACGCAGCGAGGAGGGAGCGCGGCCCTTCGAAGACGTCAAGGAGAGCCTGCTCGAGCGCGAGCGCGCGACGCGCTTCGACGACGAGTTGCGCAAGTACCTGGGCGAGCTCGAGCGGTCGTCCTACCTGGTGGAGAACATCCCGCCGGAGGCGGTGGGATTCCGCGAAGCGGTGACGAGCAACGAGAACGATCCGCTCGCCGCCTTCGCCCCGAAGCGCGAGCCCAAGCCGACTGGTCCGGCGCCGATGGAGGAGCGCTCGGAACCGGCCCCGGCGCCCGCGCCGGAGCCGCCGCCCGCGCCCTGAGCGCGGCTCTGCGGGGGCGTCGCCGCGGGCCGCCGGCGCGCAGCCGCAGGAAATCGATTACGCCAAATTTCCGCTTGGCGGTGCGAGCTGCGGATGCCCTGTCCGAAGGCGTGGAAAAAAATGGACAAAAGTGGGACACTCCTGTACATTGCGAACGCAACCCTAAGGAAGGCGGGGTCGGGAGATGTTTCGCGGAAGCACCGTTGCCACGATCGATGAAAAGGGGCGACTCAAGGTCCCCACGGACTTCCGCCGCGCGCTCGAGGAGCGCTACGGCGTCGAGTTCTTCATCACGTCGGTCGCCGGGGATCACACCCTGATCTACCCCCTCCCGGTCTGGGAGGAGATCGAATCGCGCCTCGCCGGCCTGCCGGCGACCGACCGCATCAAGGAGCGCTACCTCGAACGGGTGAGCTACTACGGTCAGCAGGCGCGGCTCGACGGCCAGGGCCGTCTGCTGCTGCCGCCGATCCTCCGCTCCACGGCGTTGATGACCGGCGAGGTCGTGGTCTCGGCGCGCATCGATCACCTCGTGGTCTGGAATCGCGAGCGCTTCGAGTCGCGCCTGGCCGAGCGTCCCTTCACCGACGAGGACTTCCAGCTGCTCGCCGAACGGGGCATCTGACCACGTGCGGACGACCCGGCGTTGCCCCGAATCCACCAATCCGTCCTGCTCGCCGAGACGCTCGAACTGCTGGCCGTCGAGCGCGGCGGGCAGTTCGTCGACTGCACGCTCGGCCTGGGCGGTCACGCCGAGGCGCTGCTCGATCGCTCGCCCGCGGCGCGCCTGCTCGGCATCGACCGGGACCCCGCGGCGCTCGCCCTGGCGCGCCAACGGCTCGCCCGATTCGGCGACCGCGCGAGGCTCGTCGAAGGGGATTTCCGCGATCTCGAAGCGCTCTCGGCCGAACACCTCCCGGCCGGGGTCCGACCGTGCGGGATCTACGCCGACCTGGGCGTCTCGTCGCTCCAGCTCGACGTCGCCGAGCGCGGCTTCAGCTTTCAACGCGAAGGGCCTCTCGACATGCGAATGGGGCGCGGCGGCGCGACCGCGGCCGAGCTGGTCAACAGCGCTTCGGAGGACGACTTGACGACCCTCTTTCGCGAGTACGGTGAAGAGCCCGAAGCGCGCCGCGTCGCCCGCGCGATCGTGACCGAGCGGCGCACGCACCCGATCGACACCACCACGTCGCTCGCCGAGGTGGTGCGGCGCGCCAAGCACCGGCGTCGTTCGCAGGGCGAGCGCATCGATCCGGCGACGCGGGTCTTCCAGGCGCTGCGCATCGCGGTCAACGAAGAGCTGGCGGCGGTCGAGCATCTGCTCGACGCGGCGATGCGCCTGCTCGAGCGAGATGGACGCCTGGTGATCATCTCTTTCCACAGTCTCGAGGACCGGATCGTCAAGAACCGGATCCGGGACCTGGCGCGGGGCGAGGTCGACCCGACCACCGGGCGCACGCGCTCCGAAACCCGCGTGCTCGAGGTCCTGACCAAGAAGCCGGTCCGTCCCTCGCTCCCCGAAGTGGAGGCCAACCCCCGAGCGCGCTCGGCGCGGCTGCGCGCCGCACGGAGGTTGTAGCGGCTTGCGCAACGCCTACACGGTCCGTCGCCCGGTCGTCAACGCGTACCTGGTGCGCGAGCGCGACCGGCGGAGACTGCGCGAGCTCGCCTATGTCCTGCTCGCCGTCTTCCCACTGGGCCTCGGCCTGCTGATCTACACCTGGCTGCAGCTCGAGACCCTGCGCGTCGGCTACCGCATCGAGGCGCTCGAGCGTCGGGTCCATCAGCTGCAACAGGTCGAACGCCAGCTGCGTCTCGAATCGGCCTACCTGGCGAGCCCGCAGCAGCTCGCCGATCGCGCGGCAGGGGAGCTGGGGCTCGCGGCGCCGCGGCTCGACCAGGTGCTCTTCCTCGAGGAGCTGCGGTGAGGAGCCGGCTCTTCTTCGCGCTCGCCGGTCTGGCGATCTGGATGGTCGCCATTGGCGCGCGGCTCTATCACCTGCAGGTGACCCGGTACGAGGAGTTCACCCGCCGCGCGGAGCGCCAGCAGCAGCGGGTGATCGAGCTCGCTCCGCCGCGCGGCACGATCTTCGACGTGCGCGGGCGCGAGCTCGCGGTGTCGGTGGAGGTCGAGTCGGCCTTCGCGGTGCCGCGCGAGCTCGCCGATCCCGCTGCGGCCGCCCGGGCGCTCGCCGGCGCGCTGAAGATCGATCCGAGAAAGCTCGCCCGCACGCTGTCTTCCGACCGCGAGTTCGTCTGGATCCAGCGCAAGCTCGACCCGCCGCAGGCGCGCGCGGTGCGCAACCTCGGGCTCGCCGGCGTCTACTTCCTCGAGGAGTCGAAGCGCTACTACCCGCAACGCGAGCTGGCGTCGCACGTCCTGGGCTACGTCGGCACCGACAACCAAGGCCTGGCGGGGCTCGAGGCCATGTACGACCGGGTGGTGGCCGGCAAGGCCGGGCGGCGGACGGTGCTGCGCGACGCGCGGCAGGGGATGGCGGTGCCGCCCAACCTGCCGTCGGCCGCTCCGGTCCCGGGATCCGACCTCCACCTGACGATCGACGCCGCGCTGCAGGAGATCGCCGAGCGCGAGCTCGCGGACGCCGCCGTGCGGTTGCGGGTGAAGAGCGCCAGCGTCACGCTGCTCGATCCGGCGACGGGGGCGGTGCTGGCGCTCGCCTCGTTTCCGACGTTCGACCCCAACCGCTTCGCGGCCTACGACGAAGCGGCGCGCCGCAATCGCCCGGTGATCGACGCCTACGAGCCCGGTTCGACGTTCAAGATGGTGACCGCCGCGGCGGCGCTCGAGGAGGGGCTGGTCGATCCCGACGAGACCCTCTACTGCGAGATGGGCGGCATCACCCTGGCCGGGGTGCGCATCGCCGATCACAAGCCGTTCGGCGACCTCACGTTCCGCCAGGTCATCGCGCGCTCGTCGAACGTCGGCACCATCAAGACGGCGCTCAGGGTCGCCAACGCGAGCTTCTATTCCACCATCCGCGGTTTCGGCTTCGGTCGCACGAGCGGCATCGACCTGCCGGGCGAGAGTCCGGGCCTGCTCATGCCGGTCGAGCGCTGGCCGGCCCTCGCCAAGGCTTATATCTCCTTCGGCCAGGGGCTGTCGGTCACTCCCCTGCAGCTCGCCCTCGCCTTCGCGGCGGTGGGCAACGGAGGGAAGCTCCTCGAGCCCTACGTCGTCCGGCAGGTCGGGAGCGGCGCGGCCGCGCGACGCATCCACCCCGAACCGGTGGTGCGCGGCGAACCGATCTCGCAGCGCAGTCGGGTCGTCCTGCGCGACCTGCTCGCCGGGGTGACCGTCGAAGGGGGCACGGGCAGGGCGGCGGCGGTCGACGGCTACCCCGTGGCGGGCAAGACCGGCACGGCGCAGAAGGCGGTGCCCGGCCGGGGCTACCTGCCGGACGAGTTCATCGCCAGCTTCGTCGGCTTCGCGCCGGTGGTCGACCCGGCGATCGTCGCGGTGGTGGTGCTGGACGATCCGCGGGGCTCCTACCATGGCGGTGAGGCGGCGGCGCCGGTCTTCCAGGCGATCGCCCGCCAGGCGTTGCTCTATCTCAACGTCCGACCGCAGCGCGAGCGGCCGGAGCTCTGGCCGGGCGAGCCGGCGCCCGAGGGGACCCCGGAGGCACCGCCGGGTGGCCTGCAAGCCGCCGCCGCCGAGCGCGCCACGGAGCCACCGGTCGAGGAGCGCCTGCCGCCGCCGCCTGGCACCGTGCCCGATCTCGCCGGCCTGAGCGCGCGCCAAGCGCTCGCCGCGACCGTCGAGCTCGGCCTCACCCCGGTGCTGCGGGGCGAGGGGTTCGTCCGCCGGCAGGAGCCGCCGCCGGGCGCGCCGTTGCCGGCGAACGGCGGCCGGGTGGAGCTCTATCTCGACGTGGGGTCCGGCGGATGAGGCTCTCGGAGCTCGTCGCCGGCTTGCCGGTCACCGGAGACCTCGGGACGAACCCCGAGGTCTTCGGCGTTCGTCACGACTCCCGATTCGTCGCTCCGGGCGACCTCTTCGTCGCCTGGAGCGGCGCGCATCACGACGGTCGGCGCTTCGCGCACGACGCGGCGGAGCGGGGCGCCGTGGCGATCCTCGCTGATCGGCCACGGCCCGAGGGGTTCTCCTTCCCCCTGCCCTGGCTGACCGCCGAGGCACCGAGGGCGCTGCTCGGCGATCTCGCCGCGCCGGTCTACGGCCATCCCGATCGCGGCCTGACGATGATCGGAGTCACCGGCACGAACGGCAAGTCGACCACGGTGGAGCTCGCCGCGACGATCCTCGAGGCGGCGGGCCAGCCCTGCGCCAGGATCGGCACGCTCGGCTACCGCTTCGGCGGGGTCTCTGCCGCAGGCGCGGAGCGCACCACCCCGGAGGCCTCGGAGCTCTTTCGCCTGCTCGCCGAGATGAGTGCCCGGGGGGCGCGGGCGAACGTGATGGAGGTTTCGTCGCATGCCCTGGTGCAGGGGCGGGTGCGGAGCGCGGCGTTCGACGTCGCGGCGTTCACCAACCTGACCCGCGACCATCTCGACTTCCACGGCGAGCTCGAGCAGTATTTCGCGGCCAAACGGCGGCTCTTCGACCAGCTCAAGCCCGCCGGGCGCGCGGTGGTGAACGCGGACGATCCGTACGGCCGCCGGCTGCTCGACGAGCTGCCCGGAGCGCTCGGCTACGGCGCCGAGGCCGCCGTGCGGGCGCTCGACGCAGAGCTGACCGGCGACGGCATCCTCGCCCGCCTGGTCACGCCGCGCGGCGAGGCCGCCCTGCGTTCCCCGCTGCTCGGGCGCTACAACCTGGCCAACCTGCTCGCCGCCGCGGCGATCGGCGAAGCGCTCGAGCTGCCGCTCGCAGCGATCGTCGACGGAATCGCTGCGACCCCACCGCTGCCCGGCCGCATGGAGGCGGTGCGCGCCGGGCAGGACTTCCTGGCGGTGATCGACTACGCGCATACCGACGCCGCGCTGGCCGCGGCGATCCGCAGCCTGCGGGAGATCGCGGGCACGCGGATCGTGGTGGTCTTCGGGTGCGGCGGCGATCGCGACCCCGGCAAACGTCCGCTGATGGGCCGAGTGGCCGGGGATCTCGCCGACCTGCCGATCGCCACCTCGGACAACTCGCGCAGCGAGGATCCGCTCGCCATCCTGGCGGCGGTCGAGGAGGGACTGCGGGCGAGCGGCAACCGGAGCTACCGGATCGTTCCCGACCGGCGCGAGGCGATCCGCCGCGCGGTCGGCGTGGCGGCCAGCGGCGGCTGGTCGGTGCTGGTGGCCGGCAAGGGACACGAGCGCGAGATGGAGGCCGGCGGACAGCGCGTGCCGTTCTCCGACCGTCAGGAGCTCGAGTCGGCGATCGCTGATCGCCTGAGCGCGGAGCCGGGAGCGTAGATGCTCTACCACCTCCTCTTTCCGCTGCGCGACCACTTCGCGGCGTTCAACGTCTTCCGCTACATCACCTTCCGCACCGCCGGGGCGGTGGTGACCGCGGTGCTCATCGCGCTGCTGCTCGGGCCGTACTTCATCCGCACGCTGCGCCGCCTCTCGGTCGGACAGAACATCCGCGACGTGGGGCCGCAGAGCCACCAGGTCAAGGCCGGCACGCCGACCATGGGAGGGCTGCTGATCCTGCTCGCCCTCATCGTTCCGACGCTGTTGTGGGCCAATCTCACCAACCGCTACGTCTGGCTGGCGATGGGAGTGACGCTCGCCTTCGGCGCGATCGGCTTCGCCGACGATCTGCTCAAGGTCCGGCGGCGGCGCAACCTCGGACTCACCGCGCGCGCCAAGTTCCTGGCGCAGGTAGGGGTGGCGGCGCTCGCCGGCGCCCTGCTGATGAAGCTGCCGGCGGGCGCGCCCTTCTCGCCGACCCTCACCTTCCCGTTCCTCAAGGACCTGGTGATCGACCTCGGCGTGCTCTACGTGCCGTTCGTCGTCTTCGTGCTGGTCGCCTCCTCGAACACCGTCAACCTGACCGACGGCCTGGACGGGCTCGCCGTCGGCGCGTCGTTGATCGCCGGCGCGACGTACGCCGTCTTCACCTACGTCGCCGGCAACCGGGTCGTTGCCCAGTACCTGCAGGTCGCCTACGTCTCCGGGGTGGGGGAGGTCACCGTCTTCTGCGGCGCCCTGGTCGGCGCCTCGATGGGATTCCTCTGGTTCAACTCCCATCCGGCCGAGGTCTTCATGGGCGACGTCGGCTCGCTCGCGCTCGGCGGGGCGATCGGCATCGTCGCGGTGCTCGCCAAGCAGGAGCTGGTCCTGGCGCTGGTCGGCGGTCTCTTCGTGCTGGAGGGACTGTCGGTCATCCTGCAGGTCGCATCGTTCAAGCTGCGCGGCAAGCGCATCTTCCGGATGGCGCCGCTGCACCATCACTTCGAGCTCGCCGGGTGGGCGGAGCCGAAGATCATCGTCCGCTTCTGGATCCTCGCCGTCCTGTTCGCCCTGACGGCGCTCTCGACGCTGAAACTGCGATGACTCCGCACTTCGCTCCCGAGCGCCTCGAGCGCGCCTTCGTCCTCGGCCTGGGGCTCTCCGGGATCGCCGCGACCCGTCTGCTCGCCGGCCGGGGCGTCGAAGTCGTGGCGAGCGACCGCCGGCGAGCCGACGAGCTCGCGCTGGCGGGGCTCGAACGGGTTCCCGGGGTCGCGTTGCGCCTGGGCGATTCCTCGAGCGCCCTGCCGGGAGGACTCGACGTGCTGGTGGCGAGCCCCGGCGTCGCCCTCGACCACCCCTTGCTCGTCGCCGCGCGGGCGGCCGGCGTGCCGATCGTCGGCGAGGTCGAGCTCGCCTTCGCCTATCTCGCCGGGACGGTCGTCGCGGTGACCGGCAGCAACGGCAAGTCGACCACGACCGCCATGACCGGCGCGCTCCTCGCCGGCGCCGGTTTCGCCGTGGAGGTCTGCGGCAACATCGGCCGCCCGCTCTCCGCGGTGGTGGAGGGGCCCCCCGGTCGGTTCTTCGTCGTCGAGCTGTCGAGCTTCCAGCTGGAGACCATCGAGCGATTCCACCCGCGCGCCGCGGCGCTGCTCAACATCTCGCCCGACCACCTCGACCGACACGGCTCGCTCGCCGCCTACCTCGGCGCGAAGCAGCGGGTCTTCCTCAATCAGACGGCGGCGGACATCGCGGTGGTCAACGCCGACGAACCCGAGGTGGCGGCGAGCCCGACGCTGGCACGCAAGCGCGTCTTCTCGCGCGGCCGCGCGGTCGACGACGGTTGCCGCCAGGCCGGCGACTGGGTCCTCGAAGTCGACGCGGGCGGCGAGCGCGAGCTCTTCGCGGTCACCGACGTGCCGCTTCCCGGGCCGCACAACCTCGAGAACGCGATGGCGTCGGCGCTGTTGGCGCGCGCGGTGGGCGCTCCGCCCGAGTCGATCGCGCCGGCGCTCGCCGCCTTCCGAGGCCTGCCGCACCGCGTCGAGCGCATCGCCGAGATCGCCGGCGTGGGCTACATCGACGACTCGAAGGGAACCAACGTCGCTGCCACGGCGCGCTCGCTCGAGGGATTCGCGGACCGCAGCGTGCACGTCATCCTCGGCGGGCGCAACAAGGGCGCGGACTTCGCCTACCTGCGCGAGATGGTGGCGCGCAAGGCCCGCCGAGCCTATCTGATCGGCGAGTCGGCGGCGGCGCTCGAGCGCGCCCTCGCCGGCGCGGTGGAGCTCGAGGCGAGCGGGACGCTCGAACGCGCGCTCGCCGCCGCGTCGACGCTCGCCGAGCCCGGAGAGGTCGTGCTGCTCTCGCCGGCCTGCGCCAGTTTCGATCAGTTCCGCGACTACATCGATCGCGGCGAGCAGTTCCAGCGCTGGGTGCATGCGCACCGCACCCCGCCCGCCGGGGCGAGTGGAGGCTGAGGTGGCGAAGAAGCTGGTCTACGACCGCGTCCTGTTCACCACCGTGGTGCTGCTCACCGGTCTCGGGCTGGTGATGGTCTATTCGGCGAGCGCCGCGGTGGCGCGAGCGCGCGGGGCGGCGATCAACCCCTTCCTGGTCAAGCAGGCGGTCGCCGCGGCGATCGGATTCGTCGCCATGGCGGTGGTGATGCACCTCGACTACCGCAAGCTGCGCGACCGGCGCGTGGCCTACGCGCTGGTCGCCGGCGCCCTGCTGATGCTGATCGCGGTCCTCTTCTCGCCGCAGCTCAACGGGACGAAGCGCTGGTTCTTCGTCGGCGGGATCTCGATCCAGCCCTCCGAGCTCGCCAAGCTGGCGCTGATTCCCTTCCTCGCCTTCTGGATCGATCGCCATCGCGGCGCGATCAACTCGCGGGAGACTCTGCTGCCCGCGGCGATCGTCACCGGGGTGGTCGCCGGCCTGATCGTCCTGCAGCCCGATCTCGGAACCGCCGTGCTGCTCGCGCTCACCGCGGCGACGATGCTCTTCCTCGCCGGGTTGTCGTGGCGCTTCGTCGCCGCCGGCCTGGGGCTCGCCCTGCCGGTGCTCTACTTTCTGGTGATCTCGGTCCCCTATCGCCGGGCGCGTCTCTTCGCCTTCCTCGACCCGGATCGGGATCCGCTCGGCTCGGGCTTCCAGGCGCTGCAGTCGCTGATCGCCGTCGGCTCGGGCGGCATCTTCGGTCTGGGTCCGGGCAACAGCCTGCAGAAACTCTACTTCCTGCCGCATCCGCAATCGGACTTCATCTTCGCCATCGTCGCCGAGGAGCTCGGGATGATCGGGGCGCTGCTGGTCGTCGCCCTGTTCGGCCTGGTTCTCTGGCGCGGCTTGCGCGCCGGCTGGCGGGCGCCCGATCCCTTCGGGCGCTACCTGGCCTGGGGCTTCTCGGCGCTGCTGGTCTTCCAGGCTCTGATCAACATCTCGGTGGCGATCGCTCTCCTGCCCACCAAGGGAATTCCCCTCCCGTTCCTTTCCTACGGCGGCTCGTCGCTGGTGGTGACCATGGTGGTCTGCGGCGTGCTGCTCAACGTCTCGCAACATGGATGAGGCGAACGTGGCTCGCCTCGCCCCGACACCTCGGGTCCTGCTCGCCGGCGGCGGCAGTGGGGGGCACGTCTTCCCGGCGCTGGCGGTCGGCGAGGAGCTGGTGCGGCGGGGGTGGCGGGTGAGCTTCGCGGGCCGCGCCGAGAGCCTCGAAGAGCGCCTGGCGAGCGAGCGCGGTTTCGAGTTCGTTGCGCTGGCCGCCAGGCCGCTGCTCGGCCGTGGCGCGATGGCGCAACTGCGCGCCCTGGCCACGCTGGTCGGCTCGACGGTCACCGCGCGGCGGGTGGTGCGCGCGGATGCGTTCGACGGCGTGCTGGGGACGGGTGGATACGTCTCGGCCGCGGCGGTGCTCGGCGGGCGATGGGCCGGCCGGCCGGTGATGCTGCTCGAGCCCAACGCGACCCCGGGGCTCGCCAACCGCTGGCTGTCGCGCGTCGCGCAGGGCGCGGCGGTCGCCTTCGAGGCGACGGCGCGGGAGCTGCGCTGCCCGTGCTGGACGACCGGTGTGCCGGTGCGAGCCGCCTTCTTCGCCGCGAGCCCGGTGCGGCCAGAGGGCAAGCCACGGCTCCTCGTGCTCGGCGGAAGCCAGGGCTCGCAGCGCCTCAATCGCCTGCTGCCGCCGATGCTCGAGCGCCTCTTCGCTGCCCTGCCGGAGCTCTCGGTGCTCCACCAGACCGGCGAGGCGCACCTCGAGTCGACGCTCGCCGCCTATCGCGAGGCGGGCGTCGAAACGCCGCGCCTGCGCGTCGTGCCCTTCGTCGACAACGTGCCGGGCGCCATGGCGGCGGTCGACCTGGTCGTGTCGCGCGCCGGCGCCATCACGCTCGCCGAGATCTGCGCCGCTGGGCGACCCTCCCTCCTGCTCCCGCTGGCGATCGCCGCGGGGCACCAGGAGTCGAATGCCCGACAGCTCGCCGACGCCGGGGCGGCGCGCGTGCTGGCCGATCCGGAGCTCGATGCCGGGTCGCTCGGCGACACGCTCGTGGCGCTGCTCGCCGACCGCGTCGAGCTCGCCCGGATGGGCGAGCGGGCGCGCGCCCTGGCCCGGCCGGACGCCGCGGCGGCGATCGCCGAGCGCCTGGGCGACCTCGTGGAGGTCGCGGCATGATGTTCCATCGCTTCGCCGGTCTCCGGCACGCGCACTTCGTGGGCATCGGCGGCGCGGGGATGAGCGGCATCGCCGAGGTCCTGCTGCAGTACGACGTGACGGTTTCGGGCTGCGATCAGGCGGTCAGCGAGGCCACCGAGCGGCTGGTCGGGCTCGGGGCTCCGGTCGCCCTGGGTCACGACGCGGCGCACCTCGACGGGGTCGACCTGGTGGTGATCTCGTCGGCGATCGCGCCCGACAACCCCGAAGTCGTGGCGGCGAGGGCGCGGGGCGTGACGGTCGTTCGCCGCGCCGAGATGCTGGCCGAGCTGATGCGCCTGAAGTACGGCATCGCGGTGGCCGGCACGCACGGCAAGACCACCACCACCTCGCTCGTCGGCGCACTGCTCACCGACGCCGGGCTCGACCCGACGGTGATCGTCGGCGGCCGGTTGCGCGTCTCGGGCACCGGCGCGCGGTTGGGAGCGAGCGACTACATGGTCGTCGAGGCCGACGAGTTCGACCGCAGCTTCCTCTCGCTCTCGCCGATCCTCGCGGTCATCACCTCGATCGACCGCGATCATCTCGACACCTACGGCGATCTCGAGGCGATCCAACAGGCTTTCGCCACCTTCGCCGGACGGGTTCCCTTCTTCGGCCAGGTGATCGTCTGCGTGGACGACCCCCACGCCGCCGCGCTGCTGCCCCGCCTGGGCGACCGCCGGGTGACGACCTACGGCCTCGGCGAGAGTTGCGCGCTGCGCGCCACAGAGCTCGATCTCGCGAGCACCGGGAGCTCCTTCACTCTGGTGTCGCACGCCCACGGCGAGCTCGGGCGCCTCGAGCTGCCGCTCGCCGGGTTGCACAACGTGCGCAACGCGCTGGCGGCTCTGGCGGTCGGGCTCGCCCTGGGGGTGCCCGTGCCGGTGATGACGCGCTCGCTCGCCGGCTTCGCCGGTGTCCACCGGCGTTTCGAACGCCTGGGCCGCTGTCGCGGCGCCGAAGTGGTCGACGACTACGCCCACCATCCGACCGAGGTGGCGGCCACCCTCGCAGCGGCGCGCCAGGTCTTTCCGCGCCGCGTGTTGCACGCCGTCTTCCAGCCCCACCTCTACTCCCGGACGCGCGACCTCGCCACCGATTTCGGGCAGGCGCTCGCCGCGGCCGATCACGTCGTGGTGACCGATGTCTACGCTTCTCGCGAGCGGCCGATCGCCGGAGTGAGCGGCGAGCTGGTGGCGCGCGCCGTGCGCGCCCTCGGGCACGCGCGCGTCGACTACTGCGCCGACTGGCGCGCCGCGGAGGCGAAGCTCGCCGGCGTGGGCGCGGACGACGTCGTTCTGACGCTCGGAGCCGGCGACATCTTCCGTCTTGCCGAGCGGCTGGTCGCGGAGGGAGGCCGGTGAGCGCGCCTCCACTGCCCCCCGTCCCGGAAGCGCGGGTGCTGCCGTTCCGGCGCCCCTCCTCCGCCGTCCGGGTGCGTCGACGCAATCCGTGGCTGGCGCTCGGACGGCACTTCCTGCAGGCGCTCGTCCTGGTCGGAGCGCCGGCGGCGCTGGCGCTCTGGCTCTTCAGCTCACCCACCTTCGCGCTCGCCGCGGTCGAAGTGGCGGGCAACCGCCACGTCGAGGCGCGTTGGGTCGAGCGACAGCTCGCGCCGCTGGTGGGCGAGAACCTGATTCGCCTGGAGCTCGGACGCGTCGAGGCGCTGCTCGCCGCCAATCCCTGGGTCGACGGCCTGGTGCTGGAGAAGCGGCTGCCGAACCGCCTGCTCGTCGTCCTCGCGGAGCGCCAGCCGCAGGCCTTGCTGCGCAACGGTTCGGCGCTCTCGTACCTCGACGGCGCCGGCGAGGTGATCGCGCCCTTCGATCCGCGCTTCGGGCCGGCCGACCTGCTGCTGGTCTCGGTGGCGACCCGGGTCGAGAGCGGCCTCGGGGGCGCGCTAGCGGTGAGCGCCGAGCTCGCCGAGTGCGCCCCGGATTGGGCGCGCACGCTCTCCGAGGTCGAGGTGCTCGGCGAAGGCGACTTCCGGCTTCACCTCGCAGCGCTCGAGTTCCCGCTGCTGGTGCGCGCCGGCACGCTCGCCGCCCGCCTCGGCGACGTCGCGCGGTTGCTCCCCGAGCTCGAACGCCGCTACGGCGGCGTGCGCTTCATCGACCTTCGATTCGATCGACGCATCGTTTTTCAACCCGCAGTGCGAGAGGGGTCCGGCGAATGGCCAAGGCAGAACAGTACGTCGTAGGAATCGACATCGGCTCCTCGAAGGTCGCGGTGCTCATCGGGCAGCGCGACGGCAAGGGAGGGCTCGAGGTGGCCGGCCGCGGGAGCGCGCCCAACCGGGGAACGCGGCGCGGCAACATCGTCAACGTCGAGGCCGCGGTCGAAGCGCTCAAGGCGGCGAGCGAGGAGGCCGAGGTCATGGCCGGAGTGGAGATCTCGCGCGCCTACGTCGGTGTCGCCGGGGCGGACGTGCGCTGCGTGAACGCGCGCGGCATGGTTTCGGTGGCGCGCAAGGACCGGGAGATCGGGAAGACCGATATCCAGCGCGCCCTCGGCGCGGCGCAGTCGGCGGCGCTGCCCTCCGATCGCGAAATCCTGCACGCCATCGCGCAGGAGTTCGTGGTCGACGAACAGGGCGGCATCAGCGATCCCCTCGGCATGCT